>JBIOED010000120.1:0-9990 GCA_044445675.1 Caulobacterales bacterium | reverse complement strand
GGTGCAGCTTCCAGGGCGCCTTCGATCCCTGCTTGGGGAACTTCTCCATGGCCCGCTGGACGTAGCTGGAGGAGAAGTCGAGCCAGGGCTGGCGCTCGATGTCCGGGTCGTGGTTGTGCGGGGTGACCTGGCGCAGGCCGGCCTTGACCATGTGGTTCAGGAGGCGGCAGACGTATTCGCAGGTCAGGTCGCATTTCAGCGTCCAGGAGGCGTTGGTGTAGCCGAAGGCCGACGCCAGGTTCGGGACGCCCTCGTACATCATCCCCTTGTAGGAAAGGGTCTGGCCGGGATCGATGACGCGCCCGTCGACGGTGAGCTTGAGGCCGTTCATCACCTGCAGGGCGAGGCCCGTGGCGGTGACGACGATGTCGGCCGCGAGTTCGGCGCCGGAGGTCAGCTTAATGCCGCGCTCGGTGAAGGTCTCGATGTGGTCGGTGACCACCTGCGCCTTGCCGGCGTTGATCGCCTCGAACAGGTCGGCGTCGGGGACCAGGCACAGCCGCTGGTCCCAGGGGTTGTAGCGCGGCGTGAAGTGGGTCCCGACGTCGTAGTCGGGGCCGAGCTGGGCGCGGACCATGTCGATGATGTTCTTCTTCACCGCCGCCGGCTTGTTGCGCGCCAGGCGGAAGAACCACATGCCGAACAGCACATTGCGCCAGCGGATGATGTTGTAGGCCAGCATCGACGGCAGCCAGTTGCGCAGGCGGTTGGCCATGGCGTCCTCGGCCGGGCGCGACACCACATAGGTGGGCGAGCGTTGCAGCATGGTCACCTGGGCGGCGCTCTCAGCCATCGCCGGGACCAGCGTCACCGCCGTCGCGCCCGAGCCGATCACCACCACCCGCTTGCCGGCGTAGTCCAGGGTCTCCGGCCACTTCTGCGGGTGGACGATCTCGCCCTTGAACCGCTCCGCGCCCGGGAAGTCCGGCGTGTAGCCGCCTTCGTAGGAATAGTAGCCCCCGCAGAGGAAGACGAAGTTGGCGGTGAACTTGGCGGTGGTCCCGTCACCGCGCCGCGCCTCGACGGTCCAGCGGGCGGCCTCGCTCGACCAGGCGGCGGATGTCACCTGATGGCCGTAGCGGATGTGCCGGTCGATGCCGAAATCGCGGGCGGTTTCGCGCACGTACTTCAGGATCGAGGGCCCGTCGGCGATGGCCTTGGCCTCGGTCCACGGCTTGAAGGCGTAGCCCAGGGTGTACATGTCGCTGTCCGAGCGGATGCCGGGATAGCGGAACAGGTCCCAGGTGCCGCCGATCGCTTCGCGGCCCTCGAGGATCACATAGGAGCGGTCGGACGCCTTGTCCTGCAGGTGCCAGCCGGCCCCGACGCCCGACAGCCCCGCGCCCACGATCAGCACGTCGAAGTGCTCGCCCGCCCCGCCGCCTGAAGCTCCGTCCGCCGCCATCTGAGTGCTCGCGCCAAGTTAAGTTAACACCGATCACATATTTCAGGGGCCGGCGCCAGCGTGGCGGCGAGGTCGCCTGCAGGTCGACGACCCACACGAACGGCTCGGAAAGCGCCGGAGCCCCCCTCGGTGTTTTCCGTGGCCGATCCTCGAAGGCCCCCGCTTTGCGGGCCTGTCCAGGCCGAGCCGCGTTCGTGTGGTTCGTGGATCGAAATTGGCGGCCGCGAGTCCTTCCGCCGCACCTGCCGTTAATCCATTCGACTTGCAGGGATTCCCCGGCGGATACTCGCAGCTAGTGATTCGGATGGCGGGGACCATGCGACGGCTCACCCTCGGGCTCCTCTGCGCAACCTACCTGTGCCTGTCGCTGATCGTCGCCCTGACGCTGTGGCGGAACGGCGGCGGCTGGGGCGCCGGCGTGGCGGCCCTGGTCGGCGGCCTGGGCCTCTGCTTCGCGTTCCACGGCCTGATCGAGCGCGCCCTGGAGGCCGGCGCGATCAAGGGCGACATCGAGAACATCCGCGAGGCGCACAAGATCCTGCTGGGCCAGGTCGAGGCGCTGGACGCCCGGCTGGCCGAGGTGGTCGAGATCGTCACCGAAGACGCCCAGCGCTCCGACGACCTGGTCGACGAGGTCCACATGCTGGAGGACCTGGTGGAGCGCATGCGCCGCCGGCTGGACGAGCAGGGCGAGGCGCCGGCCTTCCCCGTCCGCCTGGGCGGCGATGCGCAGCAAACGCCGGCCCTGCTGGACACCGTGCGCGAGGCGCTGACCGAGAACCGCGTCGACCTCTACCTGCAGCCGATCGTCGCCCTGCCGCAGCGCCGCACCCAGTTCTACGAGAGCTTCTCGCGCCTGCGCGACGAAACCGGCCGGGTGCTGATGCCGGCCGAGTACCTGACCGTCGCCGAGCCTGGGGGCCTGGTCACCGCCATCGACAACCTGCTGCTGTTCCGCTGCGTGCAGATCGTGCGGCGCCTCGCCAAGCAGGACCGCAAGATCGGCATCTTCTGCAACGTCTCGATGGCCAGCCTGGGCGACGAGAGCTTCTTCCCGCAGTTCCTCGACCTGCTCACCGCCAACCGTGACCTGGCCGGCGCCCTGATCTTCGAGATCGGCCAGGCGGCGTTCGACGCGCGCGGCTCGGTGGAGGCGCGCAACATGGGCAAGCTCGCCGAGCTCGGCTTCCGCTTCAGCCTCGACAAGGTCGCCGACCTCGACCTCGACCTGCAGGACCTCGCCCGCTCCGACGTCAAGTTCCTGAAGATCGGCGCCCAGTTCCTGCTGGAGGAGCTGACCGAGGTCGACGGCCGCCAGGTGCTGCGCTCGTTGCCCGACCTCGCCGCCGAGGATTTCACCACCCTCACCCGCCGCTACGGCGTCGAGGTGATCGCCGAGAAGGTCGAGGCCGAACGTCAGGTGGTCGACGTCCTGGAGCTCAACATCGGCTTCGGCCAGGGCCACCTGTTCGGCGAGCCCCGCGCCATCAAGGAAGCCGTGCTGACCGAGGCCGGCCCGCCGCCCAACCTGATCCGCCCGCAGTTCGCAAGGCGGGCAGCGGCCGGGTAGGGACGGCCCCGCGAACTCAAGCCACTCCACCTCGGCGCCGCCGTAGCTCATTCGGGAGGCCTGGCGTTCATGGGTCGCCCAGACAAGCCGGGCGATGACCAGCGACGAGGGGAGATTGCCCGCCTTTAGTGACAACCGCGCCCGCCCGCCCAATACTGGCCCCGCCGGGTCGCCACCGGACCCGCGGAGGATCATCCATGGCCTACGCGCCTTCGCATCGGGCGTTCTACGACGCCGACAGCCACATCATGGAGCTGCCGGACTTTCTCAAGAAATACGCTGACCCCGGTTTGCGCGACCAGATCCCGGAGGTGAGCTACGCCGCCTCCCTGGTCACCGACGAGGAAGTGGCCGTCATCGTGGGCCAAGGCAACCGCCACAGCCCTGAACATGTCGCCGCCCAGATCGCGCTGGGCGACCGGCTGATCGAGAGCTCCAAGGAGATCCAGGCGCTCGGCGCCTTCGACCGCGTCGACCGCAGCCGCGCCCTCGACCTCCTGGGCTTCAAACGGCAGCTGGTGTTCGCCACCCACAGCGTGGCCCTGCCGTTTTCGCCGTCGTCGAAGATCACCCCGGAGCTGCGCTACGCCGCCGCCCGCGCCCACAACCGCCACATGGCCGACTTCTGCGCCGCCGACCGCCGGCTGCTGGGCGTGGCGATCATCCCGCTGGACGAGCCGGAGCTCGCCATTGCCGAGCTCGACGCGGCCATAGCGGCCGGCCTGAAGGCGGTCTGGGTGCCGCACCGCCCGCCCGCCGAGCGCTCGCCGGGCCACGTCGATTTCGACCCCTTCTGGGCGCGCCTGGCGGAAAGCGGCACGCCGTTCCTGCTGCATGTCGGCGGCGCGCCGCTGCAGCAGGCCCGCGCCTGGATGAACAACGGCAAGGGGCCGGTGAAGGACTGGATGGGCGGCGGCGAGAACCTGCGTTCCAAGGACATCGCCATCCTGCACCAGGGCCCGGAGACCTTCATCTCGATGATGCTGATCGACGGCGTCTTCGAACGCTTCCCGACCTTGCGCGGCGCCAGCGTCGAGCTGGGCGCCGGCTGGGTCCCCTCGCTGCTCACCCGCCTCGACTGGGTGGCCAAGAACTGGATCCGCGCCGACAAGAACCAGACGCCGTTCAGCCGCCGGCCGTCGGAGATGCTCAGCCAGCAGATGGCCTTCATCCCCTTCGTCTTCGAGGACGTCGGCGTGCTGATCGACCATTCGAGCCCGGAGCTCTACCTGTTCTCAAGCGACTATCCGCACGTCGAGGGCGGCCGCGATCCGATCCGGCGGTTCGAGGGCTTCCTGGGCGACCGCAGCGAGGCGGTGCGCGAGGCCTTCTATGCGGAGAACTTCCTGCGCATCTTCCCCGGCGCGCGGGCCGCGGAGCCGGCCCGTTCGGTCGCCGAAGCGCCCCGTTAGGGCCGACTCCGCTGCGGTCCTATTCGCGGGGCGCCTTGCGGTCCGGCGCCAGGAATCCGCGGGCGGCGAACCACACGTCCCACCCGAACCACAGGACCAGGAACGGCGGGGCGAAGGCAATCACGGCCTGCCGGGCCACCACCTTGGCGACCTTGACCGCCGGGCTGTCCGGCGCGTCGGGCAGCGGCCCCTTCCATGACGCCGGCAACGTCGGCGCCAAGGGCGCGGGCCTGGCCGCCTGCGTCATGACCTCGCGAACCGGCGCGACGGACAGCGCCCCGGCGGCGGCGACATAGGCGATCGAGGCGAGCGCCCAGGTCCTGATCAGCCGGGCGCCCGGTCGTCTCCGATCGGTCACGCTGGCGCGGTGCAGAGGCATGGCGGGTCCATATCCGCCAAGGCGGGATCGAACAATGCGACGGCCTCGCCCAGCGCGGGATCGGCGCAGCCATTGACCGCATGAAGCCGCGCCGCTACCGCGCCCCGATGACCGCCCCCAAGCTGATCGCCGGCCTTTCCGAGCTCACTCCCCGCTACGACGTCCTGCTCTGCGACGTCTGGGGGGTGATCCATAACGGCCGCGAGAGCTTCCCTGCGGCCTGCGAGGCCCTGGCCCGGTTCCGCGCCGAGCGCGGGCCGGTGATCCTGATCTCCAATTCGCCCCGCCCCTGCGGTCCGGTGATCGAGCAACTCGACGGGCTGGGGGCGCCACGCAAGGCCTGGAGCCATATCGTGACCTCCGGCGACGCCACGCGCCTCTTGCTGGCCGAGCGCGCGCCGGGACCGGCGTGGAAGATCGGGCCGGATCGGGACGACGCGCTCTACGCGGGGCTCGACCTCGCCTTCGCCGACCCCGACGCGGCCGCCTTCATCTCGGTCACCGGTCCTTACGACGACGAGAACGACGAGCCCACCGACTACCGCGACCGCTTCTGCGCGGCGATCGAGCGGGATCTGCCGATGATCTGCGCCAATCCGGACATCGTCGTGCAGCGCGGGGAGCGGCTCATCTACTGCGGCGGCGCGCTGGCCCAGCTCTACGAAAGTCTCGGCGGGCGGGTGATCATGGCGGGCAAGCCCTATCCGGCGATCTACGAGCTGTCGCTGAACATCGCGGAAGGCGCGCTGGGCCATGCGGCCGATCCCGCCAGGGTGCTGTGCATCGGCGACGGCCTGCCCACCGACGTGCGCGGCGCCAACGCCCGGGGGCTCGACGTGCTGTTCGTGGCCAGCGGCATCCATGGGGCGGAAACCATCGGCCCCGGCGGGGTGAATTTCGCCGCCGTCGCCGACCTGCTGCACCAGGCGGGCCTCACCGCCACCTACGCCATCGCCGACCTGGTCTGGTGAGCCCGCCCGGTCTGGCGGCCCCAACCTGTCTGGCGACAAGCGCCATTCGTCGTTAAGTGGATACCGGTCTCCAGGGGAGCGATCGTGCAGGGGCTCTATTTCGACGAACTCAGCGTGGGCCAGACCGCGGAGACCACCCACGTGGTGGGCGCGGCGGACATCGAGGCCTTCGCCGCCCTCTCCGGCGACATCAATCCGGTGCACATGGACGAGGCCTACGCCAGGACCACGCCGTTCGGCGGGCGGATCGCCCACGGCATGCTGACCGCCGCCTACATCTCCGCCGTTCTGGGGAACCAGCTCCCCGGGCCGGGCGCGATCTACCTGTCGCAATCGCTGCGCTTCCGCCGGCCGGTGAAGATCGGCGACCCGGTCACCGCGCGGGTCACGGTCAAGGCGCTGGACCCCGGCAAGGGCCACGCGACCTTCGAGACCGCCGCCCTGGTGAACGGCAAGACGGTGATCGACGGCGAAGCGCTGATCATGGTGCCCCGGCGCGCATGAGGCGTCTTCGGGTCATCAAGGGCTGGACGAACCTGCCGCAGGGCGACCGCGGGGCGGCGGTGGCCATGGGCAATTTCGACGGCGTCCACCGCGGGCACCAGCGGGTGATCGCGCTGGCCGCCAAGGCGGCGGGGGAACTCGGCTGTCCCTTGGGGGTGATCACCTTCGACCCGCATCCGCGAGCCTATTTCCGGCCCGACGAGCCGGCCTTTCACCTGATGAAGCCCGACCAGCAGGCCCGCGCGCTGGAGGCGCTGGGCGTCGACATCCTCTACGTCCTGCCGCTCACCGCCGAACTCGCCCAGATGACCGACCGGGAGTTCGCGGGCCGCGTGCTGCACGAGGGCTGGGGCGCGCGCCACGTGGCGGTGGGTTTCGACAACTCGTTCGGCAAGGACCGCACGGGCAGCCCGCAGGCCATGCGCGCCTATGGCGCCGAGATGGGCTTCGGGGTCTCGGTGGCCGAGCCGGTGGAGGACGTGAACGGCCAGAAGTTCTCCTCCACCGCCGTTCGCGAGGCCCTGCGGGACGGCCGACCGGACGTGGCCGCCGCGATCCTCGGCCGCCCCTTCGCCATCGAGGGCGTGGTGCAACGCGGGCGCCAGCTCGGCCGCAAGCTGGGCTTTCCCACCGCCAATGTGGCGCTGGACGACTATGTGATCCCGAAGTTCGGGGTCTACGCCACCCGCACGCGCCTGCCCGACGGGCGCGACGTCCCCGGCGTCGCCAACATCGGCGTCAACCCGACCATCGAGGGCGTCCGCATCCCGCTGCTCGAGGTCTGGCTCTTCGATTTCGACGAGGACATCTACGACCAGGTGATCGAGACCGACCTGATCGCCTTCCTGCGGCCGGAGCTGAAGTTCGACGGCCTGGAGACCATGACCGCCCAGGTGATGAAGGACGCCAAGGTCGCGCGGGACCTGCTGATGCCGGATTTCGAATAGCCGGCCCCAACGCTCGTCAAGGCCCGGCTTGTGAGCCTGCCCCGAGCTTGACAAAGCCGCGTGCAAACCCGAGTTATATTACAAATGTAAGTCGCGAAGGGACAATCATGCGCGCATGTATTGGCTTGGTGGCCGCCGCGGCATTCGCGTTCCCGACCTTGGCGGACGCCCAATCCTTCACGCCGGCTGAGGTGGTCGCCATCGACCGGGGCGTCGTGGCCAATCTGAGCCAACGCGGCGTGCCCAGCGCCTCCGTCGCCGTCGTCCGGGGCGGCCAGATCGTGTTTGCGAAGGCCTATGGGCGGCGCGCGGTCTCGCCTGACCGGCCGGCGACCACCGACGCCGGATACAACATCGCGTCGGTTTCGAAGCAGATCACGGCCACGGCGCTGCTCATGCTGGTCGATGAGGGGAAGCTCTCGCTCGACGATACGGTCGGCCGCTGGCTCCCGGAGTTGACGCAGGCGAAGCGGATCACTGTTCGCCAGGTCCTGTCGCACACCGCGGGTTATCGGGGCTTTTTCCACAGCGAGTTCCTGTCCATCGAGGGCAGGCAGGCGATCTCCCCGCAGGCCATCGTCGACCGGTGGGCGACGCAGCCGCTGGATTTCCCGCCCGGATCGAGCTGGAGCTACAGCAACACCGACTACACCATCGCCGGACTGCTTGTGGAGCGGATCAGCGGCCAACCCCTGGGGGCCTTCCTGCGCAAGCGGATCTTCGCGCCGCTCGGCATGACCTCGGCGACCGAGGTCACGGGACAGCCGGCGAAGGATGCCCAGGGCTACACGCGATACGCGCTGGGCCCGCTTCGCCCCGCGCTCGTCGTGGGCGCCGGCTGGGGGTTCGGAGACGGCGGCCTGTCGATGAGCGCCACGGACCTCGCCAAGTGGGACCTCGGCGTCCTTCACCACCGCCTGCTGTCGGCGAAGACCTATGCCGAGCAGCAGACGGCGGCCCCGCTGTCCGGCGGCAAGACCGCGCCCTATGGCCTGGGGGTCTTCGTCGACCAGGTGGCGGGCCATCGGCGCGTCAAGCATCCCGGTTCGGAGGAGGGTTTCCTGACCGAGAACCGCATCTATCCCGACGACGGGGCGGCTGTTGTGGTGACGGTGAACGGCGACTTCGGCGATGCGCAGGATGACATCGCCGACCAGATCGAACAGGTGATCCTGGGTCTGCCGACGCCGCTGAAGCGCAATCCGCGGCGCGCCAGGCCAACGATCGACGAAGCCGTGCGGCCGCAGGATCTCGCGCTTGCGCACCGGATGTTCGACCAACTCGCCGGCGGGAGGCTGGATCGCAGCCTGCTGACGGCGGACGCGAACATGTATTTCACGCCGATAGCGGTCGCGGACTATCGCGACAGCCTGGGGCCGCTTGGCGCGCCCATGGCCTTCGAGCGGCTCCAGAGCCAGAAGATCGACGGACAGGATGTCAGCGTCTACCGCTTGATGTGGGCCGATCAATGGGTCGCCGCCGTGATGCGCGTCGATCCGGACGGGCGCGTCGCGGTCTTCAAGGTCTTCGCACCGGTCTAGCGATAGCGGTCGTCCGGGTTCGCGCTTCCACCCATGACGGAAGTTGCGGGTGCTGCTGCGCCACCAGCCGAGGAAGCGCCGAGGCGGACAGCGCGAGCGCCGCCCTCGGCCTAGGCCCGACCGGCCAAATCCCGCCCGACCCGGCTCTTGGGTTCGGAGCCTGCGTCTGTTAGAGCCTCGCCCCATGACTAGGGTTCGGACGAGCTTGCGAATTATCCGCCCGGCGTGAAGCCGCCGGACGTGACACGTCTCCGCGCGCGCCGGGAAAAACCCCGCACCTCGTAACTCCGGACCAGCTGGAAAAACCTATGGCCGACGACGCCGAAACGCCTTCGCGCGATTACCGCGAGACCGTCTTCCTCCCCGAGACGCCCTTTCCCATGCGCGCGGGCCTGCCGCAGAAGGAGCCCGCGATCCTGGAGCAATGGGCGCGGATCGACCTCTACCACGCCATGCGCAAGGCCCGGCAGCGCGCCGGCGCCCCGCTCTATGTGCTGCACGACGGCCCGCCCTACGCCAACGGCGCGATCCATATCGGCCACGCCCTGCAGAAGACGCTGAAGGACTTCGTGGTCCGCTCGCGGTTCCTGCTGGGCTACGACGTCGACTACGTGCCCGGCTGGGACTGCCACGGCCTGCCGATCGAGTGGAAGATCGAGGAGGAGCTGCGCGCCCAGGGCCGCCGCAAGGACGAGGTCTCCAAGGCCGAGTTCCGCACCCGCTGCCGCGCCTACGCCGAGAAGTGGATCGGCGTCCAGATGGCCGGCTTCAAGCGCCTGGGGGTGATCGGCGACTGGGAGCACCGCTACGCCACCATGGACTATGCGAGCGAGGCCGCCATCGTCGCCGAGTTCCACAAGTTCGTGGCGTCCGGCCAGCTCTACCGCGGGTCCAAGCCGGTGATGTGGAGCCCCGTCGAACGCACCGCCCTGGCCGACGCCGAGGTCGAGTACCACGACCACGTCTCGCCAACCGTCTGGGTGAAATTCCCAGTGGTGGAGGGCTCCGACGCCGCACGCGATGCCGCGGTGGTCATCTGGACGACCACGCCGTGGACCATCCCGGCCAACCGGGCGGTGAGCTACAATCCCGACATCGCCTACGCCGCCTATCAGGTCGAGGCGATGGAACAGGGCCTGGAGTTCGAGCCCTGGGCCAAGGCCGGCGACAAGCTGATCGTCTCCGAAAAGCTGGCCGCCGAGGTCATGGCCGCGGCCAAGGTGGCGAAGTTCCGCAAGATCGAGCGCATAGACTGCCAGGG
>JBIOED010000119.1:0-10184 GCA_044445675.1 Caulobacterales bacterium | reverse complement strand
TGGGGAACTAGGACTCGAACCTAGAATGACGGTACCAAAAACCGCAGTGTTACCATTACACCATTCCCCAGCAGGAAGGGCCGCGAGGGGTCCCCGCGCGGAGGCGTCGAGATAGCGCAGGAGACCCTGCGATGCAACGCCTCGCGCGCCGCCCTCCGGGCCGCCTTGCGGGGCTCCAACCCCTCCTCTATAAGGCGCCCTCCAAAGTCGGAGTGTGGCTCAGTCTGGTAGAGCACCGCGTTCGGGACGCGGGGGTCGCAGGTTCAAATCCTGCCACTCCGACCATTTCCTTCTCCGCCGCGGCGGAGGGGCCCTCAGAGGGCCTTCGCAGGAACCCAATCCAGGGCGTCGGGTAGCTTGACCTCCAGGTCGCGCCAGGCGCTCCGGGAAGTGTTGTTCCATGCCCTCGATGCGAATTGAGAAGGGCTAAGGGCCGCGCCCTCGAACCACAGTTGCTGGCGCTTCACCTCGGCGATCTTCACGACACCATAGGGTTGCGCTCGCAGTTGCGTTCCGTTGGGGAGCAAGATCAGCCGCGGTTCGAACTGATGCTTCCAGGGCAGCCCTTTGCTCGGATCGCCATATTCCCGCAGCTTCTCGCCGATGCTCTCGTCCGCGGCTTCCAGGGCGTGCTCGAGAGACCAAACGTCCGCATCACCAAAAGTGCGATCAAGAAAATCAGAGACCACGTTGTTCACAACGGTCACCACGTCATGGCGGCCGCGCGATCTCAGGATGATCTCGCTGACCAGATCGGCGTTCACCGGCACAGATAGGCTTGTCATCGCGCGTGCTCCATCACCTGAACTGGGCAGCCCGCCTCGGCTCGAAACGAAAGACCAGCGGGGCCGCCGCTTGCACGACACTCTCCAATGAACTAAACTAACCGAACTTAGTCTACCGGAGTTCGCGATGCGGACTGTCAACATACACGACGCCAAGACCCACCTCTCGCGGCTGGTCGAGCAGGCTGCCAAGGGGGAGCCGTTTGTTATCGCCAAGGCCGGCAAGCCCCTGGTCAAGGTCGTTGGCTTGGATGCGCCGGTGGGCTCTGAAGTGCGCCGGCGAGGTTTCCTGGCCGGTCAGATCGAAGTTCCCGCCGACTTCGACGAGATGGGCGCGGCTGAGATCGAGCGGCTGTTCAGCGGCGGAGCATGAAGCTCCTTCTCGACACGCATCTGCTGCTCTGGGCGGCGCAGGGCGGCGACGGGCCGGCCGCTCGCTTGCCGGCGCAAGCCGCGGCCCTGATCGACGATCCGACCAATCTGCTGCACTTCAGCCCGGCCAGCATCTGGGAAGTGGCGATCAAGAACCAGCTCGGGCGGGATGACTTCAAGGTCGACGCCCAGTTGCTGCGGCGCGGTCTGCTGGACAACAGCTACATCGAGCTGCCGATCACCGGTGAACATGCCGTCGCCGTCGGTCGCCTGCCGCTTCTCCACAGGGATCCGTTCGATCGGCTGCTGGTCGCCCAGGCAACCGTCGAAGGCCTGACGCTCCTGACCTCCGATGCGCGGGTCGGCGACTACCCAGGATCGATACGCAAGGTCTGACGCCGGAGCGCGACACGCGCGACCGCCGCGACGTTTGACGGCGTAAGATCGTCTTCGGCCGGGAACGCCGACGGGAAACAAGCGTTACTGCGTGGGATCAGAGGGCCGGGCATGACGGACTTGCACATGGATCGGCGCGCCGTGCTGGCCCTTGGCCTGGCGGCGGGCGCCCTGCCCTTGGCGAGTTCTGCTGCGCAGCTCACCGGCGCCGGCATGCTGTGGCAGCCCAACCTGTCATCCTATCCCACCGCCACCGACCTCAAGGCCCACTACGTCTGGTTCACCGCCGACGAGGCCGCCTTCATCGAGGCGGCCTGCGCGCGCCTGGTGCCGGCCGACGCCACCGGCCCCGGCGCCGTGCAGGCCGGGGTGCCCCTGTTCCTCGACCGCCAGCTGGCCGGCGACTACGGCAGCGGCGCACGTCTCTATATGCAGGGCCCATTCGCCAAGGGGACCCCCACGCAGGGCTACCAGGCCAAGTGGCCGCCCGCCGGCTTTCACCGCGCCGCGATCAAGGCGATCGGCGACCACCTCAGCCAGAACAACGGCCCGGCCTTCCACAAGCGTAGCGCCGCCGACCAGGACACCTTCCTGCAGGCCCTGGAGGCCGGCAAGGTCGACCTGGGCTCCGAGGTCGACGGCAAGGCCTATTTCACCCTGCTGCTGAAGAACGTGATGGAGGGCTACTTCTCCGACCCGATCTACGGCGGCAACCGCGACATGGGCCCGTGGAAGATGATCGGATTTTCCGGCGCCCGCTACGACCAGCGCGCCTATGTGCTGGCCTACGGCAAGCCCTATCCGCTCCCGCCGGTCGGCATTGGCGGACGGCCCGCCTGGTCAGTGAAGGGCTAAAGCCATGGCGACGAAACTGCCTGCGGTCGACGCGGTGCTGGTGGGCTTCGGCTGGACCGGGGCGATCATGGCCCAGGAGCTGACCGACGCCGGCCTGGCCGTGCTGGCCATCGAGCGCGGCGACTGGCGCGACACCCCCACAGACTTCTCGTCCGCCTACGCCCAGGACGAGCTGCGCTACTATTGGCGCCACGAGCTGTTCCAGCGGCTCAGCCACGACACCCTCACCGTCCGCAACAACACCAGCGAGACCGCCCTGCCGATGCGTCAGCTGGGCTCCTTCCTGCCGGGCAGCGGCGTCGGCGGAGCGGGCGTCCACTGGAACGGCCAGGTCTGGCGCTTCCTGCCCACCGACCTGAAGGCGCGCAGCCACAACCTGCAGCGTTATGGCAAGGCCGCCGTCCCCGACGACATGACCATCCAGGACTATCCGCTGAGCTATGACGACCTGGAGCCGTTTTACGACAAGTTCGAATACCTCTGCGGCGTCTCCGGCAAGGCCGGCAACCTGAAGGGCGTGATCCAGCCGGGCGGCGACCCCTTCGAGGGGCCGCGCGCTCGCGAATACCCCAATCCGCCGCTCGACATGCCCTATGCGCCGACCCTGTTCGGCAAGGCCGCCGCGGGCCTGGGCCGCCATCCCTTTCCGCACCCCGCCGCCAACATGTCGCGCCCCTACACCAACCCGCTGGGCGTCCAGCTCGGCCAGTGCACCTATTGCGGCTTCTGCGAGAAATTCGCCTGCGGCAACTATTCCAAGGCCAGCGCCCAGACCACCATCCTGCCGGTGTTGATGCGCAAGCAAAATTTTACATTGAAGACCAACACCGAGGTGACGAAGATCAACATGTCGGCGGACGGCAAGACCGCCACCGGCGTCACCTACGTCGATGAGCGGGGCCGCGAGTTCGAGCAGCCAGCGGAGATGGTCGTACTCTCGGCCTACATCCTGCACAACGTCCGGCTGCTGCTGCTTTCCGGGATCGGCAAGCCCTATGACCCGACGACCGGCGAGGGCGTGGTCGGCAAGAACTACGCCTACCAGATCACCTCCTCGGTGAACGTCTTCTTCGACGACAAGATCCTGAACCCCTTCGTCGGCGCGGGCGCGCTCGGGACCATCATCAACGACTTCAACGGCGACAACTTCGACCACTCCGGCCTGGGCTTCATCGGCGGCGGCTATGTGGGCGTCCTGCAGACCGGGGCGCGGCCGATCGAGACGCATCCCACCCCGTCCGGCACGCCCGCCTGGGGCGCGGCGTGGAAGAAGGCCGTGGCGGGCAACTATCTGAAGACCACCGCCATTTCGACCCACGGCGCGGTGATGAGCCACCGCGGCAACTACCTCGACCTCGACCCGACCTACAAGGACGTGTTCGGCCGGCCGCTGCTGCGCATGACCTTCGACTTCACCGACAACGAACACCGGATGTCGGACTACCTCACCGACCGCGCCAGCGAGATCGGCAAGGCCATGGGCGGGCGCGAGATCAAGGCCAACTATCGCAAGGGCTCCTGGGACGTGGTCCCCTATCAGACCACCCACAACACCGGCGGGGCCATCATGGGCGACGACCCCAAGACCAGCTTCACCAACAAGTACCTGCAGAGCTGGGACGTGCCGAACCTCTTCGTGCTGGGTTCGACCGCCTTCCCGCAGAACGCCGGCTACAACCCCACCGGCACCGTGGCGGCGCTGGCCTACCACGCGGCCGACGCCATCCGGTCGCGCTACCTGAAGGCGCCGCACCAGCCGCTGGTCCAGGCCTGAGATGCGCGCGCGCATCTTTCCCCTTGTCGTCGCGCTGAGCGGCGCTCTGGTCTTCGCCGTGGCCCTCGCCGCGCCCTTCAGCCCCGTCGCGCAGCAGATGCCGCCGCCGCCCGGGCCTTCGCCGGCGCCCGCCGGGGTCAGTCAGCAGGTCCAGCTCGGCCACTATCTCGCGGTGGTCGGCGACTGCGAGGGCTGCCACAACCGGCCGGGCGGCCAGCCCTATGCCGGCGGCCTGCCGCTGAACACGCCGTTCGGGACCATCTATACGGCCAACGTCACCCAGGACCGCGAGACCGGCATCGGCGCCTGGACGGCCGACGACTTCTGGAACGCCATGCACAACGGCGTGCGGGCCAACGGCTCGAAGCTCTATCCGGCCTTCCCGTACGTCTATTTCACCCACGCGACCCGGGCGGAGTCCGACGCGCTCTACGCCTATTTCAAGACGATCCCGCCGGTCAGCTATCGCCCGCCGGCCAACAAGCTGCCGTTCCCGCTGAACATCCGCTTCCTGGTGACCTTCTGGAACCTGCTCTACTTCAAGCCCGACAACGCGCCCACGGCTGGCCCGACGCCGGGCCAGCACATTGTCCAGGGCCTCGGCCACTGCGGCGCCTGCCATACGCCCAAGACCTTCCTGGGCGGCGACAAGGCCGGCCATGAGCTGCAGGGCGGCAACCTCGACAACTGGGCCGCCCCGGCGCTGAACGCCGACGTGCGGCGCGGCCTGGGCGCCTGGTCGACCCCCGACGTCGCGGAATATCTGAAGACCGGCCGCAACGCGCGCACCAACGCCTCGGCCTCCATGGCCGACGTGGTCCGCTTTTCCACCTCGCAGATGAACCCCACCGACCTGGCCGCCATCGGCGACTATCTGCGCGGCTATCCCAACCACGCCCCGGCGACCACGACGGCCAAACCCGAGGCCGCGGTCATGGCCGCCGGCCAGGCGATCTACGTCGACGACTGCTCGGCCTGCCACGGCGTGGACGGCAAGGGGACGCCCAGCTACTTCCCGCCGCTGCCCGGCGCAGCGGTGACCCAGTCGACCGATCCGACCACGGTGATCCGCTTCATCCTGTCGGGGACCCAGACCGTCGCCACGGACGCCCGGCCAACCGCGCTCTCCATGCCGACCTATGGCTGGAAGCTCGACGACGCCCAGGTCGCCGCGGTCGCCACCTATGTCCGCAACAGCTGGGGCAACCTGGCGCCGCCGGTCAGCGCCTCCGACGTCGCCCGCCTGCGCCGCAAGGTCGGCAAGCCGATCCACAAGCCTTCCGCGACCGTTTAGGGCCGATCGGGAAACGCTCGCCTTTGCGGGGCGGAAATAGTGTGCGAGACGCGAGGTCGTAAGCCTTAAGATTCCCAGGTCTTCCGAAGGGCGCGCCCGAATTCCAGATGAAGCAGTTCCTGATCACCGCGGCCGGGGTCTTTGCGGGCCTGTTGATCTTCATGGTCGGCGTGCCCTTTGTGTTGATCTCCATGGCCGCCAGCGCCGCCGGCCCGGCGGCCATTCCGTCGAAGGCGGTGCTCGAGCTCGACCTGCGCGACCCGCTCACCGACCAGTCGCCGCAGAACGCCCTGGCGGGGTTCGCGCGCCACGGCCACTCGGCCATGTCGATCATCGAGGGGCTGCGCCGCGCGGAGAAGGACGACCGGGTCAAGGGCGTTCTGGTGCGCCTGCCCGAAGGCGGCGTCGAGCCTGGCTTGGCCGACGAATTGCGCTTGGCGATCAAGCACTTCCAGGCCGCCGGCAAGCCCGTGATCGCGCACAGCCAGGGGCTCTATCCCTCCGGCGTTGTCACCGCGACCTACATGCTGGGCGCCTCGGCCGGCGAGCTGTGGATGCAGCCCGGCGCCTCGTTCCAGGTCACCGGCCTGGCCAATGAGGACCTGTTCTTCAAGCGCGCCTTCGACAAGTACGGGATCAAGGCGGACTACGAGCAGCGCTACGAGTACAAGAACGCCGTCAACGGCTACCTCTACGACGACTACACGCCGGCGCATCGCGCGGCGGAGTTGTCGTGGCTGGGGTCGGTCTACGCCACCGACATCGCCGCCGCCGCCGCCGACCGCAAGCTGCAACCCGCCGCCCTGAAGGCTTCGCTGGAGGCCGGTCCCTATCTCGCCGAGGACGCCGCAGCGCTACACCTGATCGACCGCGTGGGGCAGGTGCATGAGGCGCAGGCCGCCCTGCTCAAGCGGGCCGGCGACGGCGCCGAAATGGTCGATTTCGAGGACTATGCCCACGGCCGGGCGCCGCGCGCGACGGGCGCCGGCCCGACCGTGGCGGTCATCGAGGGCGAGGGCGACATCGTCGACGGCAAGGACCAGGGCGGCAATCCGTTCCGTGGCGGGTCGAGCATCTATGCCGACGACACGGCCGAGGCTTTCTACAAGGCCGCCAAGGCCAAGGACGTGAAGGCCATCGTCTTTCGCCTGAATTCCCCGGGCGGCTCGGACACCGCCTCGGAAGAGATCCTGGCCGCCATTCGCGCCGCCAAGGCGGCAGGCAAGCCGGTGGTGGTCTCCATGGGGACCTACGGGGCCTCGGGCGGCTACTGGATCTCCTCGGAGGCCTCGGCGATCCTGGCGGAGCCCTCCACCCTCACCGGCTCGATCGGCGTGTTCGGCGGCAAGTTCGCGGTAGGCCCGGCGCTTGCGAAATTCGGAGTCGACGTGCGCCAGCTGGGCGTCGGCTCGCCCTACGCCGGGGCCTTCGGCATGGGGCAGGAGTTCACGCCCGCCCAGCGCGCCGCCTTCTCCCACTGGATGGACCGCATCTACGACAACTTCGTCCAGCGCGTCGCGGTGGGCCGCAAGCTCTCGCCCGACCGGGTGCGCCAGATCGCCAGGGGCCACGTCTGGACCGGCGTCCAGGCCAAGGACCTGGGGCTCGTCGATCAGGTCGGCGGCTTCTACGACGCCATCGACAAGGCCAAGGCGTTGGCCGGCATCACCGGCGAGGTGCGCCTCAAGCGCATGTCGCCGTCCGGCTCGCCGTTCGAGGCGGTGCAGAAGATGCTTGGCGTTTCGGCGACCTCGGCCAGGACCCTGGCCGCCGCGGCCTGGGTGTTCGGCGATCCGCGCGCCCAGGGGATCATGGACGAACTGGCCCAGGCCCGCCTGCGCAGCCAAGGCGCCATGGTCCTCGCCCCCACCCGGGTCCACTGACGCCCGAAGATTCGGTCGAACGGCGCCCGTCTTCGCCTCCGCTTGGGTGGAGGCTCCGAACTGCCCATCGTTGGCGTGCTTTCCCGCGCGCCTATCCCGCCGGCCGCGCCCCCAGGCGCACGCGCTGGTCGCCCGGCGGCGACGGCGTGAAGATCACCTCGCGCCGGCCGAAATCCAGGGTCACGCTGCGGAAGTGACGCAGCACGTCGACGCCGATCAGGATCGCCGGCCGGTCGGCGAGCTTCCACAGGTCGAAGATATGCAGCTGGGCGAAGATGCCCAGCACTTGGTTGATCTGCATGCCGCCGAGCCTGAGCGTCGGCAGCGGCGCGAACTCCCCCATCGCGGTCTGGCCGGTGGCGCTGATCAGCGGCACGGGCGCGAGGTGGACGCCGAAATCGGGATGGGTGTGGATCACCGCGTCGCGCAAGGCGAGGTTGCCCACCGTCACCTGGGCGCCGGAATCCAGGAAGGCGCTCACCGGCACGTCGGCCACCTGGGCGTCCAGGATCACCAGCTGGCCATAGCGATAGGTGGCGCCCACCTGGATCGGCTCGACCGCCGAGCGGATGCGCGAGTTGGTCCCCCGCCCGATGGCCACCCCCTGGCCGGAGGCGGCGATCTCGAACCGGTTCTCGAGGAAATCGAGGGTCATCTCGCGGCCGCGCAGGATGTCGACGCCCAGCAGGCCGTCCGCCCCCAGCTGCGCCCGCGGCAGCATCGGCAGCATCAAGCTTGAGGAGCGCACCGAGCCCACGCTGAGCCGACGCACCGCCGCCAGGCCCGCCGGTTCCACCCCCGCGATGCCGTGCACGTCGGCCTGGCCGGCCGGCGCCAAGCCGCAGGCCGCGGCCACCTCGGTCGCCACCACGGTTCGGTTGGCGCCGGTGTCGACCACGAAGCCGAACGGGCCATGGCCGTCGAGGAACACCGGAACGGTCATCCGCTTGGCCTGGTCGAAGGCGGTTTCCAGCTGGGCGCCGACGTCCGGCTGAGGCTGCGGCGGCGCCGGCGGGGTGTCCAGCAGGTTGATGGAGATCAGCCGCCGCGGCGGCGGCGAGACGCAGGCGCTCAGCAGGGCTGGCGCGAGCGCCGCCGCCAGGCCGCGCCTGGACCATCCTTCGCCTGACATCCCGACTCCCTTTGACGCGCCACCTTGCCCTCCACGCGCCGGATGCGGAAGGGGCCGCGACGAATGCTCAGGCGTCGAACTTGCGGTCCTTCGCCGCCTGCAAGTCGTCCATCAGGGCCTGCGCGAGCTTGCCTTGCGCCTCCGAGGTCCGCGGGTCGGCGACCAGAGCCCGCAGCCGGCCCTCGCCGTCAGCATAGTGGCCCTCCGCGAGGTCGGCCCGGGCCAGGACGAAGACCGCCTCGGGATAGCCGGGCTCGACGGCGAGGACCTGTTCGGCGAATCCCCGCGCCTCGCCATGGCGGCCGTGGCTGCTGGCGGTGGACGCCAGCCCGGCGAGCGCCAGCAGGTTGTCCGGCTGCAGGTCGTGCGCGCGGCGGAAAGCCGTCTCGGCCTCCTCGGTCCGCCCGAGCTGCTCCAGGGCCGCGCCGCGCGCCGCGTGCCCCGGGGCGAACTCGGGCTGGGCGGCGGCAATGGCGTCGAAGTGCGGCAGGGCGTCGCCGAAGCGCTGCAGGCGGAACAGGCACAGGCCCAGCGCCTGGCGCGCGCCCAGGTCGGTCGGCGCCAGCGCGTGACCGCGCTCCAGCAGGACCAGCGCTTCGCCGAAGCGGTCCTCGCTCTCCAGGCGCTGCGCGGCCAGGTTGAAGGTCAGCGGATGCTCCAGCCCCCCGGCCAGTGCGGCCTCAGCCTGCGCCACGGCCGCTTCGATGTCGCCCGTCCCGAGCTTCTGCTCGATGGCCCGCAGTTGGGCCTGGTCGGCCTCGCGGTCGCGCGGCTTTGCGCCCACCGAGAGCCGGATCGGCCCTGATTTGAATTCCATCGTGGCAGCCTCGTGGGGTTTTTCAGCGGCCGCGACCCTAGTGTCCCGGTTCTGAGTTTCGCAAGCACTTGCGGCGCGCTTTGGCGAACTTCGGAATCGCGGAGGACACCGGCCGGTGTATGTTTCGAGTCAGATCCAGCACACCGGCCACCGCCCGGGCGCGGTCCGCGACATCGCAACTTGACCCCTCCAGCCGGGGATTGGCATCTATCGCCGATGCCCGGACCTTCGCATGCGGATGCCGCCGCCGATCTGCAGCTCGCCTGGCGCGAGGGCGCGCGCGCCCTGCGGGAGGGGCGGGCGCCCGACGCCCTGAGGCTGTTCGGCCAGATCACTGAAGCCGGACAAGCGACGTCCGCCGTCTGGATCGGGATCGCGATGGCCCATCGCAGCCTGGGCGAGGCGGCGGGCGAGCGCGCCGCGCTGGAGGCGGCGCTGAGGCTCGATCCGCGCGACCTGCGCGCGCTGCTGATGACCGCCGACCACCATGCCGCGGCGCAGGACGCGCGGGCCGCCGATTCCTACTATGTCGCGTTCGCCAAACTCGCCGAAACCGGCGGCGACCCCGCATGGCAGGCCGAGGCGGCCCGGGCGCGGCGCATGCAGGCGCAATACGCGGCATCCTATGAGACGCTGTTGCGCCGGCAATTGCAGGGCCACGCGCTGGACGACCCGGCCGCGCGCCGCATGCGCCGGTCGCTGGACCTGATGCTCGGCAAGTCCGAGCTCTTCCTTCAGCAGCCGCGGAACTTCTACTTCCCCGAGCTGCCGAACATCGAATACGCCGACCGCGAGGCGTTCGCCTGGCTGGACCGCGTCGAGGCGGCCACCGGCGACATCCGCGCGGAACTGCTGCGTGTCCTTGAGGAGGACGCC
>JBIOED010000118.1:0-10347 GCA_044445675.1 Caulobacterales bacterium | reverse complement strand
GCTAGTGTGCTGGATCTGAAGTTCGCCTGCTCCACGGGCCACGCGCCGAGCGAACTTCAGATCCAAGAGCACACTAGAAACATAGACTTGCTAGTGTCCTCCTCGATTCCGAAGTTCGCCAAAGCCTGCCGCAGGTGCTTGCGAACTTCGGAATCGGGACACTAGGCTCACAGGGTCTCTTCTGCCGAGCGCAGCGCCCGCGGCGGGCTTTCCCGCCAACCGGTCCGCCGCGCCACCCCACGCACGCCCGGCATCGGAGCAGGGACGTCCGGGTTCGCCCGGGCGTCCTTTTCCTTTGGCGGGACCCCGCGAGTTTCGTAAACGGTCGGCCGTTCCCAGATGTCGGGTGAGGGGAGCGTCCCCTTTGCCCATGTTGAATGAAGCGCGAAGGCCCCAAGTCGCCCATGCCCAGTCTGAACGAGATCCGCAGCCAATTCCTGGACTACTTCCAGCGCAAGGATCACGCCGTCATCGCCTCGGCGCCGCTGGTGCCGCAAAACGACCCGACGCTGCTGTTCGTCAACGCCGGCATGGTGCCGTTCAAGAACTACTTCACCGGCGCCGAAGCCGCGCCCTGGCCGCGGGCGGCCTCGTCGCAGAAATCCGTGCGGGCCGGCGGCAAGCACAACGACCTCGACAACGTCGGCTATACGGCCCGCCACCACACCTTCTTCGAGATGCTGGGGAATTTCTCCTTCGGCGACTACTTCAAGGAAGGGGCGATCGAATACGCCTGGGACCTCCTGACCAAGGAGTTCGAACTCCCCGTCGAGAAGCTGCTGGTCACCGTCTACGCCGAGGACGAGCAGGCCGCGGCCTTGTGGAAGAAGATCGCCGGCCTGCCGGACGGCAAGATCATCCGCATCTCCACTTCGGACAACTTCTGGTCGATGGGCGACACCGGCCCCTGCGGACCCTGTTCGGAGATCTTCTACGACCACGGCCCCCACATCCCCGGCGGCCCGCCCGGCAGCCCGGACGAGGACGGCGACCGGTTCGTGGAGATCTGGAACCTGGTCTTCATGCAGTACGAGCAGCTGGCGGGCGGCGACCGCACGAACCTGCCCCGGCCCTCCATCGACACCGGCATGGGCCTGGAACGGGTCGCCGCCGTCCTGCAAGGGGTGCACGACAACTACGACGTCGACCTGTTCCGCGCGATCATCGCCGCCAGCCGCGATCTGGTCGGCGGCTCAGGCGGGGCGTCCAACGGCCCGTCGCACCGGGTGATCGCCGACCACCTGCGCTCGTCCAGCTTCCTGATCGCCGATGGCGTGACGCCTTCCAACGAGGGCCGCGGCTACGTGCTGCGCCGGATCATGCGCCGGGCCATGCGCCACGCCCACCTGCTGGGCGCGGCCGACCCGCTGATGCACCGCCTCGTGCCGACCCTCGTCGCCGAGATGGGCCAGGCCTATCCCGAGCTGGCGCGCGCGGAGCCGGCGATCGTCGACACCCTGCGCCAGGAGGAGGAACGGTTCCGCCGCACGCTCGGCCGCGGCATGAGCCTGCTGGACGAGGCGACGGCCGGTCTGAACGAGGGCGACGTGCTCTCCGGTGAGACCGCCTTCAAACTCTATGACACCTATGGCTTCCCGCTTGACCTGACCCAGGACGCCGTCCGCGCGCGGGGCCTGACGGTCGACCTGCCGGGCTTCGACGCGGCCATGGCCCGCCAGCGCGAGCAGGCGCGCGAGGCGTGGACGGGATCCGGCCAGGTGGCCGCGGCCGGGGAGTGGTTCGCGATCCGCGAGCGGCTCGGCCCGACCACGTTCGTGGGCTATGAGGCGACCGAGGCCGCCGCCGAGTTGCTGGCGCTGGTCGAGGGCGGCCGCGAGATCGACGGGGCGGTGGCGGGCGCCAGCGTCCAGGCGGTGTTCGATCGCACGCCCTTCTATGCGGAGAGCGGCGGCCAGGCCGGCGATCGGGGCGAGATCGAATGGGACATGTCTGATGGGGGTCGGGGCCGTGCGCGCGTGGCCGACGTCCAGAAGCAGGCCGGCGACCTCTTCGTCCATCATCTCGAGATCCTGGCAGGCGCGCTCGCGCCCGGCGCCAGCGTGCGCCTGTCGGTCGACGCTCCCCGCCGCGCCCAGACTCGCGCCAACCATTCCGCGACCCACCTGCTGCATGCGGCGTTGCGCAACGTCCTGGGTCCCCATGTGACGCAGAAGGGCCAGATGGTCGACGGCGAGCGCATCCGCTTCGATTTCAGCCATGGCGCGCCGGTGACGCCCCAGGAGATCGATCGCATCGAGGCCGAGGTGAATGCGGTGGTGCGCCAGAACCTGCCGGCTGAAACCCAGTTGATGGCGCCCCAGGAGGCGATGGCGGCCGGGGCCATGGCTCTATTCGGCGAGAAGTATGGCGACAGCGTGCGCGTGCTGACGCTCGGCCAGTCGCTGGCCGGCGAGGGCGCCTATTCGGTGGAGCTGTGCGGTGGCACCCACGTCGCGCGCACGGGGGACATCGCGCTTTTCAAGGTGGTGCAGGAGCAGGGCGTCGCCGCCGGCGTGCGCCGCATCGAGGCGCTGACCGGCGAGGCGGCGCGCCGCTGGCTGCTGGACCAGGCGACGGTCTCCAAGGGCCTCGCGGACCAGTTCAAGGTTCCGGTGTCGGAAGTCCCCGCGCGGGTCTCGGCCCTGGAGGCCCAGCGCCGCCAGCTGGAGAAGGAGCTCGGCGACGCCCGGCGTCAGCTCGCCATGGGCGGCGGCGCGGGCGGCGGCGCGCCGGCCGGTCCTGAGGAGATCGGCGGCGTTCAGGTCCTGGCGCGGGTGCTGGAGGGCGTCGGCGGCAAGGACCTGCGGCCGATCGCCGAACAGTTCAAGAAGCAGCTTCCGGACGGCGTGATCCTGCTGATCGGAACCGCCGACGGCAAAGCGGCGGTAACCGTCGCCGTGACCGGCTCCGCCCAATCCGCCAACAACGCGGTCGAAATCGCCAAGTCGGCGGTGCTGGCCTTGGGCGGCCAGGGCGCCGGCGGCCGTCCCGACTTCGCGCAAGGCGGCGCTCCGGACGGTGCGAGGGCGGCCGAGGGGCTTTCGGCCGCCAAGGCGGTGATCGGCGGCAGCTAGTATCCAGCGCAGGATAGCGGCGTGTGAGAGCGAAATGAGGACGACGCGAGGATGAAGTCCGGATTCCGCTGGATCAGGCGGCCAGCGCCTTCTCGAGGTTCGCGGCCACCTTGTCGATGAACCCCTCGGTGGTCAGCCAGCCCTGGGTGTCGCCGACCAGCAGCGCCAGATCCTTGGTCATCGAGCCCGACTCCACGGTCTCGACGCAGACACGTTCCAGGGTCTTGGCGAAGCGGTCGAGCGCCGGATTGTCGTCCAGCTTGGCGCGGTGCTCCAGGCCCCGGGTCCAGGCGAAGATCGAGGCGATGGAGTTGGTGGAGGTGCTCTCGCCGCGCTGATGCTGGCGATAGTGACGGGTGACGGTGCCATGAGCCGCCTCGGCCTCCATGGTCTTGCCGTCCGGGGTGATCAGCACCGAGGTCATCAGGCCGAGCGATCCGAAGCCTTGCGCGACCGTGTCGGACTGCACGTCGCCGTCGTAGTTCTTGCAGGCCCAGATGAAGCCGCCCGACCACTTCAAGGCTGAGGCCACCATGTCGTCGATCAGCCGGTGCTCGTAGGTGATGCCCGCCGCCTTGAACTGATCGACGTAGGCCGCGTCATAGGTCTCCTGGAAGATGTCCTTGAAGCGCCCGTCATACGCCTTGAGGATGGTGTTCTTGGTGGAGAGATACAGCGGGTACTTCCGGTCGAGCGCATAGGCGAACGAAGCGTGTGCGAAGTCGCGGATCGAGGCATCGACATTGTACATGGCCATGGCCACGCCGGAGCCTTCGTAGTGATAGGCCTCGTGCTCGATCGTCTCGCCGTTGTCGCCGGCCCAGGTGATGGTCAGCTTGCCGGGGCCCGGAACCCTGAAGTCCGTGGCGCGGTACTGGTCGCCAAAGGCGTGGCGACCGATGATGATCGGCTGGGTCCAGTTGGGCACCAGGCGCGGCACGTTGCGGCAGATGATCGGCTCGCGGAAGACCACGCCGCCCAGGATATTGCGGATGGTGCCGTTCGGCGACTTCCACATCTTCTTGAGCTTGAACTCTTCGACCCGGGCCTCGTCGGGGGTGATGGTGGCGCACTTGATCCCGACGCCGTGCCGCTTGATCGCCTCGGCGGCCTCGACCGTCACCTTGTCGTCGGTGGCGTCGCGGTTTTCCATGCCCAGGTCGTAGTAGTCGAGCGTGAGGTCCAGGAAGGGAAAGATCAGCTTTTCCTTGATCAGTTTCCAGATGATCCGGGTCATCTCGTCCCCGTCGAGGTCGACGACAGGGTTGGCGACTTTGATCTTTGCCATGAGGGGGCAGACGCTCCGCGGGAACTTCAGTTTGGGGGCCGTATAGCCTTCGTCGGCGCGGACGCAAAGGCTGGGAGGCCTGCGGCGTGTGAGCGCCGCCTAGAGCCGTTTCCGTTTCGATTGAATCGAAACGGGCTCCAGGCCTTTTGCCGGTCGCTCTTGCTGACCGCCTGACGTGACCCGAGTCAGGCGGCAAACGCTTTAGCCGACGCTCTTGACCGCCAACCGGCCCAGGTCGGCGAAGAGTGCGGCGCAGGACGCCTCCGGCGCCGTGGAGCCGCTAAGAAAGGCCGCGATGGCATAGCTGCGCTTGTCGGCGAGGGTGAAGATGCCGACGTCGTCGAAAGCCGCGGTCAGGCCATCGACCGTCCCAGAGGTGCCGATCTTGTGGGCGAAGTGCGCGGTGGGCGGCAGGCCCGCCTTGATGCGGTCGGCGCCGCGCGGGCTGGCGATCATGAGGGTCAGGAGCTTGCGCGTCGAAGCCGGCGACAGGAGTTCGCCCTCGTCCAGCCGGCGCAGGAAACCCAGCATGCCGCGCGGGGTCGTTGAGTCGCGGGGATCGGACATCGAGGCGCGCATGGCCGCGTAGCGCTGGGTCGGCGGCACGGTGGCGCGCGCGGCGTCGAAGGCGGCTGCGCCTTTCCACGACGCGCGGAATGAGGCCATGCCGTAGGTGTCCGGTTGCAGCTCACGCTGATAGCGGTCGACGCGGACCTCGCTGATGTCGTGGCCCTGTAGCCAGGCGGTGACGGCGCCCGGCCCTCCGATCCGCTTCATCAAGAGGTCCGCGGCGGTGCCGTCGCTGACGCTGACCGCGGCCGTGAGCAATTGGTCGACCGTGTAGGTGGTGCGTCCCGGCCAGGCGTCGGCGATCGGCGACCATGGCGGCGACAGTTCCTTGTCTGTCACGGTCAGCACCTCGGAGGGCTTGAGCCGGCCGGCGTCCACCTCGGCGAGGGCCGCGGCGCCGAGCACCATGTTGAAGACGCTCTGCATCGGGAAGGTCCGGTCGCCCAGGCGGTCCCAGAACTGGCCGCTCTCCAGGTTCATCAAGGCAAAGCCCAGGACGCCGGGCGCGGCGCGGGCGGCGATGGCGGTGACGCCGGCGTCCAGCCCCGCCATGTCGAGCTTAGGGGTGCGCGAGGCGGTCAGCGGCTGGCTCTTGCCGCAGGCCGCCAGCGCCAGGCCGGCGGCGGCAATCAGCAGTTCTCGCCGGCCGAGACTTGCGCTCGGGACGGCAAGCGATTGTAACCCCGTCATGGCTCAAGCCCCTCCTGCCGCACCCGTCATTATCCTGAACACGCCACAACTCGGAGAGAACATTGGCGCGGCGGCCCGTGTCATGGCGAATTTTGGCATGTCGGAGTTGCGGCTGGTCAATCCGCGGGAGGGTTGGCCACAGGAGCGCGCGTGGGCCGCGGCCTCGGGCGCCGACTGGCCGCTGAACGCCGCGCGGGTGTTCGACCGGGTCGAGGACGCCGTGGCCGACCTCAACCTGGCCTATGCGACGACGGCGCGGCCGCGCGAGCTGCAGCTGCCGGTGCTGACGCCGCGGGTGGCGGCGCGAAACCTGGCGAACGCCCTGGGCGAGGGCCTGAGGGTCGGCCTGCTTTTCGGCGGCGAGCGGGCCGGGCTGGAGACGGCCGACATCGCGCTCTGCCAGGCGGTAGTGACCCTGCCGGTCGACGCGCGCTTCAAGTCGCTCAATCTGGCCCAGGCGGTGGCGATCAACGCCTATGAGTGGCGGATGACGGTGGCTGACGAGGCGCCGCAGGCCTTCCGCAACGGCCCGCCGCCGGCCGATGGGGCGGCCATGCTGGGGCTCTACGAGCATTTCGAGCGCGAACTGGACAACGCCGGCTTCTTCCATCCGCCGGAAAAGCGGCCGTCCATGGTGCAGAACCTGCGCTCCGCACTGGGGCGGGCGAGCTTCTCCGATCAGGAGGTGCGCACCTTCCGCGGCGTGGTGACGGCGCTCTCCAGGGGCCGCGGGCGGGTGCTGGCCAAGCTGGCGAGCCAGAAGGCGGCGAAAGAGGGAGGCGAGGTATGAGCTTGAAGTCGCTGCTGGACGGCCTGCCGATCCCGATCCTCCAGGCGCCCATGGCCGGCGCCGTGTTCGACGCCATGGCGGTGGCGGTCAGCCGGGCCGGCGGCCTGGGCGGCCTGCCGGCCGCGGGCGTCGCGCCGGGCGAGATTGGCGCGGTGGTGGACGGGGTGCGCGCGCAGACGGACGCGCCGTTCGCCGTGAACCTGCTGATGGCGCCGCCGGTCGAGCCGGGGCCCGCCGAGGTCGATGCTGCGCTGGCCCGGCTGGCGCCCTGGTACGCCGAGCTCGGTGCGCCGCTGCCGGCGTCTCCCAATCGCTTCGCCCATGACTTCGAGGCCCAGCTCGACGCTTTGACCCGCGCGGCGCCACCGGTGGCCTCCTTCAGCTTCTCCATCCTGACCCGGGCGCAGGTTGACGCCCTGCACGCCGCCGGCAGCTATGTGGTAGGCAGCGCCAACACGGTCGCCGAGGCCATCGCGTGGGCCGAGGTCGGCGCCGACGGGGTCTGTGCTCAGGGCTTCGAGGCCGGCGGCCACCATGGCCATTTCCTCGCCGACATCGAGGCGAGCTCGATCGGAACCCTGGCGCTGGTGGCCACGGTGCTGGAGGCGGTGGATGTGCCGGTGATCGCCGCCGGCGGGATCATGGACGGGCGCGGCGTGGCCGCGGCGCTCGCGCTGGGCGCCAGCGCCGTGCAGATGGGCTCGGCGTTCCTGCTCTCCGACGAGGCCATCGTGGGGCCGGTCTGGCAGCAGGCGATCCGCGATGCGCCGAGCGACGCCACGCGGCTGACCCGAGCCTTCTCCGGCCGCTACGCGCGCGGCCTGGAGAACCGCTTTGTCCGGGAGATGCGGCCGATCCAGGATGAGGTCCCGGCCTATCCCGTGCAGAACCGCCTGACCCAGGCGATGCGGGCAGCCGCGAACAAGGCGGGCGATCCCGAACTGATGTCGCTGTGGGCCGGCCAGGCCGTGAAGCTGGCCAGGCCGGGGCAGGCGGGCGAGATGGTCAAGGCTTGGTGGGCGCAGGCGCAGGACGCCACAAAAGCCCTGGCCGCGCGGACCGGCCAACCTTGACTCCGCGGAGGCGCCTGGGCATACACCGCGCCTTCTACGCCGCCGGGAAACCGCGCGGTCGCGGATTTATGACGGGTTGACGCGAACGCCGCCGTTGAGATCGCGCTTCCATCTTCGGAAGCGCCGGCTCGGGTCGAAGAAGAGAAGCATATGTCCAAGCGCCACAGCGCCAAGTACAAACTCGACCGCCGGATGGGCGAAAACATCTGGGGTCGCCCGAAGTCCCCGATCAACAAGCGCGCCTACGGCCCCGGCCAGCATGGTCAGCGCCGCAAGCAGAAGGTCTCCGACTTCGGCCTGCAGCTGCGCGCCAAGCAGAAGCTGAAGGGCTACTACGGCAACCTGACCGAAAAGCAGTTCAGCCGGATCTACGAGGAGGCCGCCCGCCGCAAGGGCAACACCTCCGAGAACCTGATCGGCCTCTTGGAAAGCCGCCTGGACGCGGTGGTTTATCGCGCCAAGTTCGTGCCGACCCCATTCGCGGCGCGCCAGTTCGTCAACCACGGCCACGTGCTGGTGAACGGCAAGCGCGTGAACATCCCGTCCTACCGCGTGAAGCCGGACGACGTGGTCTCGGTGCGCGAACGCTCGCGCAACATGGCCCTGGTCCTGGAAGCCCTGCAGTCGCCGGAGCGCGACACGCCGGACTATATCGAGATGGACACCAAGGGCATGACCGCCCGCTACATCCGCATCCCGGAACTCGCCGAAGTGCCCTATCCGGTGAAGATGGAACCCAACCTCGTCATCGAATTCTACGCGTCGTAAAGCGCGTCGAGATCGACCGACCGCTGCGAGCCCCGGATTTATCCGGGGCCTTTTGCTTTGCGCCTCGGTGTGGCGGAGTGGCGGGCATGAATCGCAGGCTCTTCCTGTTGACGGCGGTCGCGCTGGGCGGCTGCGCCACCGTGGCCGCGGCGCCGACGGTGACGCCGGCGCTGCAACCGTTCGGGGAACTTGAGCCGCTCTATTCAGCGCATGCTGGGCGCGATGCGCTGACCATCCGGGTGTCCTCCAACGGCTGCACGGCCAAGGCGGACTTCGCCTTCTACGTCGAGCGGCGTGGCGATGCAGTGACGCTGGCGTTCGGCCGCAAGCACGTCGATCCGTGCAAATCCGTCGCCATGGGCCAGGCCGAGCTCGCTTTCACCTGGGCGGAGCTGGGCCTTGCGCCCAACACCCTGGTCTTCATGCTGAACCCCATGACCGCCTGGACCGGGCCTTAGCGCCGGACGGGCCTTGGCAAGGCCGCCGCTTTCCGATGTGGTCGGCCGCAGTTCGGTCGGGGATTCCATGAAGCTCATTATCGCAGCGGTTGCCGCCACCATGTCCGCAAGTCTCGCCCACGCCGCCGTCCTGACGCCCGAGCGGGTGTTCGCGAGCCCAGACCTTTCGGGGCCACAGGCCCGCGGGGTGGCTCTGGCGCCGGACGGCTCGGCGGTAACCTATCTGAAGGCCAAGGCGGACGACGTCGACGTCACCGACCTGTGGATCGCCGACGTGAAGGGCGCAGCGCCCCACATGCTGATCGACGGCCGCGCGCTGTCGCCCGGCAAGCACGAACTGTCCGAGGCCGAGAAGAGCCGTCGCGAGCGGCTGGGCCTGAAGACCCATGGGGTGGTCGAGTACCATTGGGACGAGCAGGGGAGATACATCCTGGCGCCGGTGCAGGGCGACCTTTGGCTCTACGAGCGCAGCGACGGCAAGACGCGGCGGCTGACCCGGACGCCGGGCGATGAGGTCGACGGCAAGATCTCGCCCAAGGGCGGTTTCGTCTCCTACGTCCGCGACGACAATCTCTACCTGCTGCCGCTGAGCGGCGGCCCGGAGCGGGCGCTGACCACCGGCGGGTCGGACCTGAAGAGCTGGGGGACCGCCGAGTTCATCGCGCAGGAGGAGCTCGCCCGCTACACCGGCTACTGGTGGTCGCCGGACGAGACGCGGATCGCGCTGACCCACGTCGACCAGTCGGGCGTCGATGTGATCGACCGCGTCGATATCGGCGCCGAGGGTGGCACGGTGGTGCACCAGCGCTATCCGCGCGTCGGCCGGCCCAACGCGGTCGTCGACCTCTATGTGGCCGAGGTGGCGACCGGCAGGCGGGTGAAGGTCGACCTGGGATCGAACACCGACATCTACCTGGGGCGCGCCAGCTGGGCGAAGGACGGCAGAACCCTCTATGTGCAGCGCCTGAGCCGCGACCAGAAGCGGCTCGACCTGCTGGCTGTCGATCCCGGAACCGGCGCGAGCCATGTGATCCTTACCGAGACCAGCCCGCACTGGGTTGCGCTGAGCGACGACTTCAAGCCGCTGAACGACGGCGGGTTCCTGTGGTCGTCGGAGCGTGACGGGAACCGGCACATCTATCTCTACGCCGGCGACGGCGCGCTGGTGCGTCAGGTCACCCACGGCGACTGGCCGGTGGACGCCCTGGAGGGGATCGACGAGCGGCGCCAGATGGCGATCTTCGCGGCCAGCAAGGACACGCCGATCGAGCGGCGTCTTTACGATGTCTCCTGGGCCCAGCCCGGCGAACCCGTGGCCCTGACCCCGGCCGGGGGCTGGTGGACGGCCGAGGTGGCCAAGACCGGTGGCGCCTTCGCCGGCAGCTACTCCGATCCGAAGACCCCGCCGCGCACCGGCCTCTACGCGGCTGACGGGACCCTGGTGCGCTGGATCGAGGAAAACCCTCTGGTCGCCGGCCACCCGTTCTATCCCTATCTAGGGCCTGTCCTCAATTAGCGGATTCCCTTTTGGGAGTTGGAGTGATTCATAGGCGGTCAGCTGATTGGGAGGCTGACCAATGCGGCGCTACGGCCTGCGCGACGACCAATGGGAACGGATTAAGGACCTGCTGCCGGG
>JBIOED010000117.1:0-10396 GCA_044445675.1 Caulobacterales bacterium | reverse complement strand
TTCCCACCCTGGCCGCTCACGCAGCCTGTCCCTCCCCATTACGGCTACGGGATGCACACATCTCGATAATCCATATCTTATCAAAGACTTGGAAGGTTGCATCTCGCTCATCCTTCTCCCCTTGTGGGAGAAGGTGGCCCCGAAGGGGGCGGATGAGGGGTCGACTGGACCCCTCCGACTACGCCGTTGAATTTAATCGGCAATCTCCGCGAGACCCCTCATCCGACCTGCTTCGCAGGCCACCTTCTCCCGCAAGAGGGAGAAGGAAGTTCAGGCGTCGCCTCGAAGATGTGCACATCCCGTAGCCACTACGGGGAGGGGAACCGCTACTTCACCGGCACGCTGCCGGCCGTCGGGCAGACGGCGGCGAACAGCGCCTGGTCTTCCGGGCCACCAGCCATCTTCGGGGTGTCGGAGCGCCAGCCGGCCGGGATCGCGAAGGGCGCCGAAGGCTTGTACGAGGTGATCAGGATCTCGTTGTGCTTGGCGCAATCCAGCGCATAGACGTAGCCGACGCCCTTGTCCGGGCCGGCCGGCATCAGGTTGGCCGAGGGTTTGGAGATCGCCTGCATGACCACCAGGCGCCCCGTCTCCTTGTCTTTGTAGGTGTAGTCCTTGTCGTAGGACCATTCGGTGCCGTTTTCGCCGTTGGCGAACTTCGTCCATTGCTCGGCGGAGGCCGCGCCGGCGGTGGACAGGACAACAAGGGCGGCAAGCGCGAGGGCGCGACGCATGGTCGGTATCTCCAGACTGTGTACGGTCGTCGGCCGCGACCCTAGCGGCGCGGTCCCGGCGCCTCCAGCGGAAATCTTAAGGCGTCAGGCCACCTGCCGCACGGGCTCGGCGATGCGCGGGTCGCTCTTGGCCATGTAGTCTCGGGTGATCGGGGCGGCGTCGACCCGTTTGGCGAGTTGCAACTGGAACACCATGTGGCCGCGATAACGGAACGCCAGCTCGCTGATGCACAGGTAGAATTCCCACATCCGGCAGAACCGCTCGTCATGCAGCCGGGCGATCTCCTCGCGCTGGGCGGTGAACCGCTCGCGCCAGCAGCGCAGGGTCTCGGCATAGTGCAGCCGCAGGATCTCGATGTCGGCCACGATCAGGCCGGCGCGCTCCACGCAGGGCAGCACTTCCGACAGCGCCGGGATGTAGCCGCCCGGGAAGATGTACTTCTCGACCCAGGGCTGGTTGAAGGCCGGACCGTCGGCGCGGCCGATCGCGTGGATCACCGCCACGCCGTCGTCCTTCAGCAGGCGGGCCACCTGGTCGAAGTAGGTCTGGTAGTTGGGCCGCCCGACATGCTCGAACATCCCCACCGAGACGATGCGGTCGTAGGGGCCTTCGACATCGCGGTAGTCGGTGAGCGAGAACCGCGCGCGTTCGGCGAGGCCCGAACTCTCCGCCCGCCAGCGCGCCGTGGCGAGCTGCTCGGTGGACAGCGTGATGCCTTCGACCTCCACCTCCGCGGCCTTGGCCAGGCTCAGCCCCAGGCCGCCCCAGCCGCAGCCGATGTCGAGCACCTTCTGCCCGCGCGCCAGCAGGAGCTTGGCGGCGATATGCTGCTTCTTGGCGACCTGCGCCTCTTCCAGGCTCATGTCCGGCTGCGCGAAATAGGCGCAGGAATACTGCAGGTCGGAATCCAGGAAGCGCCGGTAGAAGTCGACGGAGAGGTCGTAGTGATGCGCCACGTTGCGCCGCGCCGCGGCCCGGGCGTTGGCCTGCAGTCGCCGGTCGAGCCACCAGCGCGAGAACGGACCGGCCCGCTTCATCGGCCGATACTTCGCATTGCGGCCGATCAGGTCGACGAGGTCGTGGATCCCGCCAACCTCCAGCACCAGGCCGCCGTCCATATAGGCCTCGCCTAGCGCCAGGGACGGGTTGGCGGCGATCCGCAAGGCCCAGGCCGGGCTGGTGACGGCCACCGCGACGGGCGGACCCTCGCCGTCGCCCAGCCGCAGGACGTCGCTCGAGGGCAGCCGAACCTGCAGGTCGCCTTCGCGGATGACCCGTTGCAGATAGTCGCGAAGCGCCATCACTCGTCCCCCGCCTCAACCATAAGGGTTGAACGGTGCGGCCAAGGTCAAGGTTCCCCATCGGCTTTTTCGCCCGAGCCCCTGGGGCGATCCTTGACTCCCCTCGGCGAGCTTCCTAAGTGCTGCCCGTCGTTAGCACTCAGGGGCCGCGACTGCTAACACGCGCCCCTGCGCTGCTTGCGCTGTCCTAAAACCAACCGTCTTTCGAACGGAGAAAGAGCATCATGGCGTTTCGTCCCCTGGGAGACCGCGTCCTCGTCAAGCGCGTCGAGGAAGAAGAGAAGACCAAGGGCGGGATCATCATCCCCGACACCGCAAAGGAAAAGCCGCAGGAAGGCGAGATCGTCTCCGTGGGCCCCGGCGCGCGCGACGAAAGCGGCAAGATCCAGCCGCTCGACGTCAAGGCCGGCGACAAGATCCTGTTCGGCAAGTGGTCCGGCACCGAGATCAAGCTCGACGGCAAGGACCTGCTGATCATGAAGGAAAGCGACGTCCTGGGCGTGCTCGAGGCCTGACGGCCCGCACGCCTTAAGCCCCCCCAAACCATTCAGAAAAGAGAGTTCCCACCATGGCTGCGAAAGACGTCTTTTTCGCCTCCGACGCGCGCGATCGTATGCTGCGCGGCGTCAACATCCTGGCCAATGCGGTCAAGGTGACGCTCGGCCCCAAGGGCCGCAACGTGATCATCGAAAAGTCCTTCGGCGCCCCGCGCTCGACCAAGGACGGCGTGACGGTCGCCAAGGAAATCGAACTGACCGACCGCTTCGAGAACCTGGGCGCCCAGCTGATCCGCGAAGTCGCGTCCAAGACCAACGACAAGGCCGGCGACGGCACCACCACCGCCACGGTGCTGGCGCAGGCCATCGTCACCGAGGGCCTGAAGTCGGTAGCCGCGGGCATGAACCCGATGGACCTGAAGCGCGGCGTCGACAAGGCGGTCGCCAAGGTCGTCGAGGAGATCAAGAACTCCTCGCGCAAGGTCACCACCAACGCCGAGATCAGCCAGGTCGGCACCATCTCCGCCAACGGCGACACCGAAGTCGGCGAAATGATCGCCAAGGCCATGGCCAAGGTCGGCAATGAGGGCGTCATCACGGTGGAGGAGGCCAAGACCGCCGAGACCGAGCTCGACGTCGTCGAAGGCATGCAGTTCGACCGCGGTTACCTGTCCCCCTACTTCATCACCAACGCCGAGAAGATGGAGGCCGACCTCGAAGAGCCGATGATCCTGCTCTTCGAAAAGAAGCTCTCCTCGCTGCAGCCCCTGCTGCCGGTGCTGGAAGCGGTGGTCCAGTCGGGCCGCCCGCTGCTGATCATCGCCGAGGACGTCGAAGGCGAAGCCCTGGCCACCCTGGTGGTCAACAAGCTGCGCGGCGGCCTGCGGGTCGCGGCGGTCAAGGCGCCGGGCTTCGGCGATCGCCGCAAGGCCATGCTGGAAGACATCGCCATCCTCACCGGTGGCCAGCTGATCAGCGAAGACCTGGGCATCAAGCTCGAGAACGTCACCCTCGACATGCTGGGCAAGGCCAAGAAGGTCACCATCACCAAGGACGACACCACCCTGGTGGACGGTTCGGGCGACAAGGCCGGCATCGAAGGCCGAATCGCTCAGATCAAGAAGCAGATCGAGGACACCACCTCGGACTACGACAAGGAAAAGCTGCAGGAACGCCTCGCCAAGCTGGCGGGCGGCGTGGCGGTGGTCCGCGTCGGCGGCTCGACCGAAGTTGAGGTGAAGGAAAAGAAGGACCGCGTCGACGACGCCCTCAACGCGACCCGCGCGGCCGTGGAAGAAGGCATCGTTCCCGGCGGCGGCGTCGCCCTGTTGAAGGCCTCCAAGGTGCTGGACGGCTTCAAGGGTGACAACGACGACCAAGAAGCCGGCGTCGCCATCGTGCGCCGCGCCCTGCAGGCCCCGATCCGCCAGATCGCCGAAAACGCCGGCGTTGAAGGCTCCATCGTGGTCGGGAAGGTGCTGGAGAACGCCTCGGCCACCTTCGGCTTCAACGCCCAGACGGAAGAGTACGTCGACATGGTCCAGGCTGGCGTCATCGACCCGGCGAAGGTCGTGCGCACGGCCCTGCAGGACGCGGCCTCGGTCGCCGGCCTGATGATCACCACCGAAGCGGCCATTGTCGAGGCCCCCAAGAAGGGCGGCGGCGCGGGCGGCATGCCCGGCGGCGGCGGCATGGGCGGCATGGGCGACATGGACTTCTAGTCCACAACCTCAGCCACCAGGCTCAGGAACGAGGGCGGGATCGCAAGGTCCCGCCCTTTTTCTATGTGCCGACGCGCCACGTCCGTCCCGCGGTCCTCACCCAAAGACGCGGTCAGCCATAGCTGGCCAGGGCCTGGCGGAAGGCGTCCGGATCGGCGCAGGCGCCTGCCGCGGCGATGGCGCGATCGGCCTGGCAGATGTCGGACAAGCTGACAACCATGGCGGCCGTCGCGGGATGGAGCAGGGGAAAGCGCAAGGCGGCGTCCAATTCGGCGGGGTCGCGGGCCAGCCGTCCGGCGAAAAGAGGACGCAGGGCGACAAAGCCCTGTCCGCGGGCCTGCAGCGCGTCCAGCCAACGGCCTGCTTCCAGTTCGCAGGGATTCAGATAGTCGACCAAGCCATCGACAAAATGCTCGACCAGAGCGGCCCGGCGAAAGGGCTCGCTGTAGGGAAACACCGCCCAAGCGCCAATCTTGCCCTCCGCTTTCAGCCGCCCCGCCGCCTCAGCCGCTGCCAGTTTGTCCCGCTCCAGGATCGCCAGGCGCGGCGCGTCGTCATTGGGGGTATGGCGCACCATCCACTGCACCACGTCCACCCGTTCGGCCGGCAGGCGCTGTAGCAAAGCCTCGATACGGCTCTGTAGAGCGTCAGCCGAGAACCCGACTTCGTCGAAGTGCGGCCCGGCGATCTTGGCGATCAGCTCGATCGATGCGCCCGGCCGCGCCCGCCGCAACGCCGCCAGGGCGTCGCAGACAAAGTCATGGCTGTCGTACTCGTGCGAGACGTGGAAGCTGGTCACGCCGTGGTCGGAAAGGTGCAGCAGCAGGGCCAGGGCGCTGTCGGCGTCGAATTTGGGCGCCGTCAGCCGCATGGTGCCGAAAGCCAGGACGCTAAGCGCCACGCCTGAGCTGCCGAACGCCCGGCGCGGAACCTGCATCTAGGCCGCTTTGGCGGACGGACGGAAATAGGTCTTCCAAAGCAGCCTATCGCCGCTGTGTTCGGCCACGAAGTCACGCCGCCCGTGCAGCACCTCTTCGTCGCGGAAAAAGACCGTATCGCCCTCCTCAAGACGGAAGCTTTCCACGGCGCCGTCTTCGACCATCTGCTCGAGGAACAGGCGGAAGTCCTCGCGCAGACGATCCACCGCCTCGCCCTGACCGGGCAGCACGCGGAAATAGTTCCAGTTGATCTTCAGCCGGCCGTCCCGACGGGACAGGATGGTGGTGTTGCGGCCCGGCAGGCCGGCCTTGCCGAAATGCACAGGCAAGCTGGTCAGCGATTCATAGAGCTGCGGCGCCTTCGCGCGAGCCTGCTCGGCCACCGTGGCGGCGTCGACGAACAGGCTCTCGCCGCCTGCGCTGGCCTGGCGCTCCAGATAGAACAGGGCAATCTCCTGGGCATAGTCCAGCGGCACATAGGCGCCGTCCGAATGCAGAGGCTGGCCGACCTTGTGGTGGCGATAGGTGTCGGGCCGATCGGGCTCGAAGCGCACGTCCATCCAGGCGCCCGGCACGATCTTCCGTTGGCCGGTCACGCTGTCCTCAATGGCGTCCGCGGCGGGGCCAACCGCCTCTCCGACGCCGCGCCAAAAGGTGAGGGCGTCGCCTAGGGGCCGGGCGTTGCAAAGCCGCAGGACACAGGCGTCCGCCATCTCGACGCGGACGAGGGCGCGCAGCGCCTCGGCGTCCAGCGCGGCGGCGTCGACTATTCTCAGCCAAGTCTTGCCGGCCATGACGTCCCTCCACAAACGGCGTCAAGCTTGGGCTGGCACGCTTAATCAGGCCTTAAGTGCGGGACACCTCTTCACCTCTTTTGCCACCGGCTTTGCGCGCATCTGTTGGCAATGACCGCCACCGAATCACCTATCGTCCGGGGATGCGTCAGGAAACCGTGACAATCGATGGCCCACGGGATTTTGAGTTGGACCGGGATCGCGGTCACCCCCTCGCCTATACGGTTACCTGGCCAGACACCTTGCCGGCCGCGGGGCTCGTGCTTGTCATAGGCGGCTGCGGCGGAGAGGGTGAAACCTCTGAAGGCAAGAGCCGCAATACAAGAGAACATATTGCGGCCAACTGCGGCCTGGCTGCAGTGACCGTCGACTATCACTGCATCCAAACCCGATCCTGGAATGGCGGCTCAATAAACATTGACGCGCGGGAGCACTACACGCTCATCGGCATGGCCTCGGTCGCAGGCCTTGCGATCCAGGACGTCACGGACATCGACGGACTCACCCGCGCACTTGGCCAGTCGGAACAGCAGGTGACCGCCTACGCCAAGATCAAACCGGGGCGTGGTGAATATCAGAATTTCGGTGTCTTGCAGGCGATGGACCACTTGGCCGTCGTCGGCCATCTGATCGAGCAGGGCGTTCCGTTCGATCCAACGCAAATCTTTGCCCTCGGAGGATCACATGGCGGCTATATCGCCCACCTCATGGCGAAAATGGCTCCGGGGGTTTTGGCCGGAATCATCGACAATTCCGGATATGTTCAGCCGCCGATAAGCTATCTGGGCATCGGAGCCCGAGCCGAGTACCTCCACAACCACAATGGCGTGACCTTGATGTGCCACGTTGATGGAGCCTGGTCGTACGACCACCGGCGAGATCAAAACTTCTTCGATCGGAACCGGGACTTGATCCGGGATGTCGCCTTTCCACCGCACGTGAAAATCATGGCAGGCGCCTCTGGCGGCGGCGCCATGGCCGTTTCGATGGTCAATTGCGCCGCCGATGAATTAACACCTCCAGAAGACAAGCAGAGGCAAGCAAATCTACTCAACTCCGCTGGAGTGAAGACAAAACTCCAGGTCGTTCAGCCGGAAGATATTGATGGCGTAATATTCAAGAAATACGTCCACTCTCTGGACCTATCCTTCAAGCGCCTCTTCGTTCGCGATATCTGTTGGTTGCGCGAAGCCGGCGCGCGAGGGAGCGGTCGCTGGGGCGGATCGGTCGAGTATCCCTGCGTCGACATCGGCTACAAGTTCAGCCTAGTGCGCGGCGCCCCATATGTGAGCGGGGAAGTCTTTGAGCTCTTTGGTCCCAACGCAGCGGAATCCGCCGTGCTGACGCCCGCCTAGCGGTGGGCGGGTTTTCCCACTCCGGCAATCGAGGGCGGTCCGCCGCGACGACGCCATCCATAATCTCACGGCGGCGATGATTGCCCGCCGGTCCACCGAGAGCATCAGCCGTCGCATGCTGGAGCCCCGAGAGGGTGCGATGGCCGGCTCGACCGCGAAGTACGAGGTAAAGCAATTCGTCCATTGCGAGGTCTTCGGGGGCCGAAACAACGTGTTCGTGCGCGAACGCGCGATGAAGAAATGGCGGCGTCTCTGGAAGGTCCCACTGATTGACCGGTTCAATCCAGCTTGCGAGACCTGTTCCAGGAACTGCCACTCGAACGAACGAAAAACCCCTGGGTCCCTGCTTTCGCGGAGATGAGCGGAATGTGAGGATGCCGCCGCGACGAACCGGAGGCCACCCCATGCTGCTGTCGGACCTGAAGGTCGTGGAGTGGTCGACCTGGATCGCCGGGCCGGGCTGCGCGGCGGTGATGGCGGACTGGGGCGCCGAGGTGATCAAGGTCGAGTCCGCGGCCGGCGACACCACCCGCGCCTTCTGGCCGGATACGGCGCAGAGCCCCGGCAACCCGATCTTCTCATGCGAGAACCGCGGCAAGCGCGGCGTGGTGCTGGACGTGGGCAAGCCCGAGGGCCGCGCCGCCCTGATCGCCATCCTGCGTGACGCGGACGTCTTCGTGACCAACGTGCGGCCCGGCGCCCTGAAGCGGGCGCGGCTCGACTACGACAGTCTGAAGACCGAGTTGCCGCGGCTGATCTACGCCAACGTCACCGGCTATGGCCTGACCGGGCCGGAGGCCGACGTGCCAGCCTTCGACCTGACCGGGTTCTGGACCCGCAGCGGCGTGGCGCACGCCACCATCCCGCCGGACCAGGAGCCCTTCACCTGCCGCCCGGGGTTCGGCGACCATGTCACGGCGCTCGCGACCCTGTCCGGCGTGCTGGCCGCGGTGCACGAGCGCCACCGCACCGGCCTCGGCCGCCAGGTGGAGACGGCCCTGATCCGCGCCGGCTGCTATGCACTGGGCTGGGACTATTCCATCCACCTGCGCTACGGCCAAGCCGTGACCGCCCAGCCCCGCGACGACCGGCCGGGCGCGCTCGGCGGCTTCTTCCGCACCCGCGACGCGCGCTGGTTCTGCATGGCCTCGCGCAGCCCCCGCGACTTCCCCGCGGTGATGAGCGCCATCGGCCGGCCTGACTACATCGACGACCCGCGCTGCGCCCTGCCGATCACCGACCTGGCGGTGGTGCGCGAGATCCGCGCAGCGCTCGACGCGAAATTCGCCACCCTGACGCTCGCCGAGGCGCTGGCGCTGATCCAGTCCGCGGATGTGATCTGCGCGCCGATGGCGACCCTCGACGAGGTGGTCGCCGACCCGATGGCGCACGAGGCCGGCTGCTTCGTGGAGACGCCCGATGGCTGGGGCGGCAGCTTCCGGGCGCCGGCCGCGCCCGTGCGTTTTCCCACTACGCCGACCGGCCCCGCGGGGCCCGCGCCCAAGCTCGGCGAGCACACCCGCGAGGTGCTGGGCGAGGCCGGCTATGACCAGGCGGCCATCGCGACGCTGATCGCAGCGGGGGCAGCGACCTAGCTAGCGGCGGCGCTCGCGCCGGTGGTCGCGCAGGAGCATCCCGCCGATCCAGCTGGTCACGCCGGTGATGATCGCGGCCAGCACGCCGGGGATCAGGCCGTGGACCTCGAAGCCTCGCAGGAACACCGACACCAGGCCGATCATCGCGGCGTTCACGATCAGCAGGAACAGGCCCAGCGTCAGCAGGGTCAGCGGCAAGGTGAGAATGACCACCACCGGCCGGACGAAGGCGTTGATCACCCCCAACAGCACCGCGGCCAGCACCAGGGTGGTGGTGTCGCTGAACGCGATCCCCGCCACCAGCTTGGACGCGATCCACAGGCCGAGCGCCCCGAAGATCACGCGGACGATGAATCTGGCGAGCATGCTGGCCTCCCCGGCTTGCAAAGCGCGGCTACTAGAACGGCTTCCGGCGCCGTAGGAAAGGGTTTCGCGTTCGACATGCGCGCGGCGCAATTTGGCCGCGGCGGGCGGGCCAAGCTGCGGTCGACGACATATTCTCAAGGGGCTGCCCTATGTTTCGACGCCTTGCGCTTTCGGCGTTGCTGCTGACCTTAACCGCCTGCGTGTCGGGTGAGCCGGCGCGGCCCGGATCCGGCCGCCCTGGCTCGCCAGGATGGGCCGGCGGCCTGACCCGCGGCGAGAAGCTTCCGCCCGTGCGCCTGTTCATCAGCCCCTCCGGAGAGCCGTTCCGCGACGAGGACGGCCTGGGCCGCTGGCTGGCGCAGGCCGACACCGACCACGACGGGTCGGTTTCCCTGGCGGAGTTCCGGGCCGACGCGCTGCATTCCTTCAAGATGCTGGACGCCAATGGCGACGGGGTGATCGACGGCTTCGAGCAGCAGGCCTACGAGCGCGACATCGCGCCGGAGATCGGGGTCACGTCCTTCGACGCGGGCCCGACCGCGGGGCGGTCGCCCCAACGTCGTCGCGCCAAGAGTCGTGGCGGCGCGGCGGACGCCTCGACGGCGCAAGCCGACCGCGCCCCCGGCGCCGGCCTGGAGGGCGCGGCGCGCTACTCGCTGATCAATGAACCGGAGCCGATCGCCGCGGCCGACGCCGACCTCGACGGCAAGGTGACGCTCGCCGAATGGATGGCCATAACCGACCGCCGCTTCGCCAAGCTCGACCATCTGAAAACCGGCCGCCTGACCCGCGACAGCCTGCTGCATCCGCCCAAGGTGAAAGGACCCTAGTGTCCCGATTCCGAAGTTCGCAAGCACTTGCGGCAGGCTTTGGCGAACTTCGGAATCGAGGAGGACACTAGCAAGTCCATGTTTCTAGTGTGCTTCTTGGATCTGAAGTTCGCTCGGCGCGCGGCCCGTGGAGCAGGCGAACTTCAGATCCAGCACACTAGAGTCGACCGCTCATCCCGGCGAAGGCCGGGACCCAGATCTCAGAGTCAGCGGCTGATTGGATCGGCTCGGAGCGGACAGAGCCCACATCTGAGTCAGGCCATC
>JBIOED010000116.1:0-10643 GCA_044445675.1 Caulobacterales bacterium | reverse complement strand
TTCTCCTCGATCCTGCACGGCGAGCAGGGCGCGCTGAACCTTTCGGCCAGCCTCTGCCACGTGCTGAAGGACCAGGGGGCGCAGGAATACGCCGCCAACCAGACCCGCGAAGAGGCCCGCCACGTCACCGCCTTCGCCAAATACATCAAGGCCCGCTGGGGCCGGCCGGTGGAATGCGGCCCGATCCTGAAGGACCTGCTGGTGGAGATCATCGGCGCGCCGGAGGTCTACAAGAAGATCATCGGCATGCAGATGCTGGTGGAGGGCCTGGCCATGGGCGCCTTCGCCACGGTGTTCAACGAGACCAACGACCCGCTGGCCCGCAAGCTGACCCAGCTGGTGATGACCGACGAGGCCTTCCACCACAAGTTCGGGAAGATCTGGGCCGACCGCACCATCCCGCACCTGTCGGAGGCCGAGCACGAGGTCATCGAGATGTGGGCCGCGCACTGCTTCCAGACGCTGCTGTTCAACCTGGTGGCCCCGACCCAGAACGTCGGCCTCTACGAGGAATTCGGCCTCGACCCGGACAAGGTGATCGCCGAGATGGCCCTGATCGTAAACGACGAGACCCGCCGCGAGGAGATGAAGGAGCAGACCAACATCTTCCGCGTGCTGGTGAAGACCCTGGTCAACGCCGGCATCATCACCGACCGCACCAAGGCGTTCTACGCCGTCTATGTCGACATCGACGAACTGAAGGGCGAGGGCGACAAGATGGTCGGCGACGACATCGCCGAGGAGGGCATCAAGTACCTCCAGGAAATCAACTTCAAGGATCGCGCCCGCCAGGTGCTGATCGCCGCGGAATAGGGCCTATAGCTCCTCCCCCGACCTCGTCTGTCCAGGGGAAGAGTTGAGAGGTCACGTGGTGATCGGCAGCGCGCCGAGCGCCTGGCCCGGGACCGCCGCGGCCGGCGTCCTGAGGTCCTTCGCGACCACCGCCAGCCTGCGCAAGGCCACGACCGCCAGCGGGGTGAAGATGGCCAGCGCCGCCAGGGCCGGGCCGAACAGCGGGTCGTGGAAGCCCATGCCGTGGCGGACCTGGTCGTGCGGCCAAAGCACGGTGAAACCCAGCACGTCGCCCAGGCTGTGGACCACCATCACCGCGTAGAGCGAGTTGGTCAGGTAGCCGATGGCCGCGAACAGCAGGCCGGCCGCGAAGTAGAGACCGAGCTTCGCCGCGTCGATCCCCTGCGGAAAATGCACCGCGGCGAACAGCACCGAGGAGCCGACCATGGCGGCGGCGGCATTGCCCCAGGCCTTCTGCAGGATGCCCATGGCGTAGCCGCGGAAGGCGGCTTCCTCGCTGAGCGGCGCTGCCAACGCGCTCATGATCAGGAAGGAGATCGCCGTCGACAACGGGACGCCCGACATCTTCGGCTGGACCCCCTGCGGGATCTGGATCAGGTCGGCGGCCGTGATCCACAGGCCGCCGAAGGCCGCGAGACCCAGGACCCCGGCGCCGATGGCCAGGAAGAAGGTCGACCAAGGCATCCGGTTCCAGCGAAGCAGGTCGCGCCGCCGGGCGCTCGTTCCTTTCGGCCAACCGCGGCCGGAGAGGTAGGCGAGGAGGCCAACCAGCAGAAGCGCCATGGTCGGCGCGGCCCACGGGATCTCGGGATGGAAGCTCATGTTGGCGAGGACGAGCGGCTGCCACAGTCCCTGGCCGTAGGCGACGATGGCGACGCTGACAACGGTGGCGAGGCCGAAGCCGTTCAGCGCCCTGGCGATGGTCTTGCGGGTCATGGGAACCTCCCGGGTGCGATGGGAGGAGTTTGGCGGACCGCGCCCGCAATGTGTTTGCGGCGGCCCAGTCGAAACCTTGGGATTTCCTTGGAAGCGGCGCTACCGCACCAGCCGCACCCGCTCCAGCAGGCGCGGCCAGCGGGGGTCGGCGCGGAGCGGGTCGCAGTAGGGCAGCCACGGCAGGAAGACCAGGTAGGGGTCGTCGAGGGCGGCGGCGGCGTCCAGGGCCGCGAAGGCCTGTTCCGGCTGGCCGGCCGCGGCGCGCAGGAAGGCGACGTCGGTCAGCCGGGGCGTGAACATCACCTTCTGGGTTTCGAAGAGGTCGGCGCCGGCGGCGCAGAGGGGCGCGAAGCCGCCCTGGGCGTAGAGGGCGCGCAGGCTGTCGATCCGGGCGGGTTCGAGGCCCCAGAGCTCAAGGCCCTTGAGCAACGCCTCGACGCCGGCCGCCCCGTCGCCGGAGAGCACCAGCGCCCAGCCCTTGGCGTACCAGCCCTCGCTGGCGAGCGGGCTCAGCGCCAGGGCCTGGTTCGCCTCGGCGATCGCCTGGCGGTAGCGGCGCGCGGTGAGCAGGATCTGCAGCAGCGCGCCGCGCGACGCCAGCGACACCGGCTCCAGCTCGACGGCCTTGCGGCTCTCGCGTTCGGCCTCGACGAACCGGCCGGTGGCGGCGAAGGCGAACGCCCGGTGGCGATGCGCCGAGGCCAGCGACGGCTCCAGCGCGACCGCCCGCCGCAGCGCCGCATCGGCGGCGGCGAAGTCGCGGTCGGCGAGCAGGGTGACCAGGCCCAGCACCGACCAGGCGCGCGCCTGGCTGGGGTCGAGGCCGACGGCGGCATGGGCCGAGGCCTTGGCCGCGGCGAGCAGGTTCACACCCTGGCCGGCGCCCCCTTGGCCGGAGAGTTGCTGGGCGGCCAGCGTCTCGGCCAGACCCGCATGGGCCGGCGCCCAGCCCGGCGCCTCGCGCACCGCGGCCTCGAAATAGAGCCTGGCCTGGGCCTGGCTGGCGGCGAAGGGCGCGGCGAGCGCGGCGCGGCCCTGGGCGGCCAGGGCGGCGGCCTTCCGAGGGATCGCGGGCTCGCCGCGCGCCGCGCCGGGAGCCGCGTCGGCCGCGGCCAGCGCCAGCCGGTAGCCGCGCTTGGGCAGGGTCTCGATATAGCGGCGCGTCGGGGTCTCGCGGAGCGCGCCGCGCAGCCGGCTGATCGCGGCGGCCAGGGTGTCGTCGCCGACCGCGCGCCCGCCCCAGACCCCGTCGATGATCTCGGCCTTGCCGAGCACCCGGCCCGCCGAGCCGGCGAACAGCAGCAAGAGGTCCATCAGGCGCGGTTCGAGGCGCACCTCCGCGCCATCGGTCAGGCCCGCCAGGCGGCCGCGCGACGGCTCCACGCGCCAGTCCCCGAAGTCGAAGGGCTGTTCGTTCAAGGCTTGCGGGCTCATCGCCGCGCGCTCCTCATCCCGGCCATGGCGGATAGTGCTGACGATCCAAAGCCGACGCCAAGGTCATTTTCTTTGACGCCGCCCTCGCCCGGCGCGATCCTCACTGAACACCGATCAGGTCCGCGTCAGACGGGCCGCAGGTGACTGGCGCGGGAGCAGGCCATGGCCGACGGCAACATCACCAAGGACGCCATGTACGGGGCGGTGGCGCCGGACGACTTCGAGTCCATGCTGACGCTGGACCGCTATGGCGAGCGATCTGCGGCCTTCGACAAGATCATCAGCGCGACCCACGACCACTTCTGGGACCCGCTCGACAAGCGCTACATCGACTTCGACGAGCCCTTCGACCTCGAGAACGAGGCGATGACCCCGGAGGAGCACAACCCGGTCCTGCGCCTGCCCTATGTGGCCGCGACGCTGACCGATCCGGCGCAGAAGATCGCCTTCATCAACTACATGCAGCTGCGGGGCTTCTCCTCGATCCTGCACGGCGAGCAGGGCGCGCTGAACCTCTCGGCCAGCCTCTGCCACGTGCTCTACGACCAGGGCGCGCAGGAATACGCCGCCAACCAGACCCGCGAGGAGGCGCGCCACGTCACCGCCTTCGCCAAATATATCAAGACCCGCTGGGGCCGCCCGACCGAGTGCGGCGCGGCGCTGAAGAGCCTGCTGGTGGAGATCATCGAGGCGCCGGAGGTCTACAAGAAGATCGTCGGCATGCAGATGCTGGTGGAGGGCCTGGCGATGGGGGCCTTCGCCAACGGCTATCGCCACAACCGCGACCCGGTGGCGAAGAAACTGTTCCAGCTGGTGATGACCGACGAGGCCTTCCACCACAAGTTCGGGAAGATCTGGGCCGACCGGACGATCCCCAAGCTGACGCAGGCCGAGCGCAACATGGTCGAGGACTGGACCGCCCACTGCGCCCAGAGCCTGCTGTTCGACCGCGGCGACCCGCGCGAGATGGCGGAGATCTACGGCATGTTCGACCTCGACCCGGACCGGGTGGTCGCCGACATCGTCCAGCGGCGCAAGGAGCGCGATCCGGCGCGCAAGTTCAAGGGCGAGACCAACGTCTTCCGCGTGCTGATCAAGACCCTGCTACAGGCCAGCCTGATCACCGAGCGCACCCGCGGCTTCTACGCCATGTACGTCGACATGGACGAACTGGCCGCCGAGGGCGAGCGCACCGTCGGCGACGACATCGCCGAGGATGGCATCCGCTATCTGCAGGCGATCAACTTCAAGGATCGGGCGCGCGCGGTTTCCGTCGCGGCGGAATAGCGCAGGTCCGGGGCTCGCCCTGAAAAGGGCAAGGTTATATGGGCTGGCTCCGCAACGCCCGCGCTTCATCCCGCGGGCGTTCGGTTGTCACAGGCGGAAGTAGTCAACGGCCCATGCTGAAGCGTTTGACGGTGATCCTGGCCGCGGCCGTGGCGTCCCTTGCGGTCCTGACTGGCCCCGCCGCCGCCCTGGGCCAGCCCGGGCGCCACATCGAGCTGACCCGGATCGTCGGCCGGTGGTACGAGGTCGCCCGCCTGCCGAACAAGATCCAGCACGGCTGCCAGGCCGGCACCTCGGACTGGACCCGCACCGACGAGGGCTTCTCCGTCGTCCAGGCCTGCCATCGCGACACGCCGGACGGGCCGCTCGCGGAATGGAAGGCCAAGGCCCGGGTCGCCGACCCGGTGTCCAACGCCAAGTTCAAGATGAGCTTCTTCGGCGGCCTGGTGTCCCAGGAATACTGGGTGCTCGACCAACGCGCCGACGAGGGCTGGCTGATCCTGGCCACCCACGACGGCAAGTACCTGTGGCTGATGTCGCAAAAGCCGACCCTGCCGGCCGCGATCCGCAACGAGGCGATCGCCCGCATCAAGCAGCTGGGCTTCGACATCGGCCGCCTGGAATTCCCGCTGCCCGTGCGGGGGTAGGGCCGCCGCAGGGTCGCCACGGCCGGAGCCTAGGACTTGCATCCGGAACGAAGGCGGAACAATCTGGAGCCGTGGACGCCACCGTCACCTTCGTCGCCGTCTCGCGGCCCGAGACCACCGCCGCCGTCACCCGCGGCGCCGCGCGCCTGCTGACCGCGCTGGGCTATGCGCCGCTGGCCGAGGTGACCCTGCCGAACGGCCGGCGCGCAGACCTGATGGCGCTGGGCCGGCGCGGCGAGATCTTCATCGTCGAGGTGAAGTCGAGCCTGGAGGATTTCCGCACCGACCAGAAGTGGCGCGAGTACCAGCCCTATTGCGACGCCTTCGCCTTTGCCGTGGGGCCGGAGTTTCCGCGCGAGATCCTGCCGGAGGAACCCGGGCTGATCGTCGCCGACGGCTTCGGCGGGGCGGTGCTGCGCGAGGCGCCGACCGCGCCCCTGGCGGGCGCCCGGCGCAAGGCTCTGACGCTGGCGTTCGGCCGTCTGGCGGCGCTGCGGGCGGCCGGCGTTCAGGCGGTGGCGCTGGAGTAGCCGGCGCCGTCGCGGTTAGCGGGGCGCGCGCTTGGCGAGGATGCGTTGCAGGGTGCGGCGGTGCATGTTGAGCCGGCGCGCGGTTTCCGAGACGTTGTGGTTACACAACTCGTAGATGCGCTGGATGTGCTCCCAGCGGACCCGGTCGGCGCTCATCGGATTGTCCGGCGGGGCGGGGCCCACGTCGCCACGGGCCAGCAGGGCGCGGGCCACGTCGTCGGCGTCGGCCGGCTTGGAGAGATAGTCCACGGCCCCGGCCTTCACCGCCTGGACGGCCGTGGCGATGTTGCCGTAGCCGGTCAGCATGATGATCCTGGCGTCCGGCCGCGCGTCGCGCACCGCCTCCACCACCTTCAGGCCGGTGCCGTCCTCCAGGCGCATGTCCAGCACCGCAAAGGCCGGCGCGTGCGTCCTGACCGCGGCCAGGGCCTCGGTGACGGAGCCCACCAGGGTCGGCTCGAAGCCCCGCTGCTCCAGCGCGCGGCCCAGCCGGGTGCGCAACGGCGCGTCGTCGTCGAGCACCAGCAGGGTCTTGTCGGACAGGGCGGCGACGTCGGCGGAAAGGTCGGTCATGCGGTGTCCCTTACAGTTGGGTTCGCGAAACTCTGACGTGTGCGGCATCCTGTCGCAGGTCCCGCCGATTGGGCAAGCCGGAACTTCGCGCCTACAGCGCGCCGGCCTCGATCCTGGAGCGCGGCCAGCGGGCGGACACCACGGCGCCGTGTGGCCTGCCGTTCTGAAAGGTCACAAGGGCCCCGGTTCGTTCCAACAGCGTCTTGGCGATGAAGAAGCCCAGCCCCATGCCGATGTGGCCGGTGCGCGAACCCTCGGCGCCGGGCCGGGTGGTCACATAGGGCTCGCCGAGCTTGGCCAGCACCTCCGGCGCGAAGCCCGGCCCGTCGTCGCGCACCTCCATGGAGATTGTCTCGGCGTCGAAGCGGGCGGACACCAGAATCTCCGACGTCGCGAAGTCCACGGCGTTCTCCACGAACGAGGTGAAGGCGTGGGCGATCTCTGGCGTGCGGCGGATGTCGGGGGTCTTCATGCCCTTGGCGCCGGTGACGATCGCCTCGACGCGGACGCCTTTCACGCCGGCGTGGGGCTCGATCACCTCCTGCACCAGCTGGCGCAACGAGAGCCGCTCATGCACCTGGTCGGAGGCCGCGGCCGGGGTCTCGGTCAGCCGCCGCAGGATCTCGCGGCAGCGCTCCGCCTGGGAGACCAGCAGCTCGGCGTCGTCCTTGACGGCCGGTGTCGGCGCCTCGCGCGCCAGCTCCTTGGCGACGATGGAAATGGTGGCGAGCGGGGTGCCGAGCTCGTGGGCGGCGGCGGCGGCCAGCGCGCCCAGGGCCGAGAGCCGCTGCTCGCGCGCCAGCACCGCCTGGGTCACGTCGAGCGCCAGCGCCATCCGCGCCGACTCAACCGCCGCCTGGCGGACGTAGCCGGCGGTGAGCGCTATGCCGGCGATGTTGGCGATCGCGGCGCCGATCCTGAAGCTCACGGGCAAGGCCGCGGCCATGCCGGGGGCCTGCGGCAAAGGCAGGGAGACGAAGGCCATCGCCGCCGACAGCAGGGCCGCCGTCACGCCCAGGGCCAGCACGTGACGGAGCGGCAGGGTGGCGGCGGCCAGGGTCACCGGGGCGATCAGCAACAGGACGAAGGGGTTGGATGTCCCGCCGGTGAGGAAGACCAGCACGCCCACCTGCAGGATATCGAGGCCGAGCTGGGCGGCGGCCTCGCGGTCGCCGAACACCCGCTGGCCCGGCGATGCGACGCCGGTGAGCAGATTGGCCCAGGCGCCGGCTCCGACCACCGCGAAGCACGGCGGGTAGGGCAGGGAAAAACCCATCCCCATGACCACCAGCAGCAACAGCACCTCGCCCAGCACCACCAGCCAGCGCAGGGTGACCAGGGTGCGGACCCGCAGGCGCCCGCGGTGGACGGCGCCTTCGGACCAGTCCTCGCCGGCGCCGATCTCGCCCCTGGACAGGTCGCCGCCCTGCGGCCCGGCGCGCTCGCCTTGCATGCTCGCCGCCCCGGTCCTATCGAGGCGGGGCTGGGTCGCCGGGGCGGTGGGCGTCCTGGGCTGGGCCATGGCCTGGCAGGATCGCGCGTCGCGGACGCCCTGACGAGCCCGAAAAGAACGATAGGAACGCCTCATGAGCCGGACCGTCTGGATCACCCTCGCCATCCTCGCGCTGGCCTTCGCGGCGATCACCGGCCTGGCCATCGACCGCGGCATCCTGGGCGCCCCGCCGCAGACAGCGGCGATCGGCGGCCCGTTCCACCTCATCGACCAGGCCGGCCGCCCCACCGACGCCGGCGCGCTGAAGCACAAGTGGAGCGCGGTGTTCTTCGGCTATACCTATTGCCCGGAAGCCTGCCCCACGACGCTCCTGGCGCTCGGCCAGGCTGAAAAGCTGCTGGGGAAGAAGGCCGACGACTTCCAGACGGTGTTCATTTCCGTCGACCCGCAGCGCGACACGCCCAAGGTGATGGCCAACTACCTGTCCAACAGCGCCTTTCCGCGCCGCACCCTGGGCCTCACCGGGACCCCGCAGCAGGTCGCCGACGCGGCCCACGCCTACAAGGTGTTCTACCAGAAGGCCGGCGAAGGCGCGGACTACCAGGTCAACCACTCGACCATCACCTATCTGATGAGCCCTACCGGCGCCTTCGTCTGCGTCATCCCCTACGGCGAGACGCCCCAGCTGATGGCCGGCCAGATCGAGACGGCGATGAAGCAGGGCCCGCGCGCCCAGTCCTGCTGAGGCTGACCCGCCTCGCCTTCCCCGTGAATGGGAGCGCAAGAGTCCGCCACTGACCGATGGTTATGGACCCGGTTAAGGGTTCAGGTGTTATGTTGCGGCGCACAAAGGACGGGGCATGCTCTATTCCCTCTATGAAGCCGGCTTCTATGCGGCGTCGCCGCTGCGGGCCGCGGCGCGGCTGACGCGGGATTTCTGGTCCTCGCCGCTCAATCCCGCGAAGGACAGCGATCTGGGGCGGCGCCTCTACGCCAACGCCGACCTGTTCGCCAACCTCACCCGCCGCTACGGCAAGCCGGCGTGGGGCATCGATTCGGTGGAGATCGACGGCCAGCCGGTGCGCGTGCGCGTCACCGAAGCCTGGTCGAGCCCCTGGTGCAAGCTGACCCACTTCGCCCGCGACATGGCCGACATGCGCCGCGCCGGGCGCCGCACCCGCGAACCGGCGGTGCTGATCGCCGCCCCCCTGTCGGGCCACTACGCGACCCTGCTGCGCGGCACCGTCGAGGCCTTCCTGCAGGACCATGAGGTCTACATCACCGAGTGGACCAACGCCCGCGACGTGCCGGTGATGGAGGGCCGCTTCGACTTCCACGACTACATCGACCACATCGCCAAGATGCTGCAGGTGCTGGGTCCCAGGTCGCACGTGGTGGCGGTCTGCCAGCCGGGCCCGCCGGTGCTGGCCGCCGCCGCTTTGATGGCGCAGGACGGCGACGACTGCCGGCCGGGCTCGATGACCTTCATGGGCTCGCCGATCGATGCGCGCCTGTCGCCGACCGTCACCAACCGGCTGGCGGAGGAGCGGCCCTTCACCTGGTTCCAGTCGCACATGATCGACACCGTGCCGCCGCCCTATCCGGGCATGGGCCGGCGCGTCTATCCGGGCTTCGTGCAGCTCGCCAGCTTCATGTCGATGAACGTCGAGAAGCACCAGGAGGCCCACCAGCGCTACCTACGCCAGCTGATGAACGGCGACGGCGACGGCGCCGAGCGGCACCTGGAGTTCTACGACGAGTACCTGTCGGTCCTCGACCTGACGGAAGAGTTCTACCTGCAGACCGTCGATGTGGTGTTCCAGCGCTATCTGCTGCCCAAGGGCGAGCTCGAGCACCGCGGCCGGCTCGTACGGCCGGAGCTGATCACCGATATCTCGCTGCTCACCGTCGAGGGCGAGAACGACGACATCTCCGGGATCGGCCAGACCCAGGCGGCGCACCAGCTCTGCTCGGGCCTGCCCGCCGAGCTGAAGCAGGACTACGTGCAGCCGCACGTGGGCCACTACGGGGTCTTCAACGGCGCCCGCTTCCGCGACGAGATCTATCCGCGGGTGCGTAGCGTCATCTGGGAGGCCGAGCAGGCGCTGTCCCGGACGCCGGCCAACGCAGCCCTCGCGAAGCGGACCAAAGCCGCCTAGATTCCCCACGATGAGTCTCTTCGGCCGCGCTCCCCTGCTCGGAAGGAATTGGGCCGACGGCGACCGGCTGGAGGTGGCCGGGACGGCCGTCACCCTGCGCGTCAATGGCCGCGCGCGCCGCGTCTCCCTGCGGCTGGACCGCACCCGGCGGGAGATCGTCGCCACCGCGCCGTCGCCGCGCCGTTTGCCCGAAGCCGCCGCCTTCGCCCGCGAGCGGGCCGGCTGGATCGCCGAGCGGATGGCCGAGCTGCCGGACGCCGCGCCGGTGCGTCCGGGCATGATGCTGGCGGTGTTCGGAGAGCCGGTGCGCCTGGAGGCCGGGACCGGCCGCGCCAGGTGGATTCCCGCGGCGAACGGCGAGCCGGCGCGCATCGCCGCCATGGCCACGGGCGACAACGGCGGCGAAGGCTATGCGCGCGCCGTGGTCCTGATGCTGAAGAAGCGGGCCCTGGCGGTGCTGGGCGAGCGCACCGATGTCTACGCCGCCATGCTCGGGGTGGCTGCGCCCAAGGTCACCGTGGCCGACGCCAAGGGCCGCTGGGGGTCCTGCCGCCCGGGTATGCGCGGCCAGCCGGCTTCGATCCGCTACAGCTGGCGCCTGGCGCTGGCTCCGTTCGAGGTGGACGACTACGTGGCCGCCCACGAATGCGCCCACCTTCTGGAGCTCAATCACGGCCCGCGTTTCTGGGCTCACGTCCGCGCCCTGGCAGGCGACCCGAAGCCCCACCGCGCCTGGCTCCGCGCCGAGGGCGCCCGGCTGCACGCCTTCGGGCGATAGAATCGCGCGAGTTCCCAGGAGGCGATCCCCGGG
>JBIOED010000115.1:0-10770 GCA_044445675.1 Caulobacterales bacterium | reverse complement strand
CCCCGACGCGGCGCCCCGCCAGACCCTGGCCTCGCCGCCCCAGCCGCCGATGCCGCCGAAGCCGCAGCCCCAGGCCAAGGGCGCGCCGCCTTCGCAACTCGACATCCGCCTGCGCCTGCATTCGCGGCTGATCGAGGAGCTCGACCTCGCCAAGCTCGACAAGCTCGACGAAAAGGACATGCGCCGCGAGGTCATGAGCCTGACCGCTGACTTCGCCCGTTCCGAGCGCATGGCCCTGAACACCGCCGACCTGCAGGAGCTCGGCTCGTCCATCTACGACGAGATGGTGGGGCTTGGGCCCCTCGAGCCCCTGCTCAAGGACGACAGCATCAACGACATCCTGATCAACGGGCCGTTCCAGGTCTATGTGGAGCGGCGCGGCGAGCTGGAGCTGACCCCCGTCCGGTTCCGCGACAACGACCACCTGCTGCGGATCGTCAACCGCATCGTGGCCGGCGTCGGTCGGCGGATCGATGAGAGCCAGCCGATGGTCGACGCCCGCCTGGCCGACGGCAGCCGGGTGAACGCGGCGATCGCCCCGATCGCCATCGATGGCGCGGCGGTGTCGATCCGCAAGTTCTCCAAGAAGCCGCTGACCCTGGAGCGGCTGGTCGAGTTCCAGGCCATGCCCATGGCGGTCGCCGACTTCATCCACGGGGCGGTGAAAGCGCGGGTCTCCACCGTCATCTCCGGCGGCACAGGTTCGGGCAAGACCACCCTGCTGAACGCCCTGTCGGCGGCCATCAGCCACGGCGAGCGCCTGATCACCATCGAGGACGCCGCCGAGCTGCAGCTGCAGCAGCCGCACGTGGTGCGCCTGGAAACGCGACCGCCGAATATCGAAGGCAAGGGCGAGATCCGCCAGCGGGAGCTGGTGAAGAACGCGCTGCGGATGCGCCCCGACCGGGTGATCCTGGGCGAGGTCCGGGCCGACGAGGCCTTCGACATGCTGCAGGCCATGAACACCGGCCACGAAGGCTCCATGGCCACCATCCACGCCAACAACCCGCGCGAGGCGATCGGGCGCCTGGAGCAGATGATCGCGATGGGCGGCCTGACGATCAGCCCCGACGCCATGCGCCAGCAGATCGCCTCGGCCATCGGCCTGATCATCCAGGTGATGCGCCTGTCGGACGGCAAGCGGAAGATCACCCACGTCACCGAGATCACCGGCATGGAGGGCCAGGTGGTGCAGATGCAGGACATCTTCACCTTCAACCGCACCCACACCGATCCCGACGGAACCGTGCACGGAGAGTTCCGCGCCACCGGCCTGCGTCCGCGCTGCATCGACGAGATGAGTCGGCGCGGCATCCCCTATGACGTGGGCAATTTCGATCCCAGCCGGGCCATGGGGGTGTCATGAAAATCGACGGCCAGGTCGTCTTCATGATCCTGATCTTCGCCGCGGTGTTCACCGCCGGCCAGGCGGCGTTTGGCCTGATCTCGGTCGCCACCCAGAAGCGCAAGGTGAACAAGCGGCTGAAGGTCGCCGAACGGGTCGACGGGGTATCGGCCCTGGTCATGGAGTTGCGCAAGCAGCGCGGTCTCGACGCGGCCGGCGAGCGGGGACGGCGGCTGCGCTGGCTCTCCAACCTGATCGTGGCGTCCGGCGTGCGCTACGATCCGAAGAAATGGACGGTCTACGCCCTGCTCGTCGCCCTGGCGGGCGGCATGGCCGCGGCGGTGCTGTCGAAGAACCTGCTGCTGTTTCCGGTGGGCGCCCTGGCCTTTGGCATCGGCGCGCCGATCTTCTACCTGAAGACCATGGCCGGCCGGCGCGCCAAGGCGCTGGGCTTCCAGCTGCCGCAGGCGCTGGAGATCATCGTCCGCAGCCTGGAGGCCGGCCACCCGGTGCCCACCGCCATCAACCTGGTGGGCCGCGAGATGAGCGATCCCGTGGGCTCGGAGTTCGGCATGGCCGCCGACGAAATCGCCTACGGCGCCACCATGGAGCAGGCCATCGCACGGATGTCCGAGCGCTGCCAGCATCCCGACGTCGACCTGTTCGCCGCCACCGTGCGCCTGCAGGAGAAGGCCGGCGGCAACCTCACCGGCCTCTTGAAGCTCAACGCCGCGACGGTGCGCGAACGGCACAAGATGCGCCTGAAGATCAAGGCCGCCTCTTCGGAGGGCCGCGCCTCGGCGCTGATCCTCACCTCGGCGCCCTTCGTCGCCATGGGCTTCATCATGATCTCCTCGCCGCACTTCTATGGCGACGTGATCCATGAGCCGATCGTGAAATGGGGCCTGACGGGGCTCGGCGTCTGGATGTTCATCGGCAACCTGGTCATGCGGCGCATGATCGACCTCAGGCTCTAGGCGGCAGTCGCGTCATGGATCCCACCCAGCTCCAGAATCTGATCTCGATCGTCGGCGCCGTCCTGGTGCTCGGCGGCGTCGGCGGGGTCGCCTGGCTGACGGCCAGCGAGCTTCGCCTGCGCTCGATCCGCCGCGGCCGGATGCAGGCGGTCGGCGGCCCGCGCACCGGCCTGGACCGCGCCGGCCGCAGGCCCAGCAACGGCATCGGCGCGCAGTTGATGGGCACGGTCCGCACGCTGGGCCAGCAGAGCGCGGTGCGCGACCCGGCCAAGCTCTCCGTGCTGCGCTCGCAACTGATGCAGGCGGGCTTCTACAACCGCGAAGCGCCGGTGATCTATCTGGGCGCCCGGGCCGTGTCGCTCGCGGTCGCCACCCTGGGCGTGATCCTGATCGTGCCGCTGGTGGCCGGCGGCAAGGCCGGCATGAGCGGGATCGCCGTGGCCGCGTTGCTGGCGGGCGCCGCCATCCTCGGCCCCGACCAGGTGCTGAAGGTTCGCCGCACCAAGCGCGAGCGGGAATACAGCGACGGCTTCCCCGACCTGCTGGACCTGCTGGTCGCCTCGGTGGAGGCGGGCCTCAGCCTCGACGCCGCGGTGACCCGGGTCACCGAGGAGCTCGCCCGCCGCTATCCCAGCCTGACGGTCCACCTTCGCTTCCTGGTGCTGGAGCTGCGCGCCGGCAAGTCGCGCAAGGACGCCTGGGCGGCCTTTGCCGACCGGCTGGGCATCGACGACGCCCGCCAGCTCGCCACCATGCTGCGCCAGGCCGAAGAAATGGGCACCAGCCTGGGCGAAACCCTGACGGTGTTCTCCCAGGACATGCGCTCCAAGCGCATGCTGCGGGCCGAGGAAAAAGCCCTCGCGCTCTCGGCCAAGCTCACCGTGCCGCTGATCCTGTTCATCTTCCCCTGCCTGCTGGGGTCCTTGATGCTGCCGGCGGCGGCGCGGCTGATGCACGTCTTCGCCGCCAAGTAGCTCGCTTGCTTCCCCGGTCAACGGGGACGACGCCTCACAGGCCGTAGGGGCGATAGGGTCCGGCGATCAGCTGCTCGAAGACGCCGACGCCCTCGCGGGCCGGCTCGCCGGGAGCCTCCATCACGGCCGTGGAGATCGCCTGGATGTGCCAGTTCTCCGGCGCCGCCATGTCCGTGGCCGCCAGGTCGATGTCCTCGCGCGCGACCGCCAGCTCGCCCTTAAGCGCCCCGTGCCGCCACTCGCCGCCATAGCCGATGCCGCGCATCAGGAAGACGCCCTTGGGCTCTATGCGGATCGAGGCCTCCCCCTGGGCCAGCGGAATCTTCAGCGTGCCGCCCCGCGCGTGCCGCGTGCCGGGCTGGATGGTCACCTCCTCCATCCGCGGCGCGTCCGAATGCCAGCCGCCCTCCGGCCCGGCCCCGTCCGGCAGGATCACCGCGCGGGTGTTCCAGGGGCGCCCTTCGGTGTCGGCATTGACGTGGAAGAAGACACTGCGGTCGGCGAAGTTGAGCGGCGTCCACTGCCAGAAGAACCCGGCCATCCCCGCGCCCGGCGTCGGCTGCGGGTCCGGCGCGCCCACCGGCCGGATGCCCCAGGAGCGGTCACGCGTGCCAGTCCAGCCGCCCGCGCAGTCGCGTCGATCGCCGTCGACCTCGATCCAGCCGGACACCCGCACGTTCTGGGTCAGGCGGGTATAGTCCATGAACATCCGCGGGCCGTTGCGGCGGGTAAAGCGCGGCTCCTCGATCGGGAACGCGCGGCCCTCGAACGCGAGGTCGCAGGCGAGGCCCTCGGCGCGCTCCAGCGTCACCTTCAGGGTCTGCAAGGGCTCGACGACCGCGATCCTCACCGGCCCCACCGTCAGCTCCATCCGCTCCATGCCCAGCACCCGCGAGGCGTGCAGGCACCGCTGCACCCCGTCGCGGATGATCGAAACGTGGGCGTCGGCGACGTTCAGCGCCGGATAGACCCCGAAGGCCACGGCCACGAACTCCGATCCGTCCGGCGAACAGCCGTTGAAGAAATAGCGGTCGTAGAAATTCCGGTCGGACCCGGAATAGGCGATCGGCTCGGGCGTCTGGTGGATCGGGAAGTCGTCGCCCCTGGTCAGCATCGCAATCCCTTCGGTCCTTGACGCGTCGTCACGCTTGCGACCCGCCCTCGGCCCGTATCAAGTGGGTACGGCAAGCAGAAAACAAGGGGAGGGTCCGATGGGTGTCATGGTCGCCGACCACCGCATCCCGAAGGACGTGGCCGACCAACTGGTCGCGCCCGCCGCCTACGCCGACGGCCGGATCCACCAGGCCTACGCCTGGCTGCGCCGCAACGAACCCCTGGGCGTCGCCGAGATCGAGGGCGTCGATCCCTTCTGGGTGGTCACCCGCCACGCCGACATCCTGGAGGTCAGCCGCCAGAACGACCTGTTCCACAACGGCGACCGCTCGCCCACGTTGATCGGCCAGCAAGGCGACCGCAAGGTGCGCGAGATGATGGGCGGCAGCCCGCATCTGCTGCGCACCCTGATCCACATGGACGCCCCCGATCACCCCAAGTACCGGGCGCTGACCCAAGGCTGGTTCATGCCGCAGAACCTGCGCCGCCTGGAGGACCAGATCCGGGCGATCGCCAGGGTCGCAGTCGAGAAGATGGCGGCGTCCGACGGGCGCTGCGACTTCGTCCAGCAGGTCGCGCTGCACTATCCGCTGCACGTGATCATGAGCATCCTGGGGGTGCCGGAAGACGACGAGCCGCGGATGCTGAAGCTCACCCAGGAGCTGTTCGGCGCCTCCGACCCCGAACTCGGCCGCGACGGCGACAAGCCGATGGAGGAACGCGACTTCGATTTCAGCGTGATCGTCGACTTTTCGAACTACTTCCGGGCGCTCTCCGAGGCCCGGCGCGCACGGCCGACCGAGGACCTGGCCAGCCTGATCGCCAACTCTACCATCGACGGCCAGCCGATCTCCGACCTGGAGGCGATGAGCTACTACATCATCGTCGCCACCGCCGGGCACGACACCACCTCGTCCTCCACCGCCGGGGCCATGTGGGCGCTGGCGGAGAACCCGGCGGAGTTGGCCAAGGTCAAGGCGGACCTGTCGCTGATCCCCTCGCTGGTGGACGAGTCGATCCGCTGGACGACGCCGGTGAAGACCTTCATGCGCACGGCCACCGCCGACACCGAGTTCGCCGGTCGCCGGATGACGGCCGGCGACTGGCTGATGCTCTGCTACGCCTCCGGCAACCGCGACGAGGCGGTGTTCGACGAGCCCGACCGCTTCCGCGTCGACCGCAAACCCAACCGGCACCTGGCGTTCGGTTACGGCGCGCACCTGTGCCTTGGGCAGCATCTTGCCAAGATGGAGATGCGGATCCTCTGGGAGGAACTGCTGCCCAGGCTCTCCGGCCTCGCCCTCGACGGCGCGCCGGCCATGAGCGAATCGGTCTTCGTCAACGGCCCCAAACGCCTGCCCATCCGCTTCAAGCTGAGCTGAGGCGGGGTTGAGCCACCCTCTCGAGCCCCGCGTCGCCGCCTACATCGCGACACGCCTGCCTGAGGCCTCGGACATCGCCGTCTCGGCTCTCGAACGCATTTCCGGCGGGGCCTCGCGGGAGACCTATCGGTTCAAGCTAACCTATCGGCAGGACGGCCAGGCGCACGCGCGCCGGCTGATCCTGCGGCGCGATCCACCGGCCAGCCTGATCGACACCGAGCGGCGCGTGGAGTTCGCGGCCTATCGCGCCTTCGAGGGCTCGGCCGTGCCGGCGCCCCGGATGCTGTGGCTGGAGGAGGCCCACGACGCCCTCGACCACCCGTTCTTCATCGCAGAGGAGCTGGTGGGTTTCCAGGCTTCGCCGCAGCTGCTGTTCGCCGGCGGCTACGAGGCGGTGCTGCCCAAGGTCGCCGAGCGCAAGTGGACGATCCTCGGCGAGATCGCGCGGGCCGACCCGCGGGCGCTGGGCCTGACGTCGGTGATGCAGGCCCCGCCGCTGGACGCCTGCTGGCGCCGCGAGCTCGACCATTGGGAAGCGCTCTTCGACGCGAACGAGGCCGAGCCGCAGCCGATCGCGCGGGCGGCCATCCGCTGGCTGCGCGCCAATCCGCCGCCGCCGGCCCAGAAGCTCAGCGTCGTGCACGGCGACTACCGCACCGGTAACTTCCTCTACGACGAAGCAGGCGAGATCCACGGGATCCTCGACTGGGAGATGGCCCATTTGGGCGATCCGCTGGAGGACCTGGGCTGGAGCTTCAACCCGATCTGGCAGTTCGGGCGCGGCCTGGCCGGCGGCCTGGCCCCGGAGGCCGAGGCCATCGCCACCTGGGCGCGGGCCAGCCGCCTGGCGGCCGACCCCGCCGCCCTTCACTGGTGGACGCTGTTCAACTGCGTCAAGGGCCAGGGCATCTGGGTGGGCTCGGCGCGGGCCTTCATCGACGGCGGCAACCGCGAGCCGATCATGGTCTATCCGGCCTGGTGGCTGCTGAACGCCCAGGACCGGGCGATCCTCAAGGTGATGGGCCGGCTATGACCCCTGCCGTGCCCTCAGTCCTGGCCGAGCTCGCCCAGCTGCTGCTGCGCAACGCCGCCCCCGACATCCCGGCCGCCGAGCGGACCAGCGCGCTGACGCTCTCGGCCATGCTGCTGGGGCTGGCGGCCGAGGCCTGGGACGGAGCGGCCGAGAAGCTGGTGCAGGAGAACCGCGCGCTGGCGGTGCTTCTGGAGGATCGCGCCGCCGAGGCCGACCTTCGCCTGTCGGTGCTGCGCGCCGAGAACGCCCGCCTGCGCGCCAAGCTGATCGAGGCCCAAGTCGCCGCGGAACGCGACGGCGATACGGCCCGTCAGGACGCCATCTGGGCGGAACTGCGCGCCTCGACCGAGCGTCGGCTGCTGTCGACCTCGCTCGTCTGACGGCGCGATGGCCTCTCAGAAGGACATCGACAACCGCATCCCGATCACCGGCGCGCTGATGCTGGCGACGCTGATGAACACGCTGGATTCGACCATCGCCAACGTAGCGCTGCCGCACATCCAGGGCAGCGTCTCGGCGGCGGCGGACCAGATCGTCTGGGTGCTCACCTCCTACATCATCGCTACCGCGATCATGACGCCGCTGTCCGGCTGGCTTTCGATGAAGATCGGCCGCAAGCGGATGTTCCTGGCCTCGATCGCCGGCTTCACTGGGGCCTCGATCCTCTGCGGAATCGCCACCTCCCTGCCGGAGATCGTGGTCTTCCGGCTGTTGCAGGGCATCGCCGGGGCATCGCTGATTCCGCTGTCGCAGACGGTGATGCTGGACATCTATCCGCAGCGGCTGATCCCGCGGGTGATGAGCGTCTGGAGCGCCGCGGTGATCATGGGGCCCATCGTCGGCCCGACGCTGGGCGGCTGGCTGACCGAGGACTTCTCCTGGCGCTGGGTGTTCTACATCAACGTGCCGATCGGCTTCCTGGCCTTCCTCGGCATCTGGACCTTCATGGATCGCGACGACGGCGGGCGGGAGCGGCCCTTCGACTTCCTGGGCTTCGGGGCGCTGGTCGCCTTCATTGGCGGCTTCCAGCTGATGGTCGACCGCGGGCCGAGCGAGGACTGGTTCTATTCCAAGGAGATCTGGGTCGAGACGGCGATCTGCATCGCAGGCCTGTGGGTTTTCGTCGTGCAGACGGTGACGGCGGAGCATCCGTTCTTCCACCGTGACCTGGCCAAGGACGGCAATTTCGTCGGCACCACGCTCTTCGGCATGTTCGTGGGGGTGCTGCTGTTCTCCACCAGCGCGCTGTTGCCGCTGATGATGCAGACGCTGCTGGGCTATTCCGCCTTGCAAAGCGGCATCGCCAGCATGACCCGCGGCGTGGGCTCGCTGATCGCCTTCCTGGCGGTGCCCATGCTCGTGGCGCGGTTCGGGCCACGGAGCGTGCTGCTGGTCGGCATCCTGCTCTCCAGCCTGGCGCTGTGGCAGATGGGCAAGTTCGACCTTTCGATGACGCCCGCGCCCATCGAGATCGCCGGCTTCATCCAGGGCCTGGGCACCGGCCTGCTGTTCGCGCCGCTCAACACGCTCGCCTACGCCAAGCTCGCGCCGATCCACCGCACCGAGGGGACCATCGTCTCCACCATGGCCAGGAGCCTGGGCTCCAGCGCCGGCATCTCGCTGCTACAGGCCATGTTGATCCGCGACTCCGCCGTGGCCCACGCTGGCCTCGCCACGCATATCACGGTGACCGACCCGGTGCTGCGCTGGGCGATGCCGCCGATGTTCAGCCTGCAGTCGATCCCCGGCCTCAGCGCCCTGAACGGCGAGATCACCCGGCAAGGATCGATGATCAGCTACGACGCGCTGTTCAGCGGCATGGCCGTCGGCTGCCTCTTCCTCGCGCCGACCCTGTTGCTGCTCAAGCCACCGAGAGGGCCGCCGCCGTCTGGGCCGGAGATGGCGGTGGACTGAGGACCGTCATCCTCGGCCCCGCGCCTGGGATCCCGGAAAGCGCGCAGCGCCTATCCGGGACCCATGATCTCCGCGGAGGCAGTTGTTTTCGGCCGCGCCGCCGTGCCATCTCGTCGTCCACGGCGTTCGCGGGTCCCGGTCTTGCGCGTGCTGCGAAAACCGGGATGACAAAGGCGGAAGGGGAGCCGTTGTCGGATCGGCGCGGCCTCATTCGTCCTCAAGATCGAACCCAACCGGAGAGCCCACGATGAAACCCTTCACCGCCCTCGCCGCCGCCCAGGCCCTGAGCCTCCTGCTCGTGGCGGGCTCAGCCTTCGCCGCCGCCCCGGCGCCGCCGGCCGGCGCCTATGTGATGGACAAGGCCCATACGTCGGTGACGTTCCGGGTCAGCCACCTGGGCTTTTCCCGCTACACCGCGCGGTTCGCCACGGTGGACGGCAAGCTGAAGTTCAATCCCGCGGCGCCGGCGGCCATGGCGGTCGAGGCCACCATCGACCCGCAATCGCTGGTGCTGAACACGCCGCCGGCCGGCTTCCACGACCAGCTGATGGGCAAGAGCTTCTTCGATGCGGCGAGGTATCCGGCGATCACCTTCAAGTCGACCAAGGTCCAGCCGACCGGCGCCAATACCGCCAAGGTCACCGGCGACTTCACCCTGCACGGCGTGACCAAGCCGGTGACGCTCGACGTCACCTACAACGGCGGTTGGGCGGCCAACGCCATGGACGGCGCGCGCATCGGCTTCTCGGCGCACGGAGTTCTGAAGCGCTCGGCCTTTGGCATGGGCTTCGGCGTGCCGGCGGCCGGCTCGACCCTGGGCGTCGGCGACGACGTCGAGGTGATGATCGAGACCGAGTTCGCCAGCGGCAAGCCCGTGGCGCCGGCGAAAAAGTAGCCTATTCGCGGGCCAGCAGGTAGCGCACGCCGCGGGCGGCGAGCGCCATGGCGATGGCGGCGAGCGCCAGTCCGGCGGCGAGCGGCAAGGCCCATCCGTCGACGGCAAAGCCCAGCGCCGTGACCATGAACGCCACCGCCAGGGCGACGCCCGTCCAGTGCACCGCGCGGCCGATCAAGCCGGCGTGGCCGATGTCCGGGCTGAGCTCTCGGGGCCAGAGGATGTTCGACAAGGGCTTGCTCCCGCGACGACGGCCTGGCCGGCCAAGCCCGTGCTGTCGCACGCCCTTGGCCGACCTCGGGCAAGGCATCTTTCCACGAACAGCCTTTCGAAGCCGTTGCCGCCGAACCGCGCAATTTGAAAGGCCAGGCGCCCGGTGAACGGGCGCTCAGCGCCGTTCGACCCAGGCGCGCATCTCAGCGACCTCGCCGCGGCCGCTCATCAGGAAGCGGGTGTCGGACCCGACGGTGACCAGGTCGAAGCCGCGCGCCAGCATCTGCTGGGAGTAGGCGACGCTGCCGGTATGGACGGCCGTCCGGACGCCGGCGGCCCGGCAGGCGGCGAGTATCGTATCGAACGCCGCCATCAGCACGGGCGCGTCCTGATCCTGCCCCGGCGGCCCGCCCAGGCTGAGCGAAAGGTCGGACGGGCCGATGTAGACGCCGTCCAGGCCCGGGGTGGCGACGATCGCCTCGACGTTGGCGAGCCCCGCGGCAGTCTCGATCATGGCGAAGGCCAGCATCTCGCCGTTGGCCTTGGCGTGGTAGTCGGGGCCGCCGTAGACGATGGCCCGCGTCGGCCCCGAGCTGCGGAACCCGTCCGGCGGATAGCGGCAGGCCTGCACGAAGGCGGCGCACTCGGCCGCATCGTTGATCATCGGGCAGATGACGCCATAGGCGCCGGCGTCCAGCGCCCTCATGATCTCGCCCGGCTGGTTCCAGGAGACCCGCACCAGCGGCGCCGCCGCGGTGGTGGAGACCGCCTGCAGCATGGCCAGCATGTCCGAATAGCCGATCAGGCCGTGCTGGGTGTCGATGGTGATGGCGTCCCAACCCATGGAGGCCATCAGCTCGGCGGAAAACGCGCCCGGCATCGAGCACCAGCCGCCGATCGCCGGCTTCCCCGTCGCCCAGATCT
>JBIOED010000114.1:0-10927 GCA_044445675.1 Caulobacterales bacterium | reverse complement strand
GCGCAAACCATGTGTTGAAGCGCTCGCCAAACCGGTGCGCGAACCGCGCGACGGGGCCGCCCGACTGGCGGTGCGCGCTCGGCCGCTTCAGCAAGGTGGCGGCCAGGGCCGGGGACAGCACCAGCGCCACCACCACCGACAGCATCATCGACGAGACCATGGTGATCGAGAATTGCCGATAGATCACCCCCACCGATCCGCCGAAAAAGGCCATCGGCAGGAACACCGCCGACAGGACCAGGGCGATGGCGATCAGGGCGGTCTGCACCTGATCCATCGATTTGATGGCCGCCTCCCGTGGCGAGATGTCCGGCTCCTCGGCCATCACGCGCTCGACATTTTCCACGACCACGATGGCGTCATCGACCAGCAGGCCGATCGACAGGACCAGACCGAACAGGGTCAGGACGTTGATGGTGAAGCCGGCCGCCGCGAGGATGCCGAAGGTGCCCAGCAACACCACCGGCACGGCGATCGCCGGGATCAGCGTCGCGCGCCAGCTCTGCAGGAAGACGAACATCACGATGACCACCAGGAGGATGGCCTCGACGAGCGTCTGCACGACTTCGCGGACCGACAGCTTGATGAAGGCCGTGCTGTCGTTCGGGAACGCGTAGCGATAGTTGGGCGGGAAGGATTTCGCCCGTTCGGTGATCGCGCTGCGGACCAGCTGGGCGGTCTTCAGGGCGTCAGCCCCGGGCGCCAGCTCCACGGCGATCCCGGCGCCAGGATGCCCGTTCAATCGGCTGACCGTGGTGTAGTTCTCGCTGCCCAGTTCGACCCGGGCGACGTCCTGAAGCAGGACCTTCGAACCGTCGGTCTGGGTCTTGACGATGATCTTCTTGAACTGGTCGGCGTTGGTCAGCCGCGAGCGGGCGGTGACGGTGGCGTTCAGCATCTGGGCGTCCGGCGATGGTTGTCCCCCGATCTGACCGGCGGCCACCTGGGTATTCTGCGCCTGGATCGCGGCGATCACGTCGCTGGGCATCAGCTTGAAGCTGGCCAGCTTGAAGGGATCGAGCCAGATGCGCATGGCGTATTGGGCGCCGAACACGTTGACGTCGCCGACGCCGGGGATGCGGCCGATGGCCTCCTGCATGTTGGAGACCAGGTAGTCCGAAACGTCGGCGCTGGTCTGGGTGTCGGTCGCGTCATAGATCGAGACGATCAGCAGGAAGTCGGGGTTGGACTTGGTGACCACCAGGCCGGCCTGCTGCACCTCCTGCGGCAGGCGGGGCAGCGCCGCCTGCACCTTGTTCTGGACCTGCACCTGGGCGATGTCCGGATTGGTGCCCTTGACGAAGGTCACCGTGATCCTCACCTGGCCGGACGAATCCGAGGTGGCCGAGAAGTAAATCAGCCCGTCGATGCCGGTGAGTTGCTGCTCGATGATCTGGGTGACGCTGGTCTCCAGGATCTCGGCTGAGGCCCCGGGATAGCTGGCGCGGATGTTCACCGAAGGCGGCGCGATGTCCGGGTACTGCTCGACCGGCAGCGAGCGGATCGCGCCCAGCCCCGCGAGCATGATCACGATGGCGATCACCCACGCAAAGATCGGCCGGTCGATGAAGATGCGGGAGATCATGCCGGGTTAGTACCCCGGCCGAGGAGCGCCACTCTCGCCGCCGCCATTGCGGGCGTTGCCCTTGCCGGCGCCCGGCGCCCGGGGGGCCGAGCCCGCCGGGACCGGCCGCACCGGCTCGCCGGGCTTCACGTTGGCCAGGCCTTCGGTAATCACGCGGTCGCCGGCGGCCAGGCCACTGGTCACCAGCCACTTGTCGCCCACCGTGCGATCGGCCGCCACCGTGCGCGAGATCGCCTTGTTGTCGGGTCCGACCACGAACACCGTGGCGGCGCCCTTCGGATCGCGGGAAACCGCCTGCTGCGGCACGAGGATCGCGTTCTGCGCCGTGGCCTGGGAGAGGTGGGCGCGGACGTACATGCCCGGCAGCAACAGGCCCGTCGGATTGGGGAAGGTGGCGCGCAGCGTCACCGTTCCGGTGTTCTCGTCGACCACGGCCTCGGCGAACTCGACACGCCCGGGGCTCGCATATTCGCTGCCGTCCTCGAGCGTCAGGCGCACGGCGGCGGAGGACGGGGTCACCCCCGCCGTGGCAAGGGCGCGCCGCAGGGACACGAGGTCCGCGCTCGACTGCTGGATATCGACGAAGATCGGGTCAAGCCGCTGGATCGTGGTCAGGGCGGTGGTCTGGCCGGTGGTCACCAGGGCGCCGGTGGTCGCCAGCGAGCGGCCGATGCGGCCGGTGATGGGCGCGGGAACGGTGGTGAACCGCAGGTTGATCTTGGCGGTCTCGAGGGCGGCGCGGTTCTGCGCGACCTGCGCCGTCGCCTGGTCCGCAGCGGCCTTTGCGTCGGTGTAGTCCTGCTTGCTCACCGCCTCGATGTCGGCGAGCGGCTTGTAGCGGGCCGCCTTGGCCACGGCGGCTTCGCGGGTCGCCTGGGCGTTGGCCAGGTTGGCCTGCGCCTGGGCGACGGCGGCGCGATAGAGGCTGGGATCGATCTCGTAGAGCGTCTGGCCCTTGTGAACGATGCTGCCCTCGACAAAGCGGCGCGCCTTGATGACGCCGGAGACCTGCGGCCGCACCTCGGAGGTCTCATAGGCCGTCGTCCGCCCGGCCAGCTCGATGACCAGCGGCACCGTCTGGGTGGTCAGGGTGACATAGCCCACCTCTGGCGTCCGCGGCGGCGACTTGGCCGGGGTCGCGCCGCACGCCGAGAGCAGCAGCAGAAGCGCAAACGCGGGCAATCGGCAGAGTTTGATCTGGGCACGCACCCGCAGAACCTAAGTCAGAGGACAACCCTGGCGGGTCGGTGGAAGAACGCGGCAACGCAACGTTCCGAGAGGCCGTATGGCACGATCGTCCTTCCGAAACGCGGCGCCAGGATTTCGTATTGTTGCAACTGCGAAGTGGCGCGGGCGGAACATACTGATCTGATCCGCCCGATCAATGCGCGTCAGCCGTCAGTCGCCAGGATTGCCAAAGGTTCATGTTCGACCCGGCGGCCAAAAAAATCCCACCTCGGGCGCGGTGACTAGGGCTGGACCACCGGCAGCTCGATGTTCGTCGCCTGGGCGCCGACGTGGAAAATCCGCTGGGTGGCTTTCACGTAATCGCCCGGCTTGGCGAAGAAGATGTTGGGTACGAAGGTCTGCGGGTTGCGGTCGTAGAGCGGGAACCAGCTGGACTGAATCTGCACCATGATGCGGTGGCCGGGCAGGAAGACGTGGTCCGTCGGCGGCAGGACGAACCGGTACTTCTCCACGGCGTTTTCCGGGATCGCCCGGGGCGTCACGAAGCTCTCGCGATAGCGGCCCCGGAAGATGTCCATGCCGACGGGCAGCTCATAGCCGCCAAGCTCCAGTTGCGATGGCACGGTGTCGGGATAGACGTCGATGAGCTTCACCACCCAGTCGCTGTCGGTCCCGCTGGTGGAGGCGAAGAGGTTGACGACCGGCGCCCCGGAGATCGTCAGTGGCGTCGTCAGGGGCGCGGTTTCGTAGGTCAGGACGTCGGGGCGGCCGTCCGCGTGGCGCTGGTCGGTGGTGAGCCAATAGCGCCACTGGTCGCCGTCGTCGTTGCGCACCGGGCGGCGGACGTAGGGCACGGGCTTGGCAGGATCGGAGACATATTCGTCATAGGCCGCGCCCGAGGCGGCCGGCGGGACGAAGCCCAGTCCCTGCCGGGGTTCCAGATAGAGCGGCGTCATCTTGGCGCGGCAGCCGTCCTCGCAGGCCGGCGGCCATTTCTGCAGCCGTTGCCACTTGTCCGAGCCGGTTTGGAAAATGAACACCGGCGGCGTGTCGGCCTTCGGGGCGCCGGTCTTCAGGTGGGCGTCGAGGAAGGGCTTCAGCACCGTCATCCGGAACTCGGTGGCGGTGTCGCCCGGCAGCTTGATCGCGTTCAGCTGGCGTTGCTCGTAGTTGACCCCGGAGTGGCGCCACGGGCCGATCACCAGGTAGTTCATGTCATTGTTAGTGTCCTTCGGCTCGACCGCCGCATAGGCGTGGATCGCGCCCCACATGTCCTCCTGGTCGTAGAGCGCGCCGACCCACATGGTGGGCACCTTCAGCGGCTGGCGGGCGAGCTCCTTGTCGAGCGCCTGCTCGCTCCAGAAGGCGTCGTAAGCCGGGTGTTCGGTCACCTTGCGGTAGAACGGGATTTGGTCGAGGCCATACTGGCGGCCGAAATCGCCGGCCGAGCCCGCGCGCAGGAAGTTGGTGTAGTCGTCGAGCGCCTCGCGGGGGATTTCCTTGCCCTCGCCGCGCGCGGTCATCTGGCCGGTGAAGTAGTCCATGTTCTTCTGGCGGAAGGCTCCGTAGTGGAACCAGTCGTCGCCCATCCAGCCGTCGACCATCGGGCTTTCCGGCACCGCGGCCTTTAGCGCCGGATGCGGGTTGATCAGTCCCATCAAGGTGGTGAACCCGTCGTAGGACGAGCCGATCATGCCGACCCGGCCATTGGTCTCAGGCGTGTTCTTCACCAGCCAGTCGATGGTGTCCCAGGTGTCGGTGGTGTGGTCGATCTTGGTGGGGTTCAGCGGGCCGATCAGCGGGCGGGTGACCACATAGTCCCCCTCCGAGCCGTACTTGCCGCGGATGTCCTGGTAGACGCGGATGTAACCGTCCGTGACGAACGGCTCGTCCATCTGGGCCAGTTCGCCGGTGATGTGCGGCGAGGCGAACCGCTCGGCGCGCTTCTTGGCGTTGTAGGGGGTGCGCGTCAGCAGGATCGGCGCGTCATGGGCGCCCTTCATCATGACGATGACGGTGTAGAGCCTGGTCCCGTCGCGCATGGGGATCATCACGGTGCGCTTGATCCAGTCGTTCTGCGCCGTTGGCATGTCGAAGTGCGCCGGGATGTCTGGCGTCATCGGCGGGGTCTGGGCGAGAGCCGGAGCGGCCAGGGCAAGGGTAACGGCGACGACGGCGCAGGCGCCGAGCGCCGGGGTCTTGGAGGTCATGCTTGATATCCCTAGGCGCTGGCCAGCGCGCTTTGAAAGAGGAGGGCGCCGTCGGCGGAGCCGAGCTCGGCCTCGAAGGCGCGATCGGGGTGGGGCATGAGGCCGAGAACGTTGCCGCGGGCGTTGACAATGCCGGCGATGCCGCGGGCCGAGCCGTTGGGATTGTCGAGATAGCGGAAGACCACCTGACCCTCTCCCTCCAATCGGTCGAGGGTGGGTTCGTCCGCGAAGAAGTTGCCCTCGCCGTTGCCGACCGTCATCGCCACCTGGCGGCGTCCGGCATAGGCCGCGGTGAACCGGGTCTGGGCGTTGGTGACCTCCAGGTCGACGGCCTTGCAGACGTATTTCAACCGCTCGTTGCGCAACAGGGCGCCGGGCAGCATCAAGGCCTCGCAGAGCACCTGAAAGCCGTTGCAGATGCCGACGGTGGCCACGCCCCGCTCGGCGGCGGCCTTCACCTCGGCCATGATCGGCGAGAGCGAGGCCATGGCGCCGCAGCGCAGGTAGTCGCCATAGGAAAAGCCGCCCGGCAGCACGATCAGGTCAAGGCCGTCCGGCAGGGCGGTGTCGCCGTGCCAGACCATCTCCACCTGCGCGCCGGTGGAGCGCTCGATGGCCACCTTGCAGTCGCGATCGCAGTTGGAGCCGGGGAAGACGATGACGGCGGCTTTCACGGGCAGGCTCCTTCAGGGTTGGCGAGCATCCGGCTCATCGGTGGGTCACGGCTTTCAGGCCGTCGACGTAGGCGAAGACCTTCGCATAGCCCTTCGCGTCGCCGTAAGGACAGCCGGTGGTCCTTTCGGCCCTGCCGTCGGTGGTCTGCATGAGGATGGCCGGATGCCCCGGCGCGCCCTTTTGGGTGATCACGTAGGAGGCCTTGCCGTCCTGCGTGGAATAGAAGGCGTAGGGCTCGCCGGGCTCCTTAGGCGCGGCGACCAGGTGCGGCTGGGCGATGAGCCTTGCCGCCTGCGCGTCGAACGGCTGGCTGCAATCCAGCGCCAGCGGCCGCGGCGCGGCGGCCGGCGGTTTCGGCGCGCAGGCGCAGAGCGGGAGTGAGGCGAGGAGGGCGAGGGCGGCGATCCCCCTCACGCCACCTCCACGCGGTAGCTCTCGATCACAGTGTTGGCCAAGAGCTTGTCGCACATCGCCTTAACCTCGACCTCCGCACCCGCGGCGTCCGTGGCGGCGAGATCGAACTCTATGGTGCGGCCGACACGGACGTGTTCGACGCCGGTCCAGCCGAGGCCATGCAGGGCCTGCTCGACAGCCTTGCCCTGCACGTCGAGGACGCCCGGCTTCAGGAACACATGCACCGTCGCCCGCACTAGTGGAGGCCTCCCTGGATGACCGTCGGCATCTCCTTCATGATGCCAAGCCGGCGAGCCACCTCGGTGTAGCTCTCGATGACGTTGCCGAGGTCGCGGCGGAAACGGTCCTTGTCGAGCTTCTCGTTGGTGGCCGAATCCCACAGGCGGCAGCTGTCGGGGCTGATCTCGTCGGCGAGGATGACGCGGGCGAAGTCGTTCTCCCAGACGCGGCCGTACTCGACCTTGAAGTCCACCAGCGTGATGCCGACCGCGCCGAACATGCCGGTGAGGAAGTCGTTCACCCGCAGGGTCAGGGCCATGATGTCGTCGATCTCCTGGGTGGAGGCCCAGTTGAAGGCGGTGATGTGCTCTTCGGAGACCAGCGGATCGTGCAGCTTGTCGTCCTTCAGGCAGAACTCGATGATCGAGCGGGGCAGGGCCTGGCCTTCCGGCAGGCCGAGGCGCGTGGAGAGCGAACCCGCCGCGACGTTGCGGCAGATCACCTCGAGCGGGATGATCTCCACCTCGCGGATCAGCTGCTCGCGCAGGTTCAGGCGGCGGATGAAGTGGTTCTGAACCCCGATGGAGTTCAGCTTGGTCATGATGTGTTCGCTGATGCGGTTGTTGATGACCCCCTTGCCTTCAAGCACCGCCTTCTTGGTGGCGTCGAAGGCGGTTGTGTCGTCCTTGAAATACTGGATCAGAGTGCCGGGCTCGGGACCTTCGTAGAGGATCTTTGCCTTGCCCTCGTAGATCTTCTTACGCCGGGTCATCGTTGCGCCTTCTCCGTGGGCGAGGGCTTAGCCGGTCGGGACAACGAAAAACGCGCGCGGCTCAATCCTTCGCGCGCGGATCCGACTCAAGGCGTCTCGCTTCTTATGAGGCGGCGCAAAATTAGCGGATGCGGAGCATGGGCGCAAACCTCACGGGCGCCCGCCTTTCGATTGCGAGCGGTGGCGGGGCGGGATATGTGGTCGCCCGTCACGCCGATTTGCCGCGAGACTTCCCGGGGACCCCATGACCACCTTTGACGACCGTGAACGTGGCTTCGAGAAGCGTTTCGCGCTCGATCAAGAGCAGGAGTTCAAGGCCGCGGCGCGGCGCAACCGGGCGCTGGGCGAATGGGCGGCCGGCCTGATGGGGCTGACCGAAAAGCACGTCGCCGAGTACGCCCAGGCCGTGGTGAAGTCCGACCTGGAGCAACCGGGCGAGGACGACGTGTTACGCAAGGTCTTCGAGGACCTGAAGGGCTCGGGCGTGCAGATCTCCGAAGGCGAAGTGCGTATGAAGATGGCCGAGTTGCTGGCCCAGGCGCGCGAAGGCGTCCGCGAAGGCAAATAGGCCGTCAGGCTTTTGCCGCATCGAGCACCGGGCGGCTGATCTTCTTCGGCACGATGCTGGACCACGCCTCGCGCACGAGGTCGGCGAGTTCGCCGTCGTCGAGGCGCTCGAGGTCGACGTAGCTCCAGTAGCCCGTGCCGACCCGGCATTTTTCGAACGTCGCGGGCCGCACCTCGAACAGGAACTCCTGGTGGTCCTTGTCGAGCTTCAGGATCGTGCGGCCCCGCCAGTGGAGCGCGAAGGTCTTCTTGCCGACGTTGAACCAGGGGTCGCCCTTGTAGGTGACCTCGTGGGCGCCCGGCAGGGCCAGGCTCAGGCGGCGGAGGTCTTCGACGCCGGCCATGCCTTCGCCTCATCGCCGAACACCCGGGCGAACACCCGGTCGACGTTCTTGAAGTGATAGCCCAGGTCGAAGAGCTCGGAGAGCTCGGCGTCGGGGAGCGTCACCTCGGGATCGGCCTTCAGGAACTCCAGGAAATTTCCCTCGCCGCGCCAGACGCGCATGGCGTTGCGCTGCACGGCGGCATAGGACGCCTCGCGGCTCATGCCCTTCTGGGTCAGCGCCAGCAGCACCCGCTGCGAGTGGACCAGGCCGCCCAGGCGGTCGAGGTTCTTGGCCATGTTCTCAGGGTAGATCACCAGGCGCTCCATCACGCTGGCCAGGCGGCGCAGCGCGAAGTCCAGGTGCACGGTGGCGTCCGGGGCGATGCCGCGCTCGACCGAGGAGTGGCTGATGTCGCGCTCGTGCCACAGGGCGACGTCCTCCAGGGCCGGCGTGACGGCCGAGCGCACCAGGCGGGCGAGGCCGGTCAGGTTCTCGGTGAGGATCGGGTTGCGCTTGTGCGGCATGGCCGAGGAGCCCTTCTGGCCGACCTCGAACGGCTCTTCGGCCTCCAGCACCTCGGTGCGCTGCAGGTGGCGGATCTCGGTGGCCAGGCGTTCGATGGAGGAGGCGACGACGCCGAGCGCGGCGAAATAGGCGGCGTGGCGGTCGCGGGGGATCACCTGGGTGGAGACCGGCTCGACCGCCAGGCCGAGCTTGGCGGCGACATAGTCCTCCTCCGCCGGGTCGACGTTGGCGAAGGTGCCGACCGCGCCGGAGATGGCGCAGGTGGCGATCTCGAACTTCGCCATAGCCAGGCGTTCTTTCGCGCGGACGAACTCGGCGTAGTGGCCGGCGAGCTTCAGGCCAAAGGTGGTGGGCTCGGCGTGGATGCCGTGGCTGCGCCCGACGGTGGGGGTGAGGCGGTGCTCGTAGGCCCGGCGCTTGAGCGCGGCCAGCACCAGGTCGACGTCCTCGAGCAGGAGGTCGGTGGCGCGGCAGAGTTGCACGGCCAGCGCCGTGTCGTTGACGTCCGAGGAGGTCATGCCCTGGTGCAGGAAGCGGGCTTCGGGGCCCACCACCTCGGTGACGTGGGTGAGGAAGGCGATGACGTCGTGCTTCACCTCGCGCTCGATCTCGTCGATGCGGTCGGCGTCCCAGACGGCGTCCTTGCCCTTCTCCCAGATCACGCGGGCGGCCGCCTTGGGGATCACCCCCAGGTCGGCCATGGCGTCGGCGGCGTAGGCCTCGATCTCGAACATGATTTTGAAGCGCGTCTGGGGGCTCCAGATGGCGGCGGCTTGGGGGCGGGCGTAACGGGGGATCATGCCGCCCGGTATGCCGGCGCTCCCCCTCAGAAGTCAAATTCGAAGATGAAAAACTGAACGAATTCAGTCATCCTCGCCGCGGTCGGCGCGGGCTTTGGCCAGGGCGTCCTTCAGGCCGAAGGAGCCCAGCAGATAGTGGAAGGCGCCCCACAGGCCGAAGGCGTAGGCGACGATGAGGCCGTGGCGGGTGCCCAGCACCAGGGCGCCGCTGCAGGCCGCCCGGGCCGCGTCCGCCGCCCCCGCCGGCGCCTTGCCCCCCGGGCAGGCCGCCTGGAAGGCCGCGGGGTGGGAGCCGCCGAACCCGGCGATCGCGTCCCACAGCCCGCCCGTCCCGCCGTGCGCGTAGTGGAAGGCGGCGAAGTGGTCGATCATCCAGCCGGTGAACGGCGGCCCGCCGCCCAGCGCGATCAGGTTGAGGAAGAACAGCATGATCGCCGCGGCCGTCGCCCGCTGGTAGGTCGGCGCCATGTTCTGGATCACCCCGAAGGTGGGCGCGAGATAGACGTAGGACAGGATGCCCGGAACCAGCATGAAGGCGGCCGCCGCCTGCCAGCTGCCCGCCGTGTAGATGCCGACGGTGAACGGGTAGGCCGCCGTCACCCCGATCGCCGGGACCAGGGCGTACCAGCGCGCGCTCAGGCGCTTGGACATGGTATCGGTGATCGGGCCGCCGATCAGGGTGCCGACGCCCTGGCTGAACCCGGCGGCCAGGCCGACGATCAGGCCCACCTGGGCGATGTCCAGCTGATGGAAGTTGCGCAGGAAGTAGGGCAGCACGAACTGGCCGCCGCCATAGCCGGCGAACGACACCAGGGTGACGCCCAGCACGATGTTGAGGATCGGCCAGCGGCCGAACAGCAGCTTGATCACCGCGCCCATCTCGGCGAGCTCGCCCGAGAGCGTGGCGCGGGGCTTGGCCACGGCGATGAATCCGGCGGCTTCGGAGTGACCGCGGGGCGGCTCCTTCACCAGGACTTTCAGCGCGATGGCCACGGCGACGCCCGGCAGCCCCACCACCATGAAGGCCGCGCGCCAGCCGAACGCCTTGGCGATCTGGCTGGCGGCGATGGCCCCGATCATGGTCCCCAGTGGAATGCCGAAGCTGTAGACCGACAGCGCCGAGGCCCGCGCCTTGGGCGCATAGTAGTCGCTGATCAGCGAATGGGCCGGCGGCGACAGGCCCGCCTCGCCGATGCCGACCCCGAAGCGGTAGGCCGCCAGCATCGCGAAGCTGCCCGCCGTGCCGCAGAGCGCGGTGAACCCCGACCAGAGGATCACCGCCGCGGCGATGATGTTGACCCGCGAAAACCGCTCGGCGAGCCGGGCGATCGGGATCCCCAAGAAGGTGTAGAGCAGGGCGAAATAGAGCCCGCCCAGCAGGCCCAGCTGGGTGTCGGTGATCTTCAGCGCGTCCTTGATCGGCTGACCCAGGGTGGCGATGATCGTGCGGTCGATGAAGTTCAGCGTGTAGGCGGTGACCAGCAGGAACAGCACCAGCCGCTTGTAGCCGGCGCTGAACGCCGGCGTCGCGCCGGCAGCCCCGGCAGCCCCGGCCGCACGGCCGGCGGTGGTGTCGGTCATGGCTCGCCTATCCCCCGAACAGCGTCTCGCCATCCGCAGGCGGGCGGCGTGTCTGGCGGGAGGTT
>JBIOED010000113.1:0-11093 GCA_044445675.1 Caulobacterales bacterium | reverse complement strand
GCCTAGCGTTGGCCCGGAGAACCATCCGCCGCTGATGTGCATCTCGGCCGGGATGCACAACATTTTGAAAGACGCAGTAGCTCGGTGCAGGCCAGTGATGACGCTGTTTGTGAGAGTGGGCTCCTGAATGTCCTGGCAGATCAGCAGTCCCACCGCGACGGAGTCGCATAAATAGATCGGCGGGCGAGACGGAGATGGACCGCCTTCAGAGTGACCGTCGCTAAGGACCTTCTGATAGTCGATATGGTTGTGAGATCGATGCTGGATTACTCCTCGCATCCGGTCTCCCTGCAAGATTGCACCCGCAATCACGGCATCCGGACATAGCTGCTGAGCTTGATCGATTTCGCTCTGATCGACCCCCTCCGGAAAGACAATCAGGTGAAGCGATGTCGCTCCCAACGCCGTACCGCTGCAACAACTGCGGCCATCGGTTCATCGTTGAGGTGCTGACACCGAAAGAGCGCCTTGATGCAGAGCGAGAGAAACGGCCGGTCTACACGAGATAGGGGTAGGTCGGCAGGGTCGATGAAATCCTATCGGCCATCTCTCAGGCCGACGGCGGGGCGTCCTCGAACGAGATCGCCGTCTGCGTGACGTAGGGCGCATAGATGCCGGCGATGGCCGCGGCGTCGCTGACCGACGCGATCCGAACCCCCAGCATCAAGCCACTCTACTCCGCCGGCATCTCACTCCCCGCCCGCTTCGCCTGCATCTTGTCGAAGCTCGCCCAGACGCCCTCGCCGCCGTGCCACTGCCCCCGCGTCGCCGCCTTCGAATACTCTGTGCTTCGCGCCTCGAAGAAGTTCGCGTGTTCGACGCCGCTCAGCATCGACTGCAGCCAGGGCAGCGGGTTTTCCTTCACGCCGTAGACTTCCGGCAACGCCAATTGCCGCAGGCGCCAGTCGGCGATGAAGCGGATGTAGGCCTTGATGTCGTCGGGCGTCATGCCCTCGATCTCGCCGGCCTCGAAGGCCAGGTCGATGAACTTGTCCTCCAGGCCCACCACCGTCTTGCAGCAGTCGACGATGTCGTCGGCCACCGCCTTGGTGACGCAGCCGGTCTCGGCCTTGAAGGCGTGGAAGACCTTGATCATCCCCTCGCAGTGCAGGCTCTCGTCGCGCACCGACCAGGAGATGATCTGGCCCATGCCCTTCATCTTGTTGTGACGCGGGAAGTTCATCAGCATGGCGAAGCTGGCGAACAGTTGAAGGCCCTCCGTAAATCCGCCGAACATGGCCAGCGTTCTGGCGATATCGGCGTGCGTTTCGACGCCGAACTGCTGCATATAGTCGTGCTTGTCGCGCATGGCCTGGTAGTCGAGGAAGGCCGTGAACTCACTGTCCGGCATGCCGATGGTCTCGAGCAGCAGGGCGTAGGCGGCGATGTGGATGGTCTCCATGTTGGAGAAGGCCGCCAGCATCATCTTCACCTCGGTCGGTTTGAAGACGCGCGCGTAGCGTTCCATGTAGTTGTCGTTCACCTCGACATCCGACTGGGTGAAAAACCGGAAGATCTGGGTCAGCAGGTTGCGCTCGCGGTCGTTGAGCTTGGCCGCCCAGTCCTTGCAGTCCTCGCCCAGCGGAATCTCCTCGGGCATCCAGTGGACCTGCTGCTGCTTCTTCCAATATTCGTAGGCCCACGGATAGCGGAACGGCTTGTAGGCGGCCGAGGGGGTCAGCAGGCCCGGCAGGGCGAGGAGGTTGGAGGCGGTCACGGCGGTGAAAATCCCGTACGCTGGCAAGGGCTGGGACCGAAGTTAGCCACCGATTTCCAACCATATCTAGCGCCAAGTTGGCGCAGCCACCCAAGATGTTGTGAACAAGCCTGGGGACGAGCATGAGCGAGGGATATCTGGTCTATGGCGCAGCGGGCTCCGGCTCGACGCCGGTGGAAGCGGCGCTGACGCTGCTGGGCGAGCCCTATCGGGTGGTCGAGCGGGCGGTGTGGCAGGATGCGGCGGCGGCCGCGGAGATGGCGGCGGTCAATCCGCTGCGCCAGGTGCCGGCGCTGGTGCTTCCATCCGGCGAGCTGATGACCGAGAGCGCGGCGATCCTCATCCACCTGGCCGACAGCCATCCGGACTCGCGCCTGGCGCCGGGCCTCGACTCGCCGATGCGGCCGCGGTTCCTGCGCTGGATGGCCTACATCTCAGCCCAGATCTACGCCCTCTACTGGGTGCGCGACGACATCACCCGGCTGGCCGCCGACAAGGCGCATGAAAGCGTGTTGCGCGAGCGCACCGCAGCCCGGATCAGCGCCTGCTGGACGATGATGGAACTGCAGGCGCCGCCCGCCGGCCGCTTCATGCTGGGCGACGAGCTTTCGGTGCTCGACCTCTACCTGGCCGCCGTGTCGCGCTGGGGTCCCCGGCGTAAGGGCTTCTATGCCGCGGCGCCACGCCTGGGCGAGGTCGCCCGCCACGTCGACGCCGACCCGCGCCTGGCGGCCTTCTGGGCCGAGCGGTTCCCGTTTTCGGAGGGCTGGGAGGGTTAGCGGTGCGGCCGGATCGACAGCGAGAAGGCGACCATCGAATCCTGCTTGGCGTCGACGCCCCAGAGCACGTTCTGGCCCTTCATCTCGCGGTGGATGTAGCCCAGCGAGGTCTGCATGTCGCCCTTGCGCCAGCCGACGCCGACCTGGGCGTCGCCGGTCAGCGTGGAGGTGGCGTCGGTGGTCCAGCCGGCGCGGTCCCAGCCCTGGTCGCCGTGCAGCATGTTCAGGCCCACCGCCCGGCCGCTGGCGGCGGCGAACAGGTACCAGCGGCCGCGCTCGCCGAAGCTCGAGCCGTCGCGCACGCCCAGCGCCCTCAGGCGTTCCTTGGCGATGTCGTCGCGGTGCATGACCCGCAGCGTCGCGCCGGCCTCCGCCGAGCCGCCGAAGCTGGTCATGCCGAGCCCCGCGTGCGGCGTCACGTCGATTCCCAAGGGGCCGGTCTGGTAGGCGAAGGCCGAGGGCCAGTCACGGGTCAGGGCGACCTCGTAGGTCTCGGCGTCATATTGCGCCGCCCGCAGGTTGAGCGGCGCGCCGGCGGGTGTCCGCAACACGCCGCCGACGCTGACGCGCAGCGAATCCACCGGCCCGCCGGCGCCGTCGGGCGACAGCTGCACCTGGCTGCCCGTCCAGCGCACCGGCCCGGCGCCGGGCCGGTAGCCCTCGCGCTCGATCAGCCGGCTGACGGGATCCACTTGGGTCGAGTCCGTGACGGGCGCGAAGGCGGCGCCGTTCAGGATGGCCTGCTCGGAAAGGGATTGCGCGCCGGCGGCGCTGGCCGCGGCGCAGGTCAGGGCGGTGGCCAGTATAGCCAGCGGCCGCATCGTCTTCTCTCCCCAGCCCGCAACCCTCAAGCGTGCGGTCCGTCACCAAGCCCTGCTTAGCGAAAGCCGCAACTCGAACTGCGGTTCCCCGACGAAAGCCTAGGCGCCCGCCCAGGCTTTCGCGAGTCAATTCTGCGCTTGCAAAAGCCGTGCCGCAGGCCGCCGGAAATCCCTATTGGCAGGCGAGGCATTCCTCGTAGTCGGTCTTCGCCACGCCGGACATATCCACCGCCGCATGCGCCTCGCCCCCCGCGTGCGCCGCCCGCTGCACCGATTTCGACCGCAAGTAATAAAGGGACTTACACCCCCGCTCCCACGCCTGAAAATGGAGCATGTGCAAATCCCACTTTTCCACATTTCCGGCCAGGAAAAGATTTATCGACTGGGACTGGCAGATGTCAGGCGTGCGGTCAGCGGCCAATTCTATCACCCACCGCTGATCGATCTCAAAGGCCGTCTTGTAGACATCCTTGTCGTCCGGATTGAGGAAGTCGAGATGCTGGACGGACCCTTCGTTCTCGAGGATCGAATCCCAGACGGCGGGGGTGTTGTGGCCCGTCGTCTCCAGCAGGCGCTCCAGATAGGGGTTCTTCACCGCGAAGGTGCCGGACAGCGTCTTGTGGCTGTAGATGTTCGCCGGGATCGGCTCGATGCCCGCCGAGGTGCCGCCGCAGATGATCGAGATCGAGGCGGTCGGCGCAATCGCCAGCTTGTGGGAGAAGCGCTCCATGAACCCGCGCTCTTCGGCGTCGGGGCACGGCCCGCGCTCGGCGGCGAGCGTGCGGGAGGCGGCGTCGCACTGGCGGCGCAGGGTCTTGAACAGCCGCATGTTCCAGCTCTTGGCCAGCGCGCTCTCGAACGGCACGTTCTGCGCCTGCAGGAAGGTGTGGAAGCCCATCAGGCCCAGGCCTACGGAGCGTTCGCGCTGGGCGGCGTAGACGGCGTTGGCCATCTCCGGCGGGGCGCGGTCGATGAAGTCCTGCAGGACGTTGTCGAGGAAGCGCATGACGTCCTCGATGAAGGTCGGGTGGTCGCGCCACTCCAGGAAGGTCTCGGCGTTGACGCTCGACAGGCAGCAGACCGCGGTGCGTTCAGCGCCCAGATGATCCTTGCCGGTGTGCAGCATGATCTCCGAGCAGAGGTTGGACTGCCGCACCGACAGGCCGAGCTCACGCTGGTGCTGCGGCATGGCGCGGTTCACGGTGTCGGCGAAGATCAGGTAGGGCTCGCCGGTCTGCAGCCGGATCTCGAGGATCTTCTGCCACAGCGAACGGGCGTCGACCTCGCGGACGACCTCCCTCGTCTTGGGCGACCGCAGGCCGAACATGGCTCCGTCGCGCACGGCCTCCATGAACTCATCTGAAATGGAGATGCCATGGTGGAGGTTTAGGCTCTTGCGGTTGAAGTCGCCGGAGGGCTTGCGGATCTCCAGGAACTCCTCGATCTCAGGATGGCAGACGTCGAGGTAGACCGCCGCAGAGCCGCGGCGCAGCGAGCCCTGGCTGATCGCCAGGGTCAGCGAATCCATCACGCGGATGAACGGGATGATGCCGCTGGTCTGGCCGGCGCCCTTCACCTTCTCGCCGATGGAGCGCACGCCGCCCCAATAGGTGCCGATGCCGCCGCCGTTGGAGGCCAGGTGGACGTTCTCGTTCCACACGCCCTGGATGCCTTCCAGGCTGTCGGGCACCGCGTTCAGGAAGCAGGAGATCGGCAGGCCACGGTTCGCCCCGCCGTTCGACAGCACCGGCGTCGAAGGCATGAACCAGAGCTTGGAGATGTAGTCGTAGATCCGCTGTGCATGGTCGGCGTCGTCGGCGTAGGCGGTGGCCACCCGCGCGAACATGTCCTGGTAGCTTTCGCCCGCCAGCAGGTAGCGGTCTTCCAGCGTGGTCTTGCCGAAATCGGTCAGCAGATCGTCGCGCGACCGGTCGACCTCGACCTTGCGGACCAGCTGCAGCTGCGGACGCTCGCTACGCCCTGCAACCCGTTCAATCGCGTCGGCAATCCCAACTTTCGCCGCTTCACTCATCGTCCTGACCTATGCCCCTACAGAAACCAGGCGCCTAGAGCCTCGTTCCTTGCCCCTACATGTTGTGGGCCACACACCCCAGCAACCTACATATGGGGCACCCGTCCTAATGACTCGTCAATGAGGCGGCCGTTCGGCCCCCAGCTTTTTTCGTAAACCAAAGGTTAACGCACCACCTTGGCCCTCGGCAGATCAAGGGCTTGGCGGCGATGGCCGCAACCGCGCTCACGAGACTGTGACCAGCTCAGCGCGTCAGGGGCCAGACGACTGCGATCAACAGGCTGCCGACGATCAGCACCGCCAGGCTGAGCGGCGCGCCGAGCCGCGGATAGTCGGAAAACCGATAGCCGCCAGGCCCCATCACCAGGGTGTTGCACTGATGGCCGATGGGCGTGAGGAAGTCGCTGGCGGCGCCCACCGCCACCGCCATCAGGAAGGCGTCGGGGTTCAGGTGCAGCCGCTGGGCGAGGCTCGCCGCGATGGGGCCGAACACGAGCACCGTTGGGGCGTTGTGCATGAACGGTGCGCTGACCATGGCCAGCAGCATGATCGAGGCCAGCGACAGCAGCGGCGGCGCCGGGCCGAGCACCTGCGACAGCCAGCCGGCCAGCAGGTCCGCCCCACCGGTGGCGTGGATCGCCTCGCCCACCGGGATCAGCGCCCCGATCAGCACCAGCACCGGCCCGTCCAGCGCGGCGTAGGCCTCGCGCATCCGCAAGCCGCCGACCGCCACCATGGCCACCGCCGCGCCGAAAAAGCAGATGGCCACGGGCGCGAGGTGGAAGGCGATGGCCAGCATGGCCGCCGCCAGGATCGCCACGGGCGCCAGCACCCGCCGGATGCCGCCCAGCCTCACCTCCCGCTCGGCCAGCGGCAGCAAGCCCAGGGTCTTCAGCGCGCTCGGCAGGGTCCGCTCGGAGCCCTGCAGCATGACGATGTCGCCGCCGCGGAAACGCATGGTGCGCAGCGTCTGGCGCAGGCGATAGCCGCTGCGGCTGACCGCCAGCACGTTGATTCCATGCGCCGCGTACAGGGCGAGGCGCTGGGCCGATTCACCGACCAGCGGCGAGCCGTCGGTCACTGCGGCCTCCACCACTCGGATTTCCTCCGTCGGCTCTTCCTTGGCCACCGGCCGGTCCGAACGGGTGAGCTTCAGCTTGGCCCGGGCGATCAGATCTTCCAGCGCGTGCTGATCGCCTTCCAGCAGCAAGCGGTCGCCGGGGCGCACATGCCGGTTGGCATGCGGCGAGGCCTGGCGCTTGCCGCCGCGCATCAGGGCCACCACAGAGACCTCGTTCCGGGCCATGGCGTGCAGATCGCCGACCCGCGGCTTCTCGGAGGCCCAGCCTGCCGGCACTTCCACCTCGGTGACGTAGGCGCTGTCGGCGAGCGCACCATCCATGGTCTCGGCGGGCGACCGGCTGGTCGGCAGGAGCCGGTAGGCGAAGGCCAGGAAGACCACGCCCAGCGCGGTCAACCCCAGGCCTACCGGCGCGAAATCGTACATGCCGAACGGCTTGCCGAAGAGGTCCTGGCGCACTTGGCTGACGATGATGTTCGGCGAGGTGCCCACCAGCGTCACCAGCCCGCCCAGCAGGGAGGCGAAGGACATCGGCATCAGGAGGCTCGACGGCGAGGTTCCGGTCCGCCGCGCGGTCTGCAGGGCGATGGGCATGAGGATCGCCAGGGCGCCGACGTTCTTGGTGGCCATGGACAGGAGCGCGGTGGCGGCGACGAACACCGGGACCTGCGTACTGGCCCCCTTCAGCCGCGGCGCGATCGGCCGGAGCAGCGCTTCGATGACGCCGGAGCGCGCGAAGCCCGCGCTGACCACCAGGGCGCAGGCGATGATCACCACCACGTCGTTGGAGAAGCCGTCGAAAGCCTTCCGGGCCGGCGTCAGGCCCAGCAGGACGGAGGCCACCAGCGCCACCAGCGAGATCACGTCGTAACGGAACCGACCCCAGACGAACATGCCGATGGTGACCAGCACCAGACCGAAGGCCAGGACCTGCTGGTGAGTCACTTGGCTCGCCTCTCCGTTTGCGGGGATGGGAACGCTTTAGGCGACGGAAAGCTGCGCCCTAGGGATTGAGGTTGAGCAGGGCCGGGTCGCCGCCTTGCGCGGCGATATTGACGCTGAGCGCGCGCTCGACGGCGTAGCGCAGCAGGGCGTTGGGGCCGCCGGCCTTGGGGCCGGTGCCGGACAGCCCCTCGCCGCCGAAGGGCTGGACGCCGACCACCGCCCCGATCATCGAGCGGTTGACGTAGGCGTTGCCGGCCGGCACCGCGGCGCGCACCTGGTCGGCGAAGGCCTCAATGCGGCTGTGCACGCCCAGCGTCAGGCCATAGCCGGTCGCGGCCAGCGGCGCGGCAGCGGCTTCCAGGTCGCAGGCGTCATAGCGGACCACGTGCAGGATCGGGCCGAACACCTCTTTCTGCAGGAAATTCGCCGACGGGATCTCGGCCAGGACGGGGCCGAAGAAGTGGCCGCCGGCGGGCGCGGCCAACTCGCGCACGACCTTGGCCTCGCGGCCAAGCCGCTCGCGGTGGGCGAGGAGCGCGGCGCGCGCGTCCTCGTCGATCACCGGCCCGATGTCGGTGCGCGGGTCGGCTGGATCCCCCACCACCAGCGCGTCCATAGCGCCGGCCAGGCCCTCGATCAGGGCGTCTGCGGTGTCGTGCGGGACGAACAGCATGCGCAGCGCCGAGCAGCGCTGGCCGGTCGAGCCGAAGGCCGAAGCCAGCACGTCGTCGATCACCTGTTCGCGCAGCGCCGTGGTGTCCACGAACATGGCGTTCAGCCCGCCGGTCTCGGCGATGAACGGCACGATCGGGCCGTTGCGGGCGGCCAGCGTGCGGTTGATCGCCCAGGCGGTCTCCGTCCCGCCGGTGAAGGCGACGCCGGCGCAGGACGGATGGGCCACCAGGGCCTGGCCGATCGTGCCGCCGTCCCCCGGCAGCAGGTGCAAGAGGTCCGGATCGAGCCCGGCGGCGTGGAACAGGCGCACGGCTTGCGCGGCTATCAGAGGGGTCTGTTCTGCGGGCTTGGCGAGCACCGCATTGCCGGCGGCCAGCGCCGCGGCGATCTGGCCGGTGAAGATCGCGAGCGGGAAGTTCCACGGGCTGATGCAGGCGAAGACGCCGCGGCCATGCAGGGACAGCTGGTTGGTCTCGCCGACCGGCCCGCGCAGGGTTTCCGGCGCGCCGAACTGGCGCTCGGCGAGGCCTGCGTAATAGCGGCAGAAGTCGGCGGCCTCGCGCACCTCGGCGACCCCGTCGGAGAGGGTCTTCCCGGCTTCGCGCGCACAGATCGCGATCAGCCGCTCGCGATTGGCTTCCAGCGCGTCGGCCATGGCCCGCAGGACCGGCGCGCGGCCCTCCCCGCCCAGGGCGTTCCACGCCGGCTGCGCCTTGGCTGCCGCCGCATAGGCGGTCTCCACCTCGGCAGGGGTCGCGTCGACGGCCTGGCCGATGGTCCGGGAAAGATCGTCGGGGGAAACGCGGGGTGACGGGACGCCTCCTCCCGGCTTGCCGCTGACGATGGGGCCGGCCCCCAGCTGCGGCAGTGCGGCGACGGCGCCCGTGAGGCCTTCCCGGGTCGCGGCGATGGACAGGTCCATGCCTTGGGAGTTTTTGCGGCTCGGACCGTAGAGGTCGGCCGGCAGCGGGATGCGCGCATGCGGCGCGCCGCCGGCGGCCTCGACCGCGGCGATGGGGTCGGCGACCACCTTCTCCACCGGCGTTCGCTCGTCGAGCAGGGCGTGGACGAAGGACGTGTTGGCGCCGTTCTCCAACAGGCGGCGCACCAGGTAGGGCAACAGGTCCTCGTGGCTGCCGACCGGGGCGTAGACCCGCAAGGGGAAGGCGCCGTAGCGCTCCCGCGCGCCCGCGTAGAGCGCCTCGCCCATGCCATGCAGCCGCTGATATTCCGGCGACAGGCCGGCCTGGGTCGCCATCTGGCGGACAGCGGCCAGGGTGTGGGCGTTGTGGGTGGCGAACTGGCCGTAGAGCGCCGGCGCGGCGGCGAGCAATGCCCGCGCGCAGACCAGGTAGGACAGGTCGGTCGCGGCCTTGGTGGTGTACACCGGATAGCCTGGCAGGCCCGCCACCTGGGCGCGCTTCACTTCCGAGTCCCAGTAGGCGCCCTTCACCAGCCGGACCATCAGGCGCCGTCCGCTGGCGCGGGCGATTCCCGCGACCGCTTCGATCACCTGCGGGCTGCGCTTCTGGTAGGCCTGCACCGCGAGGCCGAGGCCCGTCCAGCCGCCGAGCTCCGCCTCGCCCGCCAGCCGCGCCAGGATCTCCAGAGAGATGACCAGGCGGTCGGCCTCTTCGGCGTCGAGGGTGAGGTTGATGTCGGCCGCCGCGGCCAGCAGGGCCAGGCGCTTGATACGCGGATAGAGTTCACCCCAGACCCGGTCGGGCTCGCGCGCCTCGTAGCGGGGCGACAGCGCCGAGAGCTTCACGGATATGCCGTGGCCGGCTTCGGGGCCCTGAGCGCCGGCATGCCTGGCCACCACCTTCAGCGCCGCGGCGTAGGCGGCCTCATAACGCTCGGCGTCGGCCTCGGTGCGGGCGCCTTCGCCCAGCATGTCGAAGGAGCAGGTAAAGCCGTCCTGAGCGGCGCGGCGGATGGCCTTCTCGATCGTCGCGCCCAGCACGAACTGTTCGCCCATGATCTTCACCGCGGCGCCCACCGCGCGGCGGATCACCGGCTCGCCCAGCCGCCCGGCTAGCCTGCGGATGAAGCCCGGCAGGTCGGCGCCGGCTTCCTCGTCCGGATCGATCAGCTTGCCGGTGAGCATCAGGCTCCAGGTCGAGGCGTTGACCAGGATGGAATCGGAATTGCCCGCATGGCTCGCCCAGTCGGCTGAGGCGATCTTCTCGGCGATCAACCTGTCGCGAGTCTCCTCGTCGGGAGTGCGTAGCAGGGCCTCGGCCAGGCACATCAACGCCAAGCCCTCGCGCGTCGACAGGCTGAACTCAGCCAAGAAGCTCTCCACGACTCCCTGCCGCCGCGCGCCGCGCCGGGCGGCCCGAACGAGCGCCGTGGCCTCATCCAGCACCGCCTGGCGATCCTCGGCGCCCAAGGGCTTCGTCGCCAGGGCGGTCGTTACCGCCTGCCGCTCGTCCGTAAATTTTACTGTGTCGAGATGATTGAAGGGCATGTCCGTTCCGCGCGTTCGCGGGGACTAATGGGAAGATCGTGCGGCCGAAGCAAGAGCCGCGGCATTCCCTCCCTCAATGGTGAGGGTCAGGCGGCGTAAGCGACCGGAACGGGGCGGTCGCGTTCAAGCGCCGACCCGCACTTCGCCGCCCGCCCAAACGCAAGGAGCCCGGCCTTTCGGCCGGGCTCCAAACATTTCACCGAACCTTCGGCGGTCGAAATCAGAAGTTGATGTCGATCGTCGAACGGCGGTTCAGCGGTTCCTTCACGCCGTCGCCGGTGGCGACCGCGGGAGCGGTTTCGCCCTTCCAGTCGACCGACAGGGCGGTCTGGGCGACGCCCATTCCGACCAGCGCGTCGGCCACGGCCTTGGCGCGACGTTCCGACAGGCGGACGTTGTAGGCCGCGGAGCCGGAGGTGTCGGTGTGGCCGACCACGGTCACCTTGGTCGCGTGACCCGAGGAGGCGTAGTTCGCGGCTTCCTGGACCACCGACTGGGCTTCCGGCGTCAGGATGTACTGATCGAACGGGAAGTAGACGATGAACTGCTTGGCCTCATATGCCGGGGGAGGCG
>JBIOED010000112.1:0-11112 GCA_044445675.1 Caulobacterales bacterium | reverse complement strand
GGAGTTGGTGGGGTCGGGCTGCGGTTCGCGGTTCATGAAAATGCCTCCGTGCGGATTTGAAAAACGGGGGCCGCCGCCGCTTGTTCCGGTCGGGCGCATTGAAGGAAGGCGGCTCCTCCGCGGGGGCGGAGGAGCCGTTGGCGGAACCGCCAGGCCGCTGGGGGCTGTGGCCGGCGGACCGTTCTGTGCGCGAGACGGCTTGGGGGGAGGAAGTTCGCCTCGCCGCACAAGCCCACACTGGCGACACTCCGCGGCGCGAGTAGGGCCGGTTCGTATCGCCAACGTCTCGAAATTAGGGCGAAGTCGAGCCTTCCTGACATCTGGCAGGCGCCGCACCTGCGGGTCCGCCAACTTCCCGCGTTCCGGGGCTGACTCTCCCAACGCGGAGCGCCGGTCAGGGCCGAGTTCTGAGGGCCGCGTCGTCGTCTCGAAAATTTCCGGAACGGGCGCGGAACCCGCAGCACCCTTGCGTGTTCCGGTATCAAATTCCTCGGATTACGAGGTACCTCCGGCCTGAGAGCCGGGTTAGCGGGAGACGTGCGGGCGATGCTGGGGTTGGCGTCTACGACAACGCCCTATTGCGGCGCTCCGCCGACGCCGGATGCGCTGTGGGCGCGGTGGAATCTCGACCCTATCCTGATCGTCTGCCTTATCGGTGCTCTGGCCCTCTATGGGCTTGGCGTCGCCAGGAGCCGCAATGCGGGGCGCGACGTGTCGCGCTGGCGCCGCACGGCCTTCGTCGCCGGCTGGGCGACGGCGACCGCGGCGCTGGTGTCGCCGCTCTGCGCGCTCTCGGTTTCGCTGTTCAGCGCCAGGGTCGGGCAGCACATGATCCTCAGCCTCCTGGCCGCGCCGCTGGTGATGTTGGGCCGGCCGGGCGTGGCGTTTGCGGGCCTGTGGCCGGAACTGGCGCGCCGGCTGGCCGCCAGCCGCCCGCTGGCGGCGATCCGCGGTGCGGCCGGTTCGGCGACCGCCTTCGCCCTGGCGCTCTGGTTCTGGCATGCGCCGGGTCCCTATGACGCGACCTTCGCCAGCCCGCTGGCCTATTGGCTGATGCATCTCAGTGTATTCGGCGCCGCCTTGATGGTGTGGAACGTCCTGCTCGACCCGGCGCCGGGGCGCGCCGTCGCGGCCCTGACCGTCGGGGTCGTCTCGACCCTGCAGATGACCTTCCTGGGCGCGATCATCACCATGACGCCCCGGCTGCTTTACGCGCCGCATGTGCTGACCCCCTATGCCTGGGGCTTGAGCCAGGCGGGCGACCAGCAGTTGGGCGGCCTGATCATGTGGGTGCCCGGTTGCAGCATCTTCCTGGCCGTCACGCTTCTCACCCTCGGCAGGGCGATGAGCGAGCGGGCCGATCCCGACGCCCTAGCCTGACGGAGCCACGATGCCGCGAGCCCTCCTTTCCCTTCAGTGCGTCGCCGCCGCGGCCGCCCTCGCGGCCATCGCGGCGCTGGCGGGCTGCCAGAAGCCGGCGAGCCCCAAGCAGGGTCTCGCCGTGCCTGTCGAGCATCTGGCGGGCTGGACGGGGGCCACCGCCAACCTCGCGCCCAACGGGCCGCCCGGCGAGTGGCGCAGCGAGGGGCGCGACTACGCCAACACCCGCTACAGCCCGCTGACCCAGATCAACGCCGGCAACGTCGCCCAGCTGAAGGTCGCCTGGACCTTTTCCGACGGGGCGCAGTACGGCCACGAGGGCGCGCCGCTGGTCGCCGACAATACGATGTATGTCGTCACGCCCTATCCCAACATCGCCTACGCCCTCGACCTGACCAAGCCGGGCGCGCCGATCAAATGGAGCTTCGCGCCCAACCCCTCGCCCATGGCGATCGGTAAGGCCTGCTGCGATGCGGTCCTGCGGGGCTGGGCCCTGGCCGACGGCAAGCTGATCTACAACCTGCTGGACGCCCATACGGTGGCCGTCGATCTCAAGACCGGCAAGGAAGTCTGGCGCACCAAGATGGACAACGTCGAGAACGGGGCGACCATGACGATGGCCGCCACGGCCTACGGCGACAAGGTCTATGTCGGCAACTCTGGCGGCGAGTTGGGCGTTCATGGCTGGCTCGCGGCCCTCGACGTGAAGACCGGCAAGGAAGTCTGGCGCGCCTACAACACCGGCCCCGACGACCAGGTGAAGATCGGCGCCGACTATAAGCCCTTCTATTCCTGGCTGAAGGGCAAGGACCTTGGCGAGACCACCTGGCCGAAGGGCATGGCCGTGCATGGCGGGTCGGCCTCGTGGGGCTGGGTGAGCTACGATCCGGACCTCAACCTGATCTACTACGGCACCGCCAATCCCAGCCCGCGCGTGCCCGCGCAGCGTCCCGGCCTCAACCTGTTCAGCGCTGCGGTCTGGGCGCGTGACGCCGACAGCGGCATGGCCAAGTGGGCGTTCCAGTTCACGCCGCACGACCAGTGGGACTACGACGGCGTCAACGAGAACGTGCTGATCGACATCCCCTGGCAGGGCAAGACCCGCAAGGCGCTGGTGCAGTTCAATCGCAACGGTTTCGCCTACACCATCGACCGGCAGACGGGCGAGGTGCTGGTCGCCGCGCCGTTCGGCAACCTCAACTGGGCGACCGGCATCGACATGAAGACCGGCCAGCCGATCGTCAATCCGGCCATGCAGCCGAAGCCGAACATCAAGCTGGAGAACGCCTGCCCGACCGACATCGGCGTCAAGGACTGGCAGCCTTCGGCCTTCTCGCCCCGCACCGGCCTGCTCTACACCGCCACGTTCAACGTCTGCATGGACGTGACCGACCACCCGCAATCGTACATCGCCGGAACCCCCTATGACGGCATGGAGATGACCCGCCATGCCGGGCCGGGCGGCAACTGGGGCTCGTTCATCGCCTGGGACCCGGTGCACGGGAAGAAGGTCTGGGAGATCCCGGAAAAGTTCATGGTGATGAGCGGCGCGCTCGCCACGGCGTCGGACCTGGTGTTCTACGGCACCGTCGACGGGTGGTTCCGGGCGGTCGACGCGCGGAGCGGCAAGGTGCTCTGGTCGCAGAAGCTCGGGTCGGGGATCGTCTCGCAGCCGATGACCTACACGGGTCCCGACGGGCAGCAGTATGTCGCGGTCTACACCGGCGTCGGCGGGGCGGCGATGGTGGAGAGCAAGCAGCCCGGTTTCCCGGCGCGCGGCAACACGCTCTACGTCTTCAGCCTGGGGCGAGGCTCGCAGCAGGGCGGGCCCGGCATGCAGGTCACCGACGCCCCCGGCGCGAAGCCGGGCAAGTGAGGAGAGGCGGCATGCGACGGTCCTTTCCCTCGGCATTTCCTGCGGCGGTCGCGGCGCTGACCTTGGTGGCCTGCAGTCCGCAGGGCGAATCCTCGCGCCTCACGCAGGCGTCCACGGACCGCGGCGTGGCGGCCCTGCCGGGCGGCGACCTGGCCGGCGCCGTGCAGTCGACCATCGGCGCCGACATCCGTAATCCGCTGGAGGGTCGGCCCGACGCGATCGCCGCGGGCAAGAAGCTCTTTGTGCAGATGAACTGCGCCGGCTGTCACGGCTACGACCTCGGCGGCTCCATGGGGCCGAACCTCACCGACAAATATTGGCGATATGGCGGCTCGCCCGCCGCGATCTACCGCAGCATCGCCGACGGGCATCCGCAGGGCATGCCGGCCTGGCGGCGCGCGCTGCCGCCGGACCAGATCTGGAAGCTCACCGCCTACATCCAGTCGTTCGGCGGCGCCACGCCGCCGGCCGACTACCAAGGCGCGCTACAGGGGGACTATGCCGCCAAGGGCTCATCGCCGGAGGGCGGAACCGGAGCCCAGAGCGGCGCCAAGGGCGCTTCCGCGCCCACCGCGCAGCCAGCCAACCCATGAGCGCGGCGCCGCTCTCCTACCTGACATCGGCGGGACCGGCGGCCGCGCCCCTCACCCAGCTCGCCTGGGGCCTTGGCGGCGTCTCGGTGGCGGTCACCGTTATCGTGGCGATCGCCCTGGCCTGGGGCATCTGGCGGCGGCGGCCGGAGGCCGCGTCCGGCGACCGGGGCCTTGAAGCCATCGGCCCAGCGGGCCCGGGGCTGGCCTGGATCTATGTCGGGCTCGCCCTCTCCGTCCCCGTGCTGGCGGCCTGCACCGTGTGGATCCTGGTGGTGCTGGGGCAGGTGATGCATCCGGCGCAGCCTCCGCGGCTGACCCTTGAGGTCACCGCCCACCAGTGGTGGTGGGAGGTCCGCTATCTCGATCCCGTGGCCGGACGGGTCTTCACCACCGCCAACGAGATTCACATCCCGGCCGGTGAGCCGGTGCGCGTGGTGCTCTCCTCCAGCGACGTCATCCACTCGTTCTGGGTCCCGAAGCTGGCCGGCAAGATGGACGTCATTCCGGGGATCACCAACGTCACCTGGATCCAGGCCGCGTCGCCGGGCCGATACCGTGGCCAGTGCGCGGAGTTCTGCGGGCTGCAGCACGCGGGCATGGCGTTTTACGTGACGGCCGACACCCCGGCGGCGTTCAACGCCTGGCGTGAGGGTCAACTCGCCCCGCCGACGCCGCCCGCCTCGACCGATGTGCAGCAGGGTTCGGAGCTGTTCGCGGCCCGCTGCGCCAGTTGCCATACGGTCAGCGGCACGCCGGCCGGCGGCCTCGTCGGGCCGGAGCTCAGCCATCTGGCCGGCCGCGCCACCTTGGCGGCGGGCCTCATCCCCAACGATACGGACCACCTGAGCGCCTGGATCGCCGATCCTGCCGCGATCAAGCCGGGCGTGCTGATGCCGAAGGTTCCCCTGACGAACCCGCAGCGGGCGCAGGTCGTGGCCTATCTCCAGTCATTGAAATAGGGGCGAGGCGAATGGCTGACACCACCATCGATCGCGCGCCGTCCAACGAGGATCGGGACCTCGCGAAGATCTGGGAAACGCGGCCGGGAATCCTGGGCTGGCTGTCCAGCGTCGACCACAAGGAAATCGGCAAACGCTACCTGATCACCGCCTTCATCTTCCTGCTGATCGGCGGTGTGGAGGCCTTGATCATGCGCGCGCAACTGGCGCGCCCCAACCAGACCCTGCTGACGCCGGCCGAATACAACCAGCTCTTCACCATGCACGGCGTCACCATGGTGTTTCTGTACGCGCTGCCGATGCTCTCGGGGTTTTCCAACTACCTGTGGCCGCTGCTGCTGGGGTCGCGGGACATGGCGTTCCCGCGATTGAACGCCTTCTCCTACTGGGTCTTCCTCGCCTCCGGGGTGTTCATCTACTCGACGTTCCTGATCGGCCAGGCTCCCAACGCCGGTTGGTTCAACTATGTGCCGCTGGCGGGCAGGGAATACGATCCGGGACTGAACATCGACGTCTACGCCCTGGGGCTGATTTTCCTGGGTGTTTCGACGACGGTGGGAGCGGTCAACTTCATCGTCTCGCTGATGCGGACCCGCGCGCCGGGGATGTCGATCAACCGCATGCCGATCCTGGTGTGGGGTACGCTCACCGCGTCGGTCGCCAACCTGTTCGCCGTTCCGGCGCTCAGCGCGGCCTGCCTGCTGCTTTGGCTCGACCGCACCTTCGGCATGCACTTCTACGACCCGCACGCCGGCGGCCAGCCGCTGCTGTGGCAGCACCTGTTCTGGGTGTTCGGACACCCGTGGGTCTATGCGCTGGTGCTGCCGGCCATGGGGATCGTCTCCGACGCCCTGCCGACCTTCTGCCGGCGCCCGCTGGTGGGCTACACCGCGGTGGCGCTGGCCACCGTGACCACCATGGTCGTCGGTTTCGGGGTCTGGGTGCACCACATGTTCGCCACCGGCCTGCCGGGGCTGGCGCTGTCCTTCTTCGGCGCGGCGAGCATGATCATCGCCATTCCCAGCGCGGTCTCGGTGTTCGCCTGGCTGGGCACCATCTGGACCGGGCGGCCGGTGTTCAAGACGCCGTTCCTCTATTTCGCCGGCTTCATCATACTGTTCGTGATCGGCGGGGTGTCGGGCTTCATGACCGCCGCCGTGCCGCTCGACTGGCAGCTCACCGACACCTATTTCGTCGTCGCGCACCTGCACTACGTGCTGCTGGGCATCAACGTCTTCCCGGTCATCGGCGGCCTTTACTACTGGTTCCCCAAGATCACCGGCCGGATGACCGACGAGCGGCTGGGGCGGTGGAGCTTCTGGATCTCGTTCATCGGCTTCAACCTCGCCTTCTTCCCCATGCACCTGACCGGGCTGCGGGGCATGCCACGGCGCATCTACACCTATCCCGCAGACATGGGCTGGGACGTCGCCAACATGGTGACCTCGCTCGGCGCCGTGGTGTTCGCGGTCGGCGTGCTGATCACCCTCTACAACCTGGCGGTCAGCCGCGCCCGGGGCGCCCCTGCGGGCGCAAATCCGTGGGACGCCGCGACGCTGGAGTGGTCGGTGTCCTCCCCGCCGCCGCCCTACAACTTCCGCCGCATCCCGATCGTCGCCAGCCGCCACCCGCTTTGGGAGAGCCGCCTGGACAGCGCCGCGCCGGCCTCGGTCCTCGATAGCGACCTCGTGTTCGACCACGGCCGGCAGACCCCGGCGACCACGACCCTGGACGCGGAAGCCGACGCGATCCTGCGCATGCCCGACGACAGCCTGGCGCCCCTGTTGCTGGCCATCGCCCTGACCATCGGCTTCGCCGGCCTGCTGACGCACCTGTGGTGGCTGGCGGCCCTGGGCGGCCTGGCCGGCGTTCCGGTGACAGCCTTCTGGCTGGCGCCCAGCCCGCCGCCCGTGCCCGCCGAGGAGCCCGCCCATGGCTGACGCTCTGGTTCCGACCACCCCGCTGCCCGTCGCGCCGCAGGGCGAGCGCGCCTCCGGCTGGTATGGCCTGGTCTTCCTCGTCGCGACCGAGGCCGCGCTCTTCATCTACCTGCTGTTCAGCTACTTCTTCCTGGCGTCGCAGACGCCCGGCCCATGGCCGCCCTCCGGGATCCCGCCAATCCTGTCGGCGGCGATCAACACCGGCATCCTGCTGGCGTCGAGCGTCACGGCCTTCTGGGGCCAACGCGGCATCGAGAAGGGATCGTCGGGGCGGCTGCTCCTGGGCCTGACGCTGTCCTTGATCCTGGGCGCGGTGTTCGTCGGCGTCCAGATTCACGACTGGTTGGGCAAAACCTTCACGCCGGCGACGGACGCCTACGGCTCGCTGTTCTTCACCATTACCGGGGTGCATATCGCCCACGTGGTGGTCGGGCTGCTGATCCTGGCCTGCCTGATCCTCTGGACCGCCATGGGCCGCTTCAGCGCACGGCGCCACCTGCACGTGACGCTGGGCGTCCTCTACTGGCACTTCGTCGACGCCGTCTGGCTGGTGGTGTTCACGACCTTCTTCCTCACGCCGAGATTGGGGTGAGGGCCATGACCCAGACCAACGTCGAGCCCGCTCATCCGTCGCCCCACCGCGGCAAGGTCGGACTGTCGGGTTTGCTGTATGGCCTGATCGCGGCGCCGGCCGCATGGGTCGTCAGCCAGATCGCCAATTCCACCCTGGCGCAGGAAGCCTGCTTCCCCGGGACCCAACCGCTGGCCCAGCCCGCCTTTGGCGGCGTCCATGTCGTCCAGGCCGCGATCATGGTGGCTGCGCTGCTGATCGGAGTCAGCGCCGCGGCGGTTTCGCTCACTACCTGGCGATTGACCCGCAACGAACGGTCCGGCGACCAGCACGCCTTGCTCTCGGTCGGCGAAGGCCGCTCGCGGTTCATGGCGCTGGCCGGCCTGCTGACCAGCCTGGGTTTCGCCCTGGGAATCCTCTTCTCGATCCCCGCCCTGTTGTTCGTTCCCGCGTGCTGACGACGCGCCATTCGAAGATACGCGCCTAAGCGTGGTCGGGCGCCGCTAAGCCTCCAGTTCGATGTCCCAGTAGAGGTAGTCGAGCCAGCTTTCGTGCAGGTGATGCGGCGGGAAGCGGCGGCCGTGCTGCTGCAGTTCGAAGGCTGAGGGGCGGTGCGGCGGATGCAAGGGGTGCATGCTGGCCTCGCGCGGGGTGCGCCCGCCCTTGGTCAGGTTGCAGCGCGCGCAGGCGGTGACGATGTTTTCCCAGGTGGTGCGCCCGCCGCGCGAACGCGGGATCACATGGTCGAAGGTGAGGTCCTCGCCCGCGCGGCAATACTGGCAGGCGAAGGCGTCGCGCAGGAAGAGGTTGAACCGCGTGAAGGCGGGCGGCCTGTCCTGGGTCACGTACTGCTTCAGGGACACGACACTGGGCAGCTTCATCTCGAAAGACGGGGAGTGCACCATCTGGTCGTAGGTGGAGACCACGTCGACGCGATCGAGGAACACCGCCTTGATGACGTCCTGCCAGGGCCACAGCGACAGGGGATAGTAGCTGAGCGGCCGGAAGTCGGCGTTCAGGACAAGCGCCGGCCAACCGGACGGCGGGCGGCTAAGCACCTGCATGGCCGGCCTCCCGCAGGGCGGAGAGCGGGGCGCGCTGGGCGCGGATGACGGATGCTGATGAACTGAAGACTTGAGCCCCTGTTCGCGACGCATGGATGCGGCGATGGGCCCGTTCAGGAAGGTCGGGCGATCCCGCAGTGGCGCCCACTATAGAAAAGATTCGAAGACATCTCCATGACGGAGAGCGGGCCTGAGCCTCGCCGCACGCTTGGAGGCGCGGGCGAGGCTTATCGGCAACGCATCTGGAGCTTACGCGCCCACGGCGGCGGTGGCGCCGGCGACGGCCAGACCCAGGGCCACGATCGCGAAGGAGGCGACGACGTCCAGGATGCGGTTCAGTTGGATGATCATGACGAAGGTCCGTTTTCTTGAGCTGGGCGCCGGTGGCCGGTCGCCTGTCCGATGTGGACAATGCTTAGATAGCACTTATCTGAGCGATGCCTAGATAGCAATTTACGGCGTATCGCTATGCGTTTTTGAATGATGAGCGTCGGGACACGCTTTCGGTGCGCAACGAAAAAGGGCCCCGTGAGGGGCCCTTCTCCGGTCGCTGTGAAGATCCGTCAGCCTGGGATGGCTGCGAACGCCGCGGCGACGGTCGAACCCATGGCCAGGATCAGCGCCGGGGCGATGCGATCGAAGAAACGCGCGAGAGACATGACACACACCTCAAGGTTGGAACCCCGTGGGGAGCAGGGCATTTCCTTATCTGAACATCGTCAAGATAATACATATCTAAGCGGCGTCAAGATATCTTTACGGCGCCCAGATTGAGAATTAGAGTGAGTGCGATGAGAGAATCTCAAGCTGCCGAAACCCGCCCCTACCACCACGGCGACCTGCGCCGGGCGCTGATCGACGCCGCAAGCCGCCTGCTAGAGGCCGAAGGGCCGAGCGCCTTGTCGCTGCGGGCCGTGGCGCGCGAGGCCGGCGTCAGCCCGGCGGCGCCCTATCACCATTTCAAGGACAAGGGCGAACTGCTCGAGGCGGTGGCCCAGGAGGGTTGGGAACTGCTCGACGCCGCGCTGGCCAAGGCCAAGATCGAGGCGCCGTCTCCGAAACAGGCGATGAACGGCCTGGGCGTCGCCTACGTCTGCTTCGCGCGCGAGAATCCGGCGCTCTACCGGGTGATGTACGACACCGCGCGCGATCGCGAGGACCTGCCCGACCAGATGCAGGCCGACAAGGACGGCGCCTATTGCAAGGTGCGCGACACCCTGATCGAGGCCGGCGCCGATCCGGCGGACACCCTCGACCTGGAGTTGGCGACCACTGCGGCCTGGTGCTCGGCCCACGGCCTGGCCGAGATGGCCGGCTTCAAGCAGTTCGAGCACCTGAGGGAGGCCTGCGGCGGCGAGGTTCCCTTCCTCAGGGCGATCTTCGAGCACATGGGTCTGGTTCCCCGCCGCGGCGCGGACTAGATCCCGGGGGGTGCCCGAACCCGCCTTCGTCACCCGTTTCGCGCCTTCGCCGACCGGCTGGCTGCACCGTGGCCACGCCTTTTCCGCACTGACGGCGTTCGCCGCGGCGCAAGCCGCGGGCGGCCGCTTCCTCCTGCGCATCGAAGACATCGACCGCACGCGCTGCCGGCCGGAGTACGAGGCGTCGATCTACCAGGACCTGGCCTGGATCGGCATCGACTGGGAAGCGCCTGTTCGCCGCCAGTCGGAGCACATGGCCGACTATGACGCCGCCCTCGAACGGCTGCGGACGATGGGTGTGCTCTATCGCTGCTTCCGGACCCGCAGCGAGCTATCGGACGCGTTCGCGGCCGCGCCGCACGGACCGATGGACGCCTTCCGGGGCCAGCCTTTGCCGCCCGAGGAGGAGGCCAGGCGTGTGGCGGCCGGCGAGCCCTTCGCCTGGCGCCTGTCTCTCGACGCGGCGCGGGCGCGGCTCGGCGGGTTCGACGGCCTGACCTTGAGGATTGAGGGCGAAGGCGAGGCCCGCGCGAGGCCCGACGTGGGCGGCGACATCGTCCTGGCCCGCAAGGACGCGCGGGTCGCCTACCATCTGGCCTCCGTCGTCGACGACGCCGTTCAAGGCGTGACTCATGTGATCCGCGGCATGGACCTGGCCGACGCCGCACACGTCCACCGGCTGCTGCAGGCGCTGCTCGGCCTGCCGGCGCCGATCTACCGTCACCACCGGCTGATTCTCGGGGCCGACGGCAAGCGGCTGGCCAAGCGCGATCGCTCCGAAACGCTGCGCGAATTGCGCGCGCGGGGTATGACGCCGCAGGACTTGCGCGGGGAGTTGGGATTTTGACGATAGCGGCAGCGCCGGTGACGGCCGAGCATCGCTGGCAGGCCGTGGCGGCGCTGGTGTTCGGGGCCTGCGTGATCGGCTTTTCCGCGGTGCTGGTTCGGCTGACCGAGACCGGCCCGGCGGCGGCCGGCTTCTGGCGTCTGGCGTTCGCCTTGCCAGCCCTGGCGTTCATCACCCGGCGCTCCACCGGGCCGCTGGGCCGGCCGTCGCGGATCGCGGCGATCGCCGGCGTGATGTTCGCCCTCGACCTCGGCTTCTGGCACTACGGGATCAAGTTCACCTCCGTGGCCAACGCTACGGTGCTGTCCAACATCACCCCTGTGGTGGTGACGGCGTTTGCCTGGATCTTCCTGAAGCAGCGGCCCAGGGGGCTGTTTCTGCTGGCGGTGGCCGTGGCGTTGGCCGGCGTCTGGATGATGGCGGTGGGCAAGAGCGGCGGCGGCCACGTGCTGAACGCGCCG
>JBIOED010000111.1:0-11193 GCA_044445675.1 Caulobacterales bacterium | reverse complement strand
GGGTGAACATCCCGCTCATCCCAAGGCCGGGACCCAGATCTCATAGCGCGGCGGCTGGGTGCTCAGGCCTTCTTGGACATTGCGGCAAGCGCCAAGTAGGCCGAGCACCATACGGAGTTCCCGTGGACCTGCCGAATGCCAAGATCGCTCATTTTGGCGGCGCGCATTCCCCTGGGTCCCGGCCTTCGCCGGGATGAGCGGGATGCGGGATCAAGCCCCCACCGTCGCGTCATAGTCCTTCACCAGCTTCTTCGGCGCGATCTTGCGCCAGCGGCGTTCGAGGAAGTTCCTGAACGACCCTGGGTGCAGGCTGTCGATGCGCGCCAGCACGCAAGGGTAGTCCTTGTAGTGGGCGGTGAAGTGGAAGGTCTTGGGCTCGGCCTCCATCAGCATCTCGCGCTCGTCGAAGCTCACGTCCATCAGCACCATCGAGCCGTCGTCGCGGCGCAGGCGGGTGAAGAACTTGCCGTTCACCTTGTAGGCCGGCGAGCCGTAGCTCACGCCCTTCTCGACGCCCGGGAAGGCCATGACGATGGCGTCCATCTCTGCGGGTGTCATGGCTCCTCCGTCTGCATCGCCGCGGCGAGTCTGCGCCTTCGCGCGGAGGCGTCAATCAATAGGCCAGCGCCGTGCCGTCCTTGCGCATCTCGGTGGCCGCGGCGTAGCGGCCGGGCCAGCGCTGGATAGCCTCGTAGCCGCCGTAGACGCCGGGGTTGGGGCCGAGCTTCCAGCCGATCGCGGCCAACGCCTCCCGCGTCGCGGCCGGCACGCCGGTCTCGAGGTTCAGCACGCCCAGCGGGCCCAGGTCCTCGCCGGTCGGCTCGTGGCCGCCTTCGTGGTGCCAGCGCGGGCTGTCGCCGGCCTCCTGCAGGCCGAGACCGAAGTCGATCAGGTTGGAGATCACCTGCGCCTGGCCCTGCGGCTGCATGTCCCCGCCCATAACCCCGAACGACAGCAGCGGCTCGCCGCCGCGGGTGGCAAAGCCCGGGATGATCGTCTGGAACGGCCGCTTGCCTGGCGCATAGATGTTCGGATGGCCGTCCGTCAGGGCGAACAGTTCGCCGCGGTTCTGGAACATGAAGCCGAGACCATCTGGCATCAGGCCCGAACCCATGCCGCGATAGTTGGACTGGATCTGGCTGACCATCATGCCGTCCTGGTCGGCGACGGTGAAATAGGTGGTGTCGCCGTGGCTGGGCGCCTGACCCGCATAGGCCGGCATCAGGATCTTGTCCGGGCGGATCAAGGCCGCGCGTTCCTTGGCGTAGTCCTTGGACAGCAGCCAGTCGGTGGGCTGCCGGTAGAACGCCGGGTCGGCGTAGAACTTGGCGCGGTCCTCGAACGCCAGGCGCTTGGCCTCCACCTCGTGGTGGATCGCGGCGGCCGATTGGAAGCCCATGGCCTTGATGTCGAACTGCTCCATCATGTTGAGCATCTGCAGGGTGACCAGGCCCTGGCTGTTCGGCGGCAGACCCCAGACGTCGGTCCCGCGGTAGTTGACCGAGCGCGGCTCCACCCACTCGCTGTGATGGGCGGCCAGGTCGGCCTTGGTCATCCAGCCGCCGATCCGCTTGAAATAGGCCTCGATCCGGTCGGCGATCTCGCCCTCGTAGAAGGCCCGCCCGCCGCCCTCGGCGATCAGGCGATAGGTTTGGGCGAGCAGCGGGTTGCGGAACACCTCGCCCTCGCGAGGGGTCCTGCCGTCCTTCACCCAGACCGCGTTGAAGTTGGCCACCTCCTCGATGTGGTTCTCGGGATTGCTGAAAATCCGCTGCGAGGAGCCCACGTAGTAGGCGACGTTCTGGATGACCGGCGCGCCTTCCTCGGCAAGGCGGATCGCCGGCTGAAAGAGCGCCTTCCAGGGCAGCTTCCCGAATTTTCCGTGCAACGTCCACCAGGCGTCGACGGCGCCCGGCACGCTGACCGAGGCCGCGCCGTAGGAATTGATCAACCCCTTGGCGTTGGCCCGCCGGCGCTGTTCGGCCAGGGTCAGGGCCCTGGGGCTGCGGCCGGAGCCGTTCAGGCCCAGCACCTGGCGGCGCGCCGGGTCCCACATCAGCACGAAGCAGTCGCCGCCCACCCCGCAGGAGATCGGCTCGCCGAAGCCCAGCACGGCGTTGGCCGCGACCGCCGCATCCACCGCCGAGCCGCCGGCCTTGAGCATCTCGATCGCCGCCAGGGTCGCCAGCGGGTGCGCCGTCGCCGCCGCCCCATGGATGCCCCAGGCGGCGCTGCGGGACGCGAAGGTCGCCCCGTCGATCCGGTCTCCGCCGTGCACGTCCGGCCTGTCGCGATTGGGGTTCTCCTGCCGGCTGGTGGCGAAGGCGCGTCCGGCGAGGACGGCGGCGGGAACGGCGGCGAGGAAGGTGCGGCGGCGCATCGGCAATGAGGCTCCCGGAAGGTCCAAGCGCCAGTATTAGCAGATGCCGCGGGGACCCCGCCGCCCCAAAAGCACACGGCGCCACGGTGAAATTTCGGGGCCCGCGGCCTTGTGGGTCGCGTCGGCGGCGAAGCGCGCTATGTCTCGCCGATCGCCCCTTGGAGCCCGCGCGTGCCCGCCTTCGATTTCCTGATCATCGGGTCCGGCATCGCCGGGGCCGGCGCCGCCTACGAACTGTCGCAGGCCGCGCGGGTGCTGCTGCTGGAACGTGAGGACGCGCACGGTTATCACACCACCGGCCGGTCCGCGGCGCTCTACTCCGAGGCCTACGGCAACGCGGTCATCCGCGGCCTGACGCGGGCCAGCCGCGCGTTCTTCGAGCGGCCGCCGCAGGGGTTCTGCAGTCATCCGCTGCTGACCCCGCGCGGGTGCCTCTACCTCGGCCGCGCCGACCAGGAGCCGGCCCTGGCGCAGATGCTGGCGACAGAGCCCGAGGCCCTGGAACCGCTGGACCGCGAGGCGGTGCTGGAACGTCTGCCGGTGCTGCGCGGCGACTATGTCGGCGGCGGACTGTTCGAGGCGGCGGCCATGGACGCCGACGTCGAGGCCCTGCACCAGGGGTTCCTGCGCGGCGCCCGGGCGCGCGGCGCGGAGGTCCGCCTGAGCCACGAGGTCGTCGGGATCGACCGCCGGGCCGATGGCTATCTCGTGCGCTGTGCTGGGGGCGTGGCATTCGAGGCGGCCGTGGTGGTCAACGCCGCCGGCGCCTGGGCCGACCGCATCGCGACCCTGGCCGGAGTGCGGCCGGCGGGCCTGCAGCCCCTGCGCCGCACCGCGGTGATCGTCGAGGCGCCCACCGGCGTCGAGGTCCGCGGCTGGCCGATGGTGATCGACGTGGACGAGCAGTTCTACTTCAAGCCCGACGCGGGCCGCATCCTGGCCTCTCCCGCCGACGAGACGCCCAGCGAGCCCTGCGACGCCTGGGCCGACGAGCTGGATGTCGCGGTCTGTATCGACCGGATGCAGGCCTGCGCCGACATCCCGGTGCGCCGCATCGTGCGCGCCTGGGCGGGCCTGCGCAGTTTCGTCGCCGACCGCTCGCCGGTCATCGGCTTCGACGCCGCGGCGCCGGGGTTCTTCTGGCTGGCCGGGCAGGGCGGCTACGGGGTCCAGACCGCCCCGGCCGCGGCCCGCGCCGCCGCCGCGCTGGCCACCCGGCAATCCCTCCCCGCGGACATCGCCGCGCACGGCGTGACGGCGCAGAGCCTGTCGCCCGCCCGGCGATGAAGGCCGAGCGGTCTCGACGCTCGCTTCCATGACAAGGCCGCGAAACCCTGAGGCCTTGTTCCGGGCGCCCTTGGGCGTCAGGTTGCGGCTCATGCGCCTGATCCCCCTCGCCATGATCGCCGGCTTCTGGACCGGGGCCGCGCTCGCCGCGCCCGCGACCCCGCCGCCTGCGCCAAACGTGGTCTCGCCGGTGACGGTGTTCGGCAAGACCGAGGCGCCGAAGATCGTCCGCTCGTACCCGGCCGCAGGCCAGGCGATGTCGGCCGGCGTCCTGGTGCTGAGCGTCACCTTCGACCAGCCGATGCTGAAGACCGGCTTCGACTTCGGCCCGGCGCCCGGCGGTGAACCGCCGCACTGCCTGAAGACCCCACGCCTGCTGAACGACAACAAGACCTTCGTGCTGCTGTGCACCACCGAGCCGCACAAGGCCTATGCGCTGAGCTTCAACGCCAGGCCGCAGGGCGGATTCGAGAACGTCGCCGAGCATCGCGCCGAGCCCGCGATCCTGGCCTTCTCCACCACCGACGGCGACGGGCCCAACGACATCCACGCGGCGATGAAGGCCGCGAACCTGCGCGACATCGACATGCCCATCGAGGACACGCCCGACCTGGGGGCCGAGAAAGCCGGTCCTTAGCACCCAGAACCACAATTGGCTGACGCAGGAACGCGGGGCCGTGGAACTTATGCGCATCACGCTTCGGCAAGGGGGGGCGCCCAGGCCGCGCCAAATCCCCCAACCGCCGTCATCCTCGGGACAAGCCCGAGGATGACGCCGTGAGGGATGTCCCGGGGAATTGGATTCGGCGGATCACGCTTCAGCGAAAGCCGGTCCGTAAGTGGGGCTGGCGGCCGTCCGCCCGGCTTCTTACATTCCCAGCGTCAGGGAGAAATTGATGACCCGTCTCAGGTCCAGGCTCACCGCGGCGCTGGGCGTGGCGCTGGCGCTCGGCATGATCGTCGCCCAGCCGGCGGACGCCCGCCGCGGCGGCAGCTTCGGCAGCCGCGGCATGCGCACCTATTCCGCGCCGCGCTCGACCATGACCTCGCCGGGCTATGTGCCGCCCGTGCAGCGCTCGATGACCGCCCCCTCGGCCTCGCCCGGCGGGGCCTTCGCGCCAAGGCCGGGGATGCCCGGCTACAGCGGCTATCGGCCCGGCGGAATCGGCGGGTTCCACGGCGGCAGCTTCCTCGGCGGCCTGGTGGCCGGCGGCCTGATCGGCGGCCTGATGGGCCACGGCTTTGGCGGCGGCTGGGGCGGCGGCTACGGCGGCTACGGCGCGGGCGGCGGCGGGTTCCTGACCATCATCATCCAGCTGGCGATCCTGTTCTTCGTGGTCTCAATGGTCAGCCGGCTGTTCTTCCGCCGGCGCGGCCCGCAGGTCTCGCCCTTCGAAGCCCAGCAGCCCGCCTATGGCGGCCCGGCCGGATTCGGCGGCGGCCCGGGCTTCGGCAGTGGCGGCGGTTTCAACGGCGGCTCAGCGGCGGCCACCTCTGTCCCGACCACCGGCCCGGCCTGGGAAATCCCCGTCGGCGCGCAGGACCAGGCCGCGTTCGAGATCCTGCTGAAGGAGGTCCAGGACGCCTTCGGGCGCGAGGACTACGCCGCGCTTCGCGAGCGCTGCACGCCGGAGGTGATGTCCTACCTGGCCGAGGAACTGAGCGACAACGCCACTCACGGCCGCCGCAACGAGGTCACCGGCACGCGTCTGCTGCAGGCCGACGTCGGCGAGGCCTGGCGCGAGGGCGACGTGGACTATGCGACCGCCGCGATGCGCTATGAGAGTATCGACCTGATGCGCGATCGCGCGACCGGGGCGGTGCTCTCGGGCGATCCGGACCGGCCCAGCGAAACCACCGAGCTCTGGACCTTCGCTCGCCACATGGGCGGCGCCTGGAAGCTCTCGGCGATCCAGCAGGCCTAGCGGCGCCCACGCCCCTTGCGCTCCAGGGCCGCTCGGATAGCGTGCCCGGGGCGAGGGTGAAGGCCATGCGGACGGCGGAGGTTGTTGCGGCGCTGACGGCGCTGGCGCTCGCGGGCGCCGCGGCGGGACCGGCGGTGGCTCAGGCCGCGCCGAATCCCTGGTGGACGGGCTTCGAAAACGCCGCCCGGGCCGTGCGCCTGCCGGACGGCCGGGTCCTCAACCTCTATTGCGAAGGCGCCGGCGGTCCCGTTGTGATCCTGGATTCCGGGCTGGGCGACGACGCGTCGAGCTGGCGCAAGGTGCAGGACCCGATCGCCGCCACCACCCGGGTCTGCGCCTACGACCGGGCGGGCTACGGCAAGAGCAATCCCGGTCCTTTGCCCCGGGACACCAAGGCCGAGGTCGAGGATCTCGAGCAGCTCCTCAAGGCTGCGCGGCTGCCGGGCCCCTATGTGCTGGTGGGCCACTCCATGGCCAGCTTCAACGTGCGGCTGTTCGCGTTCCGCCATCCGAAGGACGTGGCCGGGATCGTGCTGGTCGATCCGTCCGCCGACAACCAGATGCCAGCCCTGACTGCGGCGGCTCCGGCCACCGTGAAGCTGCAGGAGGCCCAGATCGCGCGGCTGCGCGACTGCGCGGGGCCGGAGGCGACGCCCCAGATGCTGAAGGGCTGCGCCGTCCCACCGCCGTTCGACCTGCCGCCGGCCCTGGCCGGCCGGGGTGTCGGCCGTCCGGCGCCCACCACGCTCGCGACCGTCCTGGCCGAGTACGATGCGTTCGGCGACCTGGATTCCAAGGAGACCGTAGCCGCCCGGCGACCACTGGGGGCGATACCGCTGATCGTGCTGACTGCCGCCGATACGACCAAGAGCCTCGGGGCGAACCCGCAGGAGGTCGCGGCCGCCGGCCTGGTCTGGAGCCGCCTGCACGACGACATCGCCACGCTTTCCACGCGCGGCGTGAACCGCCAGGTCGCCGGTTCCGGCCACTACATCCAGATGCAGAAACCGCAGGTGGTGATCGACGCCGTGGACGAGGTGGTTGCTGCGGCCCGCGCCCGCTAAACCTCCGGCGCGAAGGACCGCGGGGCCGGCGGCGCCCCGCCCAACGGTACGGTGAGGGTGAAGCGCGCGCCGTGGTCGGTGACGGCCTCCAGCGTTCCGCGCAGCTGGCGCACGATGGCCTGCAGAATGCTCATGCCCAGGCCGCCCGACCGGCGGGCGGCGAAGGTCTTGCCCAGGCCTTCGCCCTCGTCGGAGACCACCAGCGTCAGGGTCGCGCCCGCCCGGTGGCAGGCGATGTGCAGGGGGCCGCGCTCGCCCCAGGGATAGGCGTGCTTGGCGGCGTTCATGGCCAGCTCGTTGACCGCGATGGCCAGTTGCTGGGCGACCTCCGCCTCGACCACCACAGAGTCGGAGTCCACCGAACAGTCGAGCCCGGTGCTGTCGGCGATCAGCTTGCCCAACTCCTGAAGGAAGGGGTCGAGGTCGACGCCCGTGGCCTGGTGCTGACCAGCGAGGAAGCGGTGCATCTGGCCCACCGCCGACAGGCGCTCGGCGGTCTCGATGAGCGCCGCGCGGGCCCGCGGATCGCTCACCCGCGTGTGCTCGAAGATCAGGAAATCGGCCGCCAGCTGCAGGCTGTTCGCCAGCCGGTGGTCGAGCTCGCGATGCTCGTCCCGCGGGGTTCGCCGCGCGGTTTGTCGGGATCCGCCCGGCGCGGCGTGGTGGGTCGCAGTGGGTCGTGCTGGGGTCACGCCAGCCTCCGATTGAGCGGGCCCCCCGGCCAATCGTGGCGCGCATCTCAGCCCGGCAATGGTGTCGAAGAGGTGAAGACGGGCGGTGTTGGGCCGGTTTTCTTGACCGACAGGGTTAACGCCGATTTACCGCTCAGATCGGCGCGTCGATGGACTTGGCGAGCCCGGTGAACAGCTTCGGGCCGGTTTCGGTCATGTGCCAGCAATCCTCCAGGCGCACGCCGAACTCGCCCGGGATGTAGATGCCGGGCTCGTCGGAAAAGCACATGCCGGGCGCGAGCGGGGTCATATCGCCGTGCACCAGGTAGGGCGGCTCGTGCCCGTCGAGGCCGATGCCGTGGCCGGTGCGGTGGGACAGGCCCGGCAGGCGGTAGCCCGGGCCCCAGCCTTCCTTCTCGTAATAGGCGCGCACGGCGTCGTCGATGCCGCCCACCGGCGTCCCGGGCCGGGCGACCGCCAGGGCGATCTCCTGGCCGCGTCTGACGGTGTCCCAGACCCTGCGTTGCTTGGCCGTGGGCTCACCCATGACCCAGGTGCGCGAGATGTCGGACTGGTAGCCGTAGACCGTACAACCCACGTCCATCAGGATCACCGAGCCTTCGCGCAAGGTCTGCTTCTGGTGACTGCCGTGCGGATAGGCGCTGGCCTCGTTGATCAGCACCAGCGCGAACTCCGGCGCGCCGCCCAGCGCTACGGTGGCCGAATTCGTCAGGGCGGCGACCTCGCCCGGGCTCATGCCGGGGCGGACGTTGGCGTGCACGTGGCGCAGGGCCGCCAGCGTCACGTCGTTGGCGGTCTGCATCAGGGCCAGCTCGGCCGGTGACTTGATCAGGCGCACGCCCCTCACCAGAGCGTCGCCGGAGACCACGCTGTAGGCCGGTCCCGCCTCGCGCACCCCATCGACGATGAACAGGCGGGTGGTGGATTCAAAGGCGATCGGCCCCGAGGTCACGCCGCGGTCGCGAAGCGCCCCGACGATGCGGGCGAAGGGGTTCTCGTGCTCGTCCCACGGCCGCACGTCGTCGCCGACCGCCAGGGTCTCGCGCACCGAGGGCTCCTCGAAGGCCGGCGTCACGATGACGATCTCGCCGCGCGCCGGGATCACCGCCGCGGTGGTCCGCTCCGAGCGATGCCACTGGACGCCGGTGAAGTAGTCGAGGCTCGACCCGGACTCCATGATCAGCGCCCCGACGCCCCGCTCGGCCATCGCCCGTTGCAGCCGCGCGATCCGCGCCCGGCGCTCCTCGACGGAGATCGGCTTCGCCCCGCCGGTCATCGGCGCGAGGCCCGCCGGCGCAGCCCGCGCGTGGCCGGTCAGCGCGAGGGCGGTCGCCGCCGCGGCAGTGGCTCCAGCGGCGGTCAGAAACGCGCGGCGGCGCATGGGCATTCAATCCACGGGCTCCGGTGGCGGGGCGATCGGCATATCGAGTTCGGCGTCGGTATCGACATAGGCTGTCAACGTCTGCCCCGGCTTGATCTCAATGTCATGTCCGTGTTTGAGCAACCCCAAGGGTCCAAACAGGACTGAGAGCGCGATGGTGGCTCCCAACGCGCCCTGTCCCTCGCTCCCCTTGTTTGCCCTCAGGCGGATCCGCGTGTCGCCGATCCGGACATAGTTCACGCGGATGTTCAGTTGGCCCGCCTGACCGGCGAAGCCCTTCTTCTTGACCTTCATCACCTCCCCGCGGCCGCGATAGCCGGGGCGGAGAACGGTGCCGTCCGACAGGCGCACGGGGTCCTGCAAGGTGATCGAAAATTGATCGCCCTCGGTGCTCGTGCCGGACGACAGGCTGTCGTTCACCCGGATGGTCATCTCGGTCCCCTCCGGCACCTTGATGGTTGCCGCCGAAGCCAGTGTCGGGCCTGTCAGACAGGCAATGGCGATAGCGGCCGTGAGGCTCGATTTGAGCGTCATTTTGATGCCCCCCAAAGGCAATGATCTCGCGTCAGTGTTTCGCTGGCCTTCTTCGCGACAGAGTCGCGGATTCCACGGCGGTCTTGTTCGACAGCGGCGCGAGCGACAGCGCGCGCAACGCATCGCCTATCGGTATGAACATGTTCAGGCTCACCCCGACCCCATTCTCTTGGACCCGGTAGTCGGTAATGCCGACCACCGCTCCGCGCTCGTCGATCAACGGACCACCGCTGTTGCCGTGCGTCACGGCCACGTCGCTCTGAATGAAAGGTTGGCCGCCGATTACCCGATTGGCGGAGACGATTCCGCGCGTCAGGGTGCCCTGAAGGCTCGGGTCGAGGGGCGCACCGATGGCGAACACCGTGTCACCCTGCGCCGGCAAGGCCATATGAAGCGCCAGCGCCTGGCCGGGAATGGAGTCCGTCTTCAGCAGCGCGATATCGCGCTCGCGATCCGTTCGAACGATCTTCGCCGGGCCTTCCGTGCCATCGGCCCATCGGACGCGGACCGCTCGCGCCGATCCGACGACGTGATCGTTGGTGAGGACGTAGCCGTCGGGAGAAATCAGGAAACCGCTGCCATGGCCGTCGTCCGTTTGCACCAGCACCACGGACTGCACGGCCTGGGGAGGCGTTCTCGGCGCCGCCGAAGACGCGGGCGCGAAGTCGATGCGCTCGGATCGAAGGGAACCCGGGGCGACCGCCGGCGATGCTCCCGGCGGCGCCTTGAGGAGTTTTTGGAAACCGGAATCACTCATCAGGTCCCGGGCGTTTTCCCGGAAGGCGGCGAGGAAAAGCCCGTCCAGGCCATTACCGGTGACCTGGCCTGCCTGACCGGTCGCATGGGTCTCGAGTTTCCCCACGAGCCGCTGCGCCGCGGGATCATAAACCTGCCATTGCACCGTCATGGAAAGCGAGCCGCGATAGCCGGTAAGTCCGTCCTGCTCACAGATATCCGCCCGCATGTCGCTGATCGCCGCCGCGACCTGGAGATCAGCCTTGGCTGGCGCCTGTTCAAAAAGATTGTCGTCTTCCGTCGCCGCGCCCACATCGATCAGCGCCTGATGAAACGTCGATCCCAGGCGTTGAGTGTGAATTTCGGCGCCCTCGCGCACCCAATGAAGCTGCTCGAGGTCGGTGTGGCAGTCGGCGCCCGTCGAGATGTGGGCCCAAACCGACCCTTCATCCATGCGGAAAACGCTCCGCGTGAATTCGACCGTCCGTGAGGCTGTCTTGGCGAGGCTCGTCGAAGCCAGACCCAGACAGGCCGCAAGCCCGCACACAGCGCTTATGGTGATCTGCCACCGCATCTGAGATCGATCGCTACCAGGAGATTCCCAAAACAACCTTTACGTGCCCGGGACCGCAGACCTCACCCTTCGCTGAACACCCCCAGCTCGTTGCCGCTCGGGTCGGTGAAGTGGAACCTGCGGCCGCCGGGGAAGCTGAAGATCGGGCGGGTGATGGTCCCGCCGGCGGCGCGCACCTTGGCCTCCATGGCCTCCAGGTCGTGGGCGAAGAGGATCACCAGCGGCTTCGCTACGGCGTCGGCGGCGTCGCCGTTGAAGCCGCCGTCCATACCCTCGGTCATCGCCGCATAGGCGGGGCCATAGTCGGTGAAGCGCCAGCCGAAGGCCTCGGCATAGAAGCCCTTGGTCGCCGGCAGGTCGCCCGCCGGGAACTCCACATAGTCGATCTTGCCGTCTTCGCGCATGAGGCCCTCCTGTCGCCGGAAGACTAGCGCCGCGCCCGAAGCGGCACAAGAACATATAGGCAACATTCATCCCCGTCGGCAACCCCTCCGGCGGGTCCCTAGTTAGCGCCAGGCAACCTCCAGGGAGATGTAAGACATGATCCGCAAGGCGAACGCCGTATGGCGCGGCGCGGGCCGCGACGGGACGGGCGACCTCACCACGGCCTCGGGCGTCCTG
>JBIOED010000110.1:0-11501 GCA_044445675.1 Caulobacterales bacterium | reverse complement strand
CCGGTGACGGTCCCCAACGTGCCTACGATTCCGCCGCTGCCGGTTCCCCCGGTGGAGCACCACATCGAACAGCCGAAGCCGCCGGCCCCGCCGCCGCCCGAACCGCCGCGTCCGTCGGTGATCACCCAGCCGGACTGGGCCCACCGGCCAAACGGCGAGGATATGTCGAGATACTATCCTGAGCGGGCGTCGCGCATGAGTATCGAGGGCTCGGCGACGATCAGTTGCACGGTGAACGCTCGCGGCACCCTGGAGAACTGTTCGGTGACGTCCGAAACGCCTCCCGAAGCCGGGTTCGGGGACGCGACGCTCAAGCTGAGCAAGCTCTTCAAGATGCGTCCGCAGACCAAGGACGGCGCCCCAGTCTCGGGTGGTACTGTTCGCATCCCGGTGAAATGGGTGCTGCCTAAGAACTGACCCGGTCCCGGGCGATCCAGGAACCAGCCCCGGCGGCGCGAGCCTCCGGGGCTTTTCCTTTTTTGCCGGCCGACGGGCGATCCTCGGCTTGAGGAACCCTTTCCGGCGCCTTACGCCGCCACCATTCTGCGCGCCGAGTGAGCGGCGACGGCCGGGCGTCGAGGCGGGAACGATGGATCCGTTGTGAGCGAGGACGAAATCCACTCCGACGGCCCAGGCGCTGAGCTGGCTCCCGATCCGCGCGGCGACTTGCTGTTCATGGGCATCGCTGCGGCGGTGCTGGTCGTCATCCTGATCTTCAATGTCCTGAACGTTCTGGATGAGTGGGCGCGCGGCGGCCATGGGCTGCCGTTCTGGAAACCGGCGGTCTGGGAGGCGTCGAGCGGCCTCGTTTTCCTGGCGCTGGCGCCGTTGATGCTCGCACTCACCCGGCGGGCCTGGCTGCTGACCCCGCCACGGCTGCCGAAGCTTGCGGTCCACCTCGCCGGCGCGGTGGCGGTGTCCTTCGTCCACGTGGTCGCCGCGGGCGTCATGCGCTGGGCGGCCTATGCCGCGGTGGGCGATCACTACAACCCATTCGCCCCGCTGGAGGATTGGCCCTACGAGCTGCGGAAGGACCTGCTGGTCTATGCCGGCATAGTGGCGATCTATGTCGCCTGGCGGCGGTTGCGCGCCGGCCCGCCGGCCGTGGCGGAGTCGGGCGGCCCCGAGGTCCTTGAGGTCCGGGATGGCGCGCGGCGCCACTTCGTGCCTCTGACGGAGGTCATCTGGGTGGAAGCGGCGGGCAACTACGTGGAGCTGCACCGCGGCGCCGGCGGCCTTCTGCACCGCGCCTCGCTCTCGGAGATGGAGCGGCGGCTTCAGACGGCGGGCTTCGTTCGTATCCACCGCTCGCGGCTGGTCCGGCGCGCGGCGGTCGCGAACGTGGAGTCCCGGCCTACCGGTGACTTCGTCGTCCGCCTGCGCGATGGGCGCGAACTGGCGGGCAGTCGGCGCTATCGCCGCCCGCTTCTTGCCGATTGACTTGATCGCCGGGCGGCGCGCGACTAGAAACCCCCCTCGCGATGCGCCGGCTTAGCTCAGTTGGTTAGAGCGCTAGATTGTGGATCTAGAGGTCCTCGGTTCGAGCCCGAGAGCTGGTACCATCGCGAAGATCCAGACCGTCCGGTCCCAGACCGCCGCGGGCTGGCGGCCGTTGTACTCGGAGACCGCCCGGTGAAGCGCCTGCCCTGGATCGGACTTGCCGCCGCGACCCTTGTGCTGGCCTCCTGCCATCGCCCCGCCGATCAGGTCCGGGCGCCCGCGCCAACGCCGATCGGGCGGGAACGCGCCGGCCCCGTTCACTGGAATTCGGCCAGCGGGGGCTTTGAGCTGAACGGCAAGCCGCTGAAAACGGCCAAGCTGTGGACCTTCGACGGCTCGACCGAGGGCTTCACGGCGATGGGCAGCCGGATCGCGCCGGCGCCCGGCCAGGGCTTGGCTCTGGCCCTCGTCGATCCGACGCTGCGCTCGCCCAAGGGCCTGGAGGCGCCTGGCGCCCAGTACCCCCTGGTGCTGGTGCGGCTGACGCGCACGGCGGCCGGCGCGCTCTGGGACGGGGCGCTCTACTATTCGACCGCCGCCCATCCGGAGAGCATAGGCTTCTTCGGCAAGCCGCTTGCCGGCGCCAACCCGGCGGTGGGCGAAACCACCACCCTGGTCTACGATATGAGCCACCAGGCCGCGGGCGCGCCCGACTGGACGCAGTCCATCGTCGACCAACTGCGCCTCGACCTCGATGACAAGCCCGGCGGCGCCTTCGTGATCCGCCAGGTCGCCATCGCCGAGGATGCGGATCCGGCCGCTCTGGCGGCCGCCGCGGCGGCTCCCGCGGCCCCAACGCCCGCGCCGTCCGCTCCGAAGCCCTGACCGCCACGACCCCGAGGTCCTAGGGCGTGGTCTTCAGTTCGGTCATCTTCCTCTTCTACTTCCTGCCGATCTTCCTGCTGGGCTACTATGCCTGCGGCTGGCGGGCCGGCGCGCTGCTGGTCGGCAGCGCGGCCTTCTACGTCTGGGGCGAGGGGGCCTATGTCTTCCTGTTGCTGGGCCTGATCGGGCTGAACTACGCAGGCGCCCGCTGGCTCGACGCGACACCACGGCGCGAAGGGCGACTGGCCATCCTGGCGACCCTGATCGTCGTCGACTTCGCGGTGCTGGGCTTCTTCAAATATTCCGCGTTCGTGGCGCACAACCTGAATCTCGTGCTGCCGCGCGCCGTGCTGCCGGAGACGCCTCACGCGCTGCCGCTCGGGATCTCCTTCTTCACCTTCCAGCTGGTCAGCTACGCCGTCGACGTCCACCGCGGCGCGGTCGAGGTCGAGCGCGACCCGATGCGGTTCGCGGCCTATATCCTGATGTTTCCGCACCTGATCGCCGGGCCGATCGTCCGCTACGCCGACATCCGCGACGAGATGCACGCCGACCGCCGCAGGACCGCCCATCTCGGCCTCGGGGTCCAGTATCTGATCGTCGGCCTCTGCCAGAAGGTGCTGGTCGCCAATACCGTCGCGCCGCTGGCCGACCATGCCTTCGCCGCCGGCCTGGTCGGCCTGGACGCCACCACCGCCTGGCTGGGCGTCTGGGCCTATACGCTGCAGATCTATTTCGACTTCTGCGGCTACTCGAACATGGCGATCGGGCTGGCCTTCATGCTGGGCTTCACCTTCCCGAAGAACTTCGACTACCCCTACGTCGCCCGGTCGATCACCGACTTCTGGCGCCGCTGGCACATGAGCCTATCGTCGTGGTTCCGGGACTACGTCTACATTCCGTTGGGCGGCAACCGCCACGGCCTATGGCAAACGACCCGAAACCTGCTGATCGTCTTCGTCCTGACCGGCTTGTGGCACGGGGCGGCGTGGCGGTTCATCGTCTGGGGTCTCTATCACGGCGCCTTCCTGATGCTGGAGAGGTTCGGCCTGGGCCGCCTGCTGGAACGAAGCCCCCGCCTCGTGCGCCACGCCTATGCGCTCCTGGTGGTGATGGTCGGCTGGGTGTTCTTCCGCGCCGACACCCTGCCGCAGGCCTTGCGCTATCTCGGGCAGATGGCCCGGCTCGGCCGGTTCCAGCCGCCGGACCCCGCGCTGGCGATCCTGCTGAACGCCCAGAGCCTCAGCGCCCTGGCGGCGGGCTCCCTGCTGGCCATGCCCTTGCTGCCTGGGCTGATGAGCCGGCTGGACGCGCCTCGGGCTGAGCCGTCGCGACCCGACTTGCCGGCCAGGCTGGAGACCCGCAGCGTCCACGCCCTGCCGATCCCGCTCCTGGCGGCCGGATTCGTCCTGTCGGTGGCGGTCCTCGTGGGATCGACCCTCAATCCCTTCCTCTATTTCCGGTTCTAGCGCGGTGTACGCCTCCAGCTTCCACTGGCGCCTGCTGATCGGGACAATCCTGGCGCTGATGGCGGCGGCGTGGCTGGCCCCGCGCTGGGTCCGCGCGCCCGGTATCCAGGAAAATCGCCCCCTGGCCGCCCGGCCGGCTTGGCCCCGCCGGCTCGGGGACATCCCTGCATTCCGCAAGTCGGCCGACGCCTATGTGGCTGACCACTTCCCGGTCCGGCGCCATCTCATCGGGGTGCTGAACCGCGCCCGCATGCTCGCCGGCGTGAGCGGATCGCCTCGGGTGATCGTCGGGCGGCGAGGCTGGTTGTTCTACGACAACGACACCCACCTCGGCGCGGCGCGCGACGATCCGCCGATGAGCGGGTCCGACGTGCGCGGCTGGTTGTCGACGCTGGCCGGCCGGACAGAGTTCCTGCGCGCCCGGGGCATCGGCTATCTGGTGGTGGCGCCGCCCGCCAAGGAGACGATCTATCCGCAATTCGGCCCCGCCTGGTATCATGGGCCGAACCCGCATCGGCCCACGATCACCCTTCCGCAACTCGCCCGGACGACGGGTGCAGGAGAAGCCCTCTACCTCTACGAACCTATCGCCCAGGCGACCCGACGGGCGCGCAAGACCTTCAGCCGGCACGACACGCACTGGACGGCCTACGGCGCCTACGCTGGCTATGCCGGCCTGATGGGCAAGCTCCACGGCATGGGACTGGCGGATGGCCCGCTGCCGCTATCGGCCTTCGCCGTTGTCACGCGAGGACCGGCGCATTCGCCGAGGGACCTGGCGCTGATGTTGGGCGTCGCGAGCTTCGTGGACGTCGTTTTCCCGCGGATCGACAACCCTCGCGACGAGGCGCGAATGCGCGTCACCTACCTTTCCGGTAAACGGAACTGGACCGGGCCGCAGGTCATCGACACCGGGCAGACGGGGAAGCCGGTTCTGCTCATGACGCGGGATTCGTTCTCCAACGAACTCCTGCCGATGCTGCTGCCGCACTTCAGCCGGATCGTCCTGGCGCACAATCAGGACGGGTTCTGGCGGCCGGACCTGATCGCCCGCTTCAAGCCCAATGTCGTGATCCTGGAAGTCGTCGAGTCCGGCCTGCGGGTTTCGATGGGCGAGGGGCCGCCGCCGTCGGACGAGGCGCGCGCCAGGATCGATCAGGTTCTGGGGCCTAGGGTGGCGCCCGTCGCGTCCGGCGCCTCGGCGGCGCCGGCCCTGACGCCCGGGACGCCGGCAGTCCTTGCGGCCCTGGACGCAGCTCGGCTCAGCGGCGCCTGCAATGTCGAGGTCGCGACGCTCTCGCTCGGTGGACATGGCGGCGACATGCTCAAGGTGAGCGGCTGGCTGTCCGAGCTGGCGCCCTCGGCGACCTCGCCCGAAGGTTTCGTGCGGCTGCGCGGGCCTGGGCTCGACGCGCTCGCCGCCCTGCGCGTCGACAAGTCGCGCCCCGACGTGGCGGCGCACTTCGCGAACCCCGCGGCGCAGTCGAGCGGTTTCGCGGGCGCCTACGCCGTCGCCAGGCTGCGGCCGGGCGCCTATCGGGCGAGCGTTTACCGCCGCGCGGGGCAAGGATGGATGGGCTGCAGCGCGAGGCAACCGCTCGTCGCGCCATAGGCGCCGCTTTTTCAGGCATTAGAAAAATCTTCCACGGCGTCAGCTTTCGCCCCATCGACACGGGGCGATCTTGCCGGGTAGATGCCCGCTAAGACGACCGGCCTCTCAAGAATGTGAGGTTCGGCCGCGTTTTGGCGTGCGTATTAGGCCTGGATTTACGAGGACGAGATGGGCTTCCCCGAGAAGCAGGGACTGTACGATCCGGCGAACGAGCATGACTCGTGCGGCGTCGGCTTTGTGGCCAACATCAAGGGCCGCAAATCGCACGAGGTGATCGAGGCCGGCCTGCAGATCCTGGTCAACCTCGACCATCGGGGCGCGGTGGGCGCCGACCCGCTGGTGGGCGACGGCGCCGGCTGCCTGATCCAGATCCCCGACGCCCTGCTGCGCGACTGGGCCGGCCAGGAGGGCCTGACCCTGCCGCCGGCCGGCGAATATGCGGTCGCCATGTGCTTCCTGCCGCAGGACGACGCGGCGCGCACCGTGGCCATGGCCCAGCTCGGCCACTTCCTGACGGTGGAAAAGCAGCCCCTGATCGGCTGGCGCGACGTGCCGACCGACACGACGGGCCTCGGCGAGGCGGTGCTGGCCCAGATGCCGGTGATCCGCCAGGCGATCATCGGCCGCGGCCCCAACGTCCGCGACCAGGACGCCCATGAACGCAAGCTGCTGGCCGTGCGCAAGCAGACCCAGAACCCGCTGACGGAACTGGCCCGCAAGCACAATCTGCCGGGTGTGGCCCAGCTCTACATCCCCTCAATGTCGACGCGGACGGTGGTCTACAAGGGCCTGCTGCTCGCAGGACAGGTGGGAACCTTCTACAAGGACCTCACTGATCCCTTGACGGAGTCGGCGCTGGCGCTGGTCCACCAGCGGTTCTCCACCAACACCTTCCCGTCGTGGCGCCTGGCCCACCCCTATCGGTTCATCGCCCACAACGGCGAGATCAACACCGTTCGCGGCAACGTGAACTGGATGAACGCCCGCCGGCGCACGCTGGAGAGCGATCTGCTGGGGCCCGACCTCAACAAGATGTGGCCGCTGATCCCGCACGGCCAGTCGGACACCGCCTGCCTGGACAATGCGCTCGAACTTCTGGTGGCCGGCGGCTATCCGCTGGCGCAGGCGGTGATGATGCTGATGCCCGAGGCCTGGGCCGGCAACCCGCTGATGGACGCCAAGCGCCGCGCCTTCTACGAGTACCACGCCGCCCTGATGGAGCCCTGGGACGGCCCGGCGGCGGTAGCCTTCACCGATGGCCGGCAGATCGGCGCGACGCTCGACCGCAACGGCCTGCGCCCGGCGCGCTTCATCATCACCGACCAGGATCATGTGATCATGGCCTCCGAGGTCGGGGTGCTCGACGTTCCCGAGGAGCGCATCGTCCGCAAGTGGCGTCTGCAGCCTGGCAAGATGCTGCTGATCGACATGGAAGAGGGCCGGATCATCGAGGACGAGGAGATCAAGCGCTCCCTCTCCGAAGCCGCGCCCTATGAGGAATGGCTGAGCGAAACCCAGTTCAAGCTTGAAGACCTGGCGCTGGCCGCCGAGCCGGAGGGGCCGCTCCCCAACGATCCGGCGACCCTGCTCGATCGCCAGCAGGCCTTCGGCTACACCCAGGAAGACTTGGCGTTCTTCCTGGAGCCGATGGCCAAGGCCGGCGAGGATCCCATCGGCTCCATGGGCTTCGACACGCCCATCGCGGTGCTCTCGCGCAGGCCGAAGCTGCTCTACGACTACTTCAAGCAGAACTTCGCCCAGGTCACCAATCCGCCCATCGACCCGATCCGCGAGGAACTGGTGATGAGCCTGGTCTCGATGATCGGCCCGCGGCCCAATCTGCTCGGTCGCCAAGCGGGGACGCACAAGCGCCTGGAGGTCGCCCAGCCCATCCTCACCGACGAGGACCTGGCCAAGATCCGCGCGATCAACGAGCTTTTGGACGGCGCGTTCCGCACCGCCACGCTCGACACCACCTGGCCGGCCGCCGAAGGCGCCAACGGCCTGGAGCCGGCCATCGAGCGCCTGTGCCGCGAGGCCACCGACGCGGTCCTGGCGGACATGAACATCCTGATCCTCTCGGACCGGACGACGGGGCCCGACCGGGCGCCGATCCCCGCCGCCCTGGCCACCGCCGCCGTGCACCACCACCTGATCCGCCAGGGCCTGCGCATGCAGACCGGCCTGGTCATCGAGACCGGCGAAGCGCGCGAGGTGCACCATTTCTGCGTGCTGGCGGGCTATGGCGCCGAGGCGGTGAACCCCTATCTGGCGTTCCAGACCCTTGAGGCGCTGCGCACCCAGAACGGCCTGTCCCAGACCGCCTACGAGGTCCGCAAGAACTACATCAAGGCCATCGGCAAGGGCGTGCTGAAGGTGATGTCCAAGATGGGCATCTCCACCTACCAGTCCTATTGCGGCGCCCAGATCTTCGACGCGGTGGGCCTGTCGTCGGCCTTGATCGAGAAGTATTTCACCGGCACCGCCTCGGCCATCGAGGGCGTCGGCCTGGCGGAGGTTGCCGGCGAGGCCATCCGCCGTCACCGCGACGCCTATGGCGACAATCCGATCTACGCCGCCATGCTCGACGTCGGCGGCCAGTATGCCTGGCGGCTGCGCGGCGAGAGCCATGCCTGGACGCCGGACTCGGTGGCCAATCTGCAGCACGCGGTGCGCGGTAACCTTCCGGACGCCTACCGGGAGTTCGCCCGCACCGTCAACGAGCAGTCCGAACGCTTGCTGACGCTGCGCGGCTTGATGCGGCTGAAGCCCGGCGAGGCGGCGATCCCGCTGGAGGACGTCGAGCCGGCGGCCGAGATCGTCAAGCGCTTCTCCACCGGCGCCATGAGCTTCGGCTCGATCAGCCGCGAGGCGCACACCACGCTGGCCATCGCCATGAACCGCATCGGCGGCCGTTCCAACACCGGTGAGGGCGGAGAGGAATCGGATCGCTACAAGGCCCTGCCCAACGGCGATTCGATGCGATCGGCGATCAAGCAGGTGGCGTCGGGCCGCTTCGGGGTGACCGCCGAATACCTGGTCAACGCCGATGACATCCAGATCAAGATGGCCCAGGGCGCCAAGCCCGGCGAGGGCGGCCAGCTGCCCGGCCACAAGGTCGATGCCAACATCGCCCGGGTTCGGCACTCGACGCCGGGCGTCGGCCTGATCAGCCCGCCGCCGCACCACGACATCTATTCGATCGAGGACCTGGCCCAGCTCATCCATGACCTCAAGAACGTCAACCAACAGGCCAGGATTTCAGTAAAATTGGTCTCGGAGGTCGGTGTCGGCACGGTCGCCGCCGGGGTGGCCAAGGCGCGGGCCGACCACGTCACCATCTCCGGCTTCGAAGGCGGCACGGGCGCCTCGCCGCTGACCTCGCTGACCCACGCCGGCTCGCCCTGGGAAATCGGCCTCGCCGAGACCCAGCAGACCCTGCTGCTGAACGGCCTGCGCACCCGCATCGCGGTGCAGGTGGACGGCGGCCTGCGCACCGGGCGCGACGTGGCGATCGGCGCGTTGCTGGGGGCCGACGAGTTCGGCTTCGCTACCGCGCCGCTGATCGCGGCCGGCTGTATCATGATGCGCAAGTGCCACCTCAACACCTGCCCGGTGGGCGTGGCGACGCAGGACCCGGTGCTGCGCGCGCGGTTCACCGGCCAGCCCGAGCACGTCATCAACTTCTTCTTCTTCGTGGCCGAAGAGCTGCGCGAGATCATGGCGCAGATGGGCTTTGCGACGGTCAACGAGATGATCGGCCGCGTCGACCGCCTCGACGTCAATCCAGCGCTGGAGCACTGGAAGGCGCAGGGGATCGACCTTTCGCGCCTGCTCTACGCCGCGCCGGCGGGGGCTGCGAAGGGCCTCTGGAACCAGGACCGCCAGGACCACGGCCTCGGCAAGGCGCTGGACAACACCCTGATCGAGGCGGCCAGGGCAGCGCTCGACGGCGGCAAGCCGGTGCGCGGGGAATATGCGGTTCGCAACGTCAACCGCACGGTGGGCGCCATGCTTTCAGGCGAGGTGGCGCGCCGCTATGGCCACGCCGGCCTGCCGGACGACACCATCTCGCTGACCTTCCGCGGCAACGCCGGCCAGAGCTTCGGGGCCTTCGCTGCGCACGGGGTATCGCTGGAGCTGATCGGCGACGCCAACGACTATGTCGGCAAGGGCCTGTCCGGCGGCCGCGTGGTGGTGCGCCAGCCGCCGGAGGCGCGCCGCGAACCCACCCGCAACATCATCGTCGGCAACACCGTCCTTTATGGGGCCATCGCCGGGGAGGCCTATTTCGAGGGCGTGGCCGGCGAACGCTTCGCCGTGCGCAACTCTGGCGCGGTGACGGTGGTCGAGGGCCTGGGCGACCACGGCTGCGAATACATGACCGGGGGCGTCGTCGTGGTGCTGGGCGACACCGGCCGCAACTTCGCCGCCGGCATGAGCGGCGGGGTGGCCTATGTCTACGACCCCGCCGGCCGTTTCGAACCGCATTGCAACAAGGCGATGGTGGAGCTCGGAGCCATCACGCCGGCGACGCCTGGCCCCGTCAACAGCGCCGACGAACCGCATCGCCCGAAGCAGCGGCCGGTATCCGTCGAGGACAACGGCATGGGGGACATGCTGCGCTTCGACGCCGAGCGGCTTCGCATCCTGGTCGAGCGCCACCACCTGCACACCCGGAGCGCGCGCGCCGCCGAGATCCTGGCCAACTGGGACCAGGCGCTGGGCTCGTTCGTGAAGGTGATGCCCACCGACTACCGCAAAGCCCTGCTGGAGTTCGCCTCCGACCGCGAGACGGCGCCCGCCGTCGCCGCGGAATAGCCCTTCAGTTCCGGAGTATCCCCGATGGGCAAGCCCACCGGCTTCCTTGAGATCGAGCGCAACGACCGCACCTACGAAAAGGTCGAGTCGCGCCTGAAGACCTGGAAGGAATTCGTCCAGCCGCTGCCCTTACCCGAGGTGGGCCGCCAGGCGGCGCGCTGCATGGATTGCGGCATCCCGTTCTGCCACCAGGGCTGTCCGGTCAACAACCAGATCCCGGACTTCAACACCCTGGTCTATCGCGACCAGTGGAAGGCGGCGCTGGACAATCTGCAGTCGACCAACAATTTCCCCGAGTTCACCGGCCGAGTCTGCCCCGCGCCCTGCGAAGCCTCCTGCACGCTGAACATCGACGACAACCCGGTGACCATCAAGACCATCGAATGTCAGATCGTCGACCGCGGCTGGGAGGAGGGCTGGATCAGGCCGCAGATGTCGCCGCGCGGCACCGGCAAGCGGATCGCGGTGGTGGGCTCCGGCCCCGCGGGCCTCGCCTGCGCGCAACAGCTGGCCCGCGCCGGCCACGCGCCGACGGTGTTCGAGAAGTCTGACCGGATCGGCGGCCTGCTGCGCTACGGCATCCCCGACTTCAAGATGGAAAAGCATCTCATCGACCGGCGCGTCCGGCAGATGGAGGCCGAGGGTGTGATCTTCCGCACCAACTTCGAGGTTGGCGTTACGGTCTCGGTGCAGCGCCTGCTGGACGACTATGACGTGCTGGTCATGGCCGGCGGGGCGGAGGCCGGGCGCGACCTTGAGGTCCCGGGCCGCGACCTGGACGGCGTGCACCACGCCATGGCGTTCCTGACCCAGCAGAACAAGCGCAACGCTGGCGATCCGGACTCCATCGCCGCTCCCGCCGGGACGATCTCGGCGGCCGGCAAGCATGTGGTGGTGATCGGCGGCGGCGATACCGGCAGCGACTGCATCGGCACCTCCAACCGACAGGGCGCGGCCTCGGTCACCCAGCTGGAGATCCTGCCCCAGCCGCCCGAGCGGGAGGACAAGTCGCTGACCTGGCCCGACTGGCCGCTGAAGCTGCGCACCTCGTCCAGCCAGGAGGAGGGCTGCGAGCGCGACTTCGCCGTCGCCACCCGGCGCGCGCTGGGCCGCGACGGCCGGATCGCCGAGCTGGAATGCGTGCGGCTGGAATGGGGCGCGGGCGAGGACGGGCGGATGCGGATGCAGGAGGTGGCGGGCTCGACCTTCACCTTGAAGGCCGACCTCGTCTTGTTGGCCATGGGCTTTACCGGCCCACGCACAGCCGGCGTGGT
>JBIOED010000109.1:0-11542 GCA_044445675.1 Caulobacterales bacterium | reverse complement strand
TGGCCGGGGCCTATCTGGTGGGGGTGCTGGTGACCGCCTATCTGGTGGGGTCGGGGCCGGGCTACCTGGCGGCCTTCGCCTCGTTCATCATCTACAACTTCTACGTGGCCAACACCCAGTTCAGCGCGGCGTCCTACACCGCCGAGGACGTGCTGGTGCTGCTGACCTTCCCCACCGTGGCGCTCCTGATGGGCAACCTGACCGGGCGGGTGCGCGACGAGGCCAAGCGGGCGCAGGCCCGGGCGGTGGCCACCGCGGTGCTGTTCGAGGCGACGCGGGAGTTCTCGGCCTCCGACGACCCGGCGGCGATCCGCAGCCGGCTGGCCGACCATCTGGCCGCCGCGGTGCGGGGCCAGGCCTTCGTGCTGGACGGTGAGGTGGTGTGCGCGGCGGGCGGCGAGGCGCCGGCGCCGATGGTGCTGAGCGCCGCCCGCGCCCTGGCGCTGGAGGCTGGCGCGGCGCCCCGGACCATCGAGGCGGCGGGCTGGCGGGTGCGCTACCTGACCGGCGGGGCGGTGGCCGGCTGGCGCGCCGAGCCCCCGCCCGAGCAGGACGAGGAGGATCTGGTCCAGATCCTGGCCGACGCCGGCGCGGCGGCCACGGCGCGGGCGCAGCTGGCGGTGGGCAAGGCCGGCGCCGAGGCCCGGGCGCGCACCGAGGACCTGCGCAACGCCCTGCTGTCGTCGATCAGCCACGACCTGCGCACGCCGCTGGCCGCAGTGCTCGCCTCGGCCAGCTCGCTGCAGGAATTCGGCGAGCAGTTCGACGCCAAGACCCGCCACGACCTGACGGTCACCATCCAGGAGGAGGCCGAGCGGCTGAACGCCTTCGTGACCAACCTCCTGAACATGACGCGGCTGGAGAGCGGGGCGCTGGACGCCGAGACCGCGGCCTTCGACCTGGACGAGGTGGTCGACCGCACGCGCCGGCGGTTCGAGCGGCTGCGCGGCCGGCGCACCATCGCCTGCGCGCTTGGGGCCGGCGCCGGGGTGGCGCTGGGCGATCCGGTGCTGTTCGAGGTGGCGCTGGCCAATGTGCTGGAGAACGCCATCCGCTACACGCCCGACGGCGGGGCCATCTCGCTCTGCAGCTTCCCGCGGGACGGCCAGGTGGTGGTGCAGGTGGCCGACGAGGGGCCGGGCGTGCCGGAGGGCGAGCTGCCCAAGCTGTTCGACAAGTTCTACCGGGGAGCGGCGGCCAGGCGCACGCCGGGCACGGGGCTGGGGCTTTCCATCGTGCGCGGGGTCATGCACGGGATGGGCGGCGAGGCGACCGCGGGGCTGCGCACCGACGCGCCCAGCGGCATGGTTCTGTCGCTGATGTTGCCCGCGGCCAAGGCGGCTTGAGGGCGAGGCCGCGGCGATGAGGGGGTGGGGATGAACGGAAACCTGGGCCGGCTGCTGATCGTCGACGACGAGCCGCAGATCGTGCGCGCGCTGACCCCGGCGCTGAGCGCTGCGGGCTTTGCGGTCTCCACGGCGGAGAACGGCGAGGGCGCGCTGGCGCAGCTGGCCAGCGAGGGGAGCGAAGTGGTGATCCTCGACCTCGGCCTGCCCGACATGGACGGCAAGGAGGTGATCCAGCGCATCCGCGAATGGTCCGACGCGCCGATCATCGTGCTGTCGGCGCGGGACCTGGAAAGCGAGAAGATCGCCGCCCTGGACCTGGGCGCCGACGACTTCGTCAACAAGCCGGTAGGGGTCGGCGAGCTCCTGGCGCGGATCCGCGCGGTGCTGCGCGGGCGCGAGCGGCGGTTCTCCGCCCAACCCCGATTCCAGTTCGGCGGGCTGGAGATCAACTTCCCGGCCCGCCGGGTGATGATCCAGGGCGAGGAGGTGCGGCTGACGCCGCGCGAGTACCAGCTTTTGCGCATCCTGGCCGGTCACGCGGGGCGAGTGGTCACCCACCGGCAGATCATCCAGGCGGTCTGGGGCAGCGACACCAACGCCGACGCCCAGTTCGTGCGCGTGCTGATGGCCCAGCTGCGCCAGAAGCTGGAGGCCAACCCGTCGAGCCCGGAGCTGCTGATGACCGAGCCCGGCATCGGCTACCGCCTGAGCTGCGACGACTAGAGCCGTCGCAGCCTCAGAACAGGGGCGCCATCGAGACGACCCCGCCGCGAAGGTCGCTGGCGTGGCGCAGGTGGTCACTCAAGCCGAACAGGTCCTCGAACGTGCGCAGCATCGAGTAGTGGTTGTAGGCGGTCGGGTCCTTCGCGCCGCGCGGCCCGTGATTGGTGATCACCACGGTCGGGATGTGGCCGCCTCCGAAATTGGACGGCGCGTGCGGGGTCACGCCGCAACAGCCGCCGCGCAGCTTGCCGGCGCCCTCGTCGAAGGTGATCACGATGGCCATGTTTTCCGCGCCCTGCCAGGCGGCGGTCTTCTGAAGCCGGCTGACCAGGGTCCCGATCTCGCGGTCGCCGCGCGCGATCAGGGCCCCGACATTGGCGCCGTCGCAATCGGGGGGCACGCCCTCGCCGTGCAGGCCGTGCATCTCGTTGCACTGGTTGGGAACGATCAGGGCGAAGGCCGGCAGTCGATCGGCGGCGATGTCGGCGTCGAGCCGGTGGAAATCGACGATATGGTCGGCGCGCTTCGGGTCGCGCTGCACGGCTTCGAAATTCAGGAAGCCTGAGTGCTTGGAGGCATAGAGCGCTGCCGGACGCGGGCCGGCGGCGGTCGGCAGCTTGCCGGCGGTGACGGCGAGCGAACCCGGCGCGGGCAGGTCCTCGTAATAGCCCTTCCAGGTGAGGCCGGCGTCTTCGAGTTGCTGGCCCAGGTGTGGGCCCGGGACGCTGTGGGACGCATAGCCGGGCGCGCCGGCGCCGCCGCACGCCGGGTCGGCGCCCATGCCCGGCTTGCAGTAGAAGGCGTCGTCGTCGTGGATGCCGAAGGTGTCGCCGCCCAGCAGGGCGACATAGTTGGCCTCGCTGGGGTGGACCTCGGCAAAGAAGTTGGTCGCCTCGCCATAGGTCCTGGCGAGCCGCGCGAGGTTCGGCGCGAAGGTCCCGCTCAGCACCTGGGCGTAGTCCTTGTTCTCCTCCACGATGACCAGGACGTGGGCGTAGCGGGGCAAGGCTGCGGCCGACGCCCCGACCACCGGCGCGGTCGAGGCCACCAGTGTTGCGAGACAGCCGATCAAGGTCGTGTTGGCGCGGTTCATCGACGCTTCCTTTCAGGGTTCAGAGCTTGAAGCGGATGCCCGCCTCGTAGGTCACGTCGTAGAGTTCGCGCTGGATCGGCCGGCTCGGGTCGCCCTCGTAGTAGCGGAGCGGCGTGTTGAGAAGGTTCTTGGCGTTGAAGTAGACGCTGAGGCGCGGATCGATCTGGTAGCTCGAGGTGAAGTCCATGGTCAGCCGCTGGTCCTGGATCACGTCGAGCGGCTTGTCGCCGCCCAGTCCGAAGAGGCTGTGGCTGACGTACTGCGCCGAGAGCCGGGCCTGGATTCCGTTGGCCTCGTAGAAGCCGGCCAGGTTCCAGGTCATTTTGGAGGTCCCGGGCAGCAGGCCGAACTGGTCGGTCCCCGAGCCGCTGGTGGCCGCGTCGTATTCGAGGATGCGGGAGTCCACCAGCGTCAGATTGGCCTCCAGCCCGACGCCGTCAAACGGCTGCGGCAGGAAGACGAACTTCTGGTGATAGGCGAACTCGGCGCCCCGGGCGTAGGCCGACGAGATGTTCAGGAAGCTGGTGACATTGGCGAGCTGGCCGGGCGCAAGCGGATCGGTGGTGATCCCGTGCTGCACGCGCGGGACGACGTAGTCGCTGAACTGCTTGTCGAAGAGGCCGGCCTCCACGATGCCGCCGTTCGGCAGGAAATATTCCACGGACAGGTCGAAATTGTCGCCGGTGGTCGGCTTCAGCGCCGGATTGCCGCGGGAAATCAGCACCGTTCCGGGATCGTTGGTGGTGTTGAGCGAGGCGGTCGCCTTGTTCTGCTCGAACCCGGGCCGTGCGATGCCGGTCGAGTAGATCGCCCGCAGGATGAGGTCTGGCGAGACGGTGTATTTCACCTGCGCGGTCGGGAAGACGTTGGTGTAGTCCGCCGAGCGGCTGCTGAGCACCGGCGCATTGGCGTCCTGGGTGACGAAGGCCGTATAGGCCGCCCGGGTCTTCTCGACCCGCGCGCCGGCGAGGAAGCTCCACGGTCCGATATCGGTCGTGTACTGACCATAGCCGGCATAGATGTCCTCCCGCGCGCGGAAGAAGCCGTTCGGGTCGGTCGCCGAGGTGATCTGACCACGCTCCGACTGTACGATCCGCCGGATCGCGTAGCGGTCGATGAACGGGCCGTTGGTGTAGCGCCCCTGGTAATAGGTGTTGGCCGGTCCGGAGGCGGCAGACAGGGCGATATCGGGCGCGCTGAGGCCGCTGAAGGCGATCGGATCGACCGTCTTGTCGCGCAGGCGGGCCTCCAGGCCGAACTTCACCCGGTCGCTGTCATTGACCAAATGGACAGGGACCTGGGCATTGGCGGCGTAGGCGTACTCCTGGTCGACGTCGAATTCCGAGGAGTTGAAGAGGCTGGCCAGCCGGTACTGGGTCGCGTCGTTGGGATTGAACGGCGTCGGGTGGGCGGCGTCGGTGGTGAAGGCGAAGCGCGGGAAATTGGCGTCGGTGACGTTGTCGTAGGCGAGCGGCGCGCCGGCCGGACCGTTGAACGTGGCCCCGAGGTTGTAGCCCACCGCAAAGGTCGCGCGGCTGTAGGAGGCGCGGTAGTCGACCATCAGGTCGCCGAAACGATCCTTACCGCCGACCACGTAGACCTGATTGCGGTGCGTCTCCTGCTCGTCGGTCAGGGTGATCGCCGGGGTCGTGGTGGTCAGGAAGCCGTTGGGATCCTTGGGATCGGCGACGACCGCCCCGGTGGCGTTGGTCCCGGCCTCCATGTGCCGCAGCAGCAGGAAGTTCTTGTGCTGCGCCTCAATGTAGCCGGCGACGCTGGCGCGCAGGAAATAGCTGTGGTCCTCGTTCGGCTGGAAATCGAACTCCCCGCCATAGCCGAAGCGGCGCCGATGGTAGTCGTAGCGCCGGAAGTCATACTGGTGGGCGGTCTTGTCGGTCGGCGGGGTGCTGGCATCGATGTAGCTCTCTTCCAGGTCGTCGATGCCGCGCCGGTCATCTTTGCGCGACGCGCTCAGCACGAATGAAAACGGCGTGGGATTGGACATCCATCCGGCGCGCAGGGGCTGGGCCTGGCCGTCGCCTTCGACGATCACGCCATGATCGCCAAAGCCGAACCGGGCGCCGCCGGCCAGTTCGACGTTCACCGGCCCGGTGTGGCGGTGCAGCGCCTCGTAGCCCCAGCCCAGCGCCCCATCTAGGAAGGGCGTGGTCAAGTTGGCCGCGCTGCGCGGCGTCAGTTCGACATTGCCGCCCAGGCCTTCGCCCTCCTGTTCCGGCAGGCGGGTCTTGGTGACCACGATGCCGTCGATCGCCCCGGTCGGGATCGTGTCGAACTCGACCGCGCGGCCGCCGCCCCCGGCCGAGGTGCCGCCGGCGTTGGTGTTCAGCAGCACGACCCCGCCATAGGTCGCCCCGTTCAGGTTGGCGTCGATTCCACGGATATTGACGAAGCGGCCTTCGCCGGTGTCGCTGGAAAGCGACACGCCCGGAACCCGCCCGAGCGCCTCCGCAGCGTTGAAATCGGGATATTTGGCGATGGTCTCGGCCGACTGCACTTCGATCAGGTTCTGGGCGTCCTGCTGACGCATCCGCGCCTGGTCCTCTTCGCGCGGGGCCGTCACCACCAGCGCGTCGACGGTCGCGGCTTCGGCGGAACTCGAATCGGCGGCGTGGGCCGCCCCCGCGGCAAGCGCCAGGGCGCTGGCGGACAACATCAGAACAAACCCAATCGACGACCGCATCCGCGACACTCCATTTCGGGAAGGCCGGCTGGGCCATCCCCTCGCGGATTGCGCTAACGACGAGGTTCGAGAGGATTGATGTCAGGGCGGTGAAGCTTTTCCGACAGTGGCCCTGCCGGCGCCGTGAACGGGGGTGAACCGCGGGCGCGGTGTCGGGACAGGTCTGCCGCCTGTCCCGACAGGATGACGATCGAGCCGCCGCGACGGAAGCCGCACACCCTCGGCCAGCCGACGAAGGTCCGCGCGGCCAAGAGCCGCAATCCATGACGCCCGCGCGCGCCGCGCGCTGGTGCTGCGGGTCGCGATCTTCCAGCCCTAAGCCATCCCGTCGTAGCCCTGGATCTGGCTCAGCCTGGACTGCGACCGGTTCTTGCGGCGGGTGCGGCGAGGCCGGCGCGGAACTCGGCGAAGCTGACCTTGCCGTCGTGGTTGGCGTCCAGCCGGGCGAACTCGGCCAGGCTGATGGCGTGGTCGCCGTCGAGGTCGAGGCGGTCGAACTCGGCGCGCTGGCCCGGGTGGGCGAGGGACGGCAGCGCGACCGCGCCCATGGCCGCGGCGATCAGGGCGCCGGCGACCAGGCGGCGCGCACCGCGCGCCGTGCGGCGCGCGGTCTCGCGCCCGTCCAGATCCCCGTCGATGAAGTGGCGCAGGGTTTCGCTGGCCGAGCGGCCCTCGGCGCGGCAATGCGCCATGAAGGCAAGCTTGGTGGCATAGGGCAGGCGGATTTCGAGCGTCTCGCTCTTCTTCAGGCGGGGCGGGGTCGGCATGGCGTCTCGCAATCGTGCGCGCAGGGGCTCAGACCCTGACCCAAGCCCAATTTGCCCGCCGGCGACAGGAAAAACCTGTCCGGACAAGACGACCGGGCGCGGCTCAACCCTCGTCGGCGTAGGTCTTGACGAGGTCGGTCAGGTAGTCGCGGCCGGTGAAGACCGACTTGACCGACATGTGCTCGTTGAGCCCATGGGCGCCGGAGCCCTCGGGGCCGGACCAGAAGCCCGGCACGCCGTAGGTGGGGATGCCGACCGGCGACAGGTAGATGGCGTCGCTGGCCCCCGTGGACATGGTCGGCACCACCGGCACGCCCGGGAAATATTTGGCGGCGACCTTCTCCATCGGGCCGATGATCTTCGGGTCCAGGGGCGGCGGGGTCGGCCGGGCGCGGATCGGCGGCAGCGGGGTCAGCTTGACGCCCGGATCGTCGATGGCGGCCTCCAGCCGGGCCCTGGTGTCCTCCATGGTGTCGCCCGGGAACATCCGGCAGTTGATGTTGGCGTCGGCGCGCTGGGGCAGGGCGTTCTCGGCGTGGCCGCCGTTCAGCAGGGTGGCGACGCAAGTGGTGCGCAGCATGGAGTGGAAGCCGCGGTCCTTGTTGAGCTCGGCCTCGGCGGCCGTGTCCGTGGGATCGCGGGCGATCGCCACCATGGCCCGGCCGGTGGCGTCGTCGCGCCCCGCGCCGGCCTTGGCGAAGAAGGCGCGGGTGGTGTCGTTCATCTGCAGCGGGAACTCGTAGTCGCGGACCTTCAAGAGGCCTTGAGCCAGCTGGTAGATGGCGTTGTCGCGGATCGGCACGGAGGAATGGCCGCCGGCGTTGGTGGTCTCCATGCGGAACTGCTGGACGACCTTTTCGCCGACCTGCACGCCCTGGCTCTGCAGCTTGCCGTCCTTGTCCGCCCGGCCGCCGCCGCCCTCGTTGAGCGCGAAGGCCGCGTCAATCAGGTCGCGCTTGTTATGGGCCAACCAGTCGGCGCCGTTGAAGGCCGCGAGCGTCTCCTCGCCGCAGGTCAGGGCCAGTTTGATGGTGCGCTTGGGCCGGTAGTGCTGCTCCTTGAAGCGGACCAGCATGTCCACCCAGGTGGCGTCGATCACCTTCATGTCCGACACGCCGCGGCCGTAGAAGTAGCCGTTCTCCTCGATGAAGCTGAAAGGATCGCGGGTCCAGTCGGCGCGCTTGGCCTCGACCACGTCGAGGTGGCCGAGCAGCAGCATCGGCCGCGCCGTCTTGCTGGTCCCAGGGTAGATGGCCACCAGGCCGCCGTCCTTGGGGTGTTCGGGGGTGGAGAAGTAGGTGAGCTGGGCGTCGGTGAAGCCGGCCGCCTTCAGGTGCGCGCCCATCTTGGCGGCCGCGGCGGTGCAGCTGCCCACCGACAGCGAGGTGTTGGTCTCCACCAGCTCCTTGTAGATCGCGCGGAAGCGGACCTGGTCCGGCCGCAGGTCCTGGGCCGTGGCCGCCTGGGCGACGCCCAAGGTGGAGACAAGCGCCAGCGCCGCGCCGAAAATCCTGCCGATCATCACGAAATTCCCCCACTCGATACCGCCCGACTATGCGGTCGATCCGGGGCGAGGGTAAAGGCCTCGACGCCGCTTATCGGAAGGCGAGGCTGAACTTCGTGCCGACGAAGCGGCCGTGGGGATCGACGCCATAGGCCGCGGCGCCGCCAGCGTCGTTGTGGCCGGGCTGCAGGCCGCAGAGGAAGCCCAGCGAGCCGGTGAGGTTGTCGCGACCGGCGACCCGGCGCTCGACGGCGGTGCGGGCGAAGACGGCGGTCTCGACGGCGCCCGGCTGCAGGGCGGGCCGGGCGAGCGGGTCGAGGGGATTGGCGAGGTCGGGGACGGCGCGCGCCGGCTGGCCGAGCCGCGGGGCGGCGGCGAGCGGCGGGAGCGCGCCCTCGGGCAGGCGCAGGTCCAGCGGCTGGGCCTGGGCGGCCCCGGCGACCGCGGCCAGACCCAGGGCCGCGAGGGCGGACATCAGGCGAGGTTTGCAGCTCATGGGATCCAATCCGGGCTCGGGTCGGCGGGACATCGTGTGATCATTGTACGCGCCGCATGGCGAGACGGAGGCGGCGGTGCTGAACAAGCCTGAAAGCTACGGTGGGAGGCGTTTCTGGCCTGCACACGTCTTCGCTGCGGCTCACTGAAGCTATCCTTCTCCCCCTGTGGGAGAAGGTGGCCTGCGAAGCAGGTCGGATGAGGGGGCTCATCGAGATTTACGATTAAAGTCAACGTGATATCTGGAAAGATTCCGTCGACCCCTCATCCGACCCCTTCGGGGCCACCTTCTCCCACAAGGGGAGAAGGATGAGCGAAATATCTCCTTATAGGCTGTTGATAACACAGCTATTATCAGGATGTGAATCCGCTAGCCCTCGAGGAGGAAGGGGCAACTCGTGGCCCGAGGCGGAATCGCCGTCTAGCGGGCTGCCGGCAGGGCCACGCAGGGCGGCCGGGGCGCGGCGGGGGGCGGCGCGGTGACCTGGGGGGGGACTGCCTTGCTCCAGATGGCCGGATCTTCGAGGCCGAGCCGCCAGACGGCCACGCCGCGGACCCGGCGAGCCTCGACGGCGGCGCGCTGGGCCTTGAAGGCCTGGGCGTCGAGATACCAGACCGCGTGGGCCTGCCCGTCCGAGGCGGCATAGGCGAAGTGCGGATTGGCGGCGGGAAGTTCGCGGGCCACCGTCTGGCCGGCGCCCCTGGCGAGCTGGGCGGCGTCCGGGGCGGAGATCACCGCGGCCGGCCGGCCCTGCGGCCAGTCGTAGCCATAGGCGCCCAGGGCCACGACGAAATGGCCAGGGTCGGCCCCCGGAGCGCCGAGCTTGGCGTCGAGCGCGGCCTGCAGCCAGCCCTGGCCGGCGATCGGGCCGGGCGTGCTGTTCACCCAGCACTGGTCGTAGGCCATCAGCACCACCGCGTCGGTGGCGTCGGCGAGCTGGCGCACCAGGGCGGGGTCGGCGGCGAGACCGGCGGTCACCCACAGCTCGCGCCCGAGCGGCTTCAGCGCCAGGCGCAACCGGGCGAGGAACGCCGGATAGGCCGCCGCCGCCGACGGGCTGAGGGTCTCGAAGTCGAGGATGTAGCCGCCGTAGCCCTGGGCCCTGGCCTGGTCGACGAGGGCGCCGATGAAGGCCGCGCCGGCCTGGGGATCGAGCAGGGCGCCGTCGGCGGCGGCGGCGTCCCAGATATTGTCGTGGGCGTTGGAGACGATGGGGAAGACCTTGGGCGTCTTGGCGGGCTTTCCCCGGCCGGCCGGGGCCGCGGCGCGGGCCGGATCGGCCTGCCAGCGGATCGAGCCTGAGGGCGAATCCAGCGCGCCGGACATCGGGGCCAGGACGTCGAGGGCGCCCGCGTGCTGCAGCACCGAGGCCCGCGAGGCCGCATCCCACGGCAGGTAGAAGCCGACCAGGATCGGCCGCGCCGCCGCGGCGCCGGCGAGCAGAACCAGCGCGGCGGCGAGGCCCAGGATGCGCCGGAAGTCCGTCATGGCCTCTCCCTAGAGCCTCGACGAGCTTGGCGAAAGGCCTTGTCCCTACTTGGGCGAGACCGCTGTTTTCCGCGTGCGCGCCAGGGCGGCGTCAGCTTACGGCGATGACCTCGACCTCGGCGCCGTTGACCGGGGCGGTGTCGCCGACGGCCTTGCCCAGCAGGCTGCGGGCCAGCGGCGAGACGTGGGAAACGCTGCCGGCGGCCGGATCGGCCTCGTCTTCGCCGACGATGCGGAAGGTCTGGCGGCGGCCGTCCGCGCGCTCGAAGGTCACGCTGTTGCCGAACTGGACCGTTCCAGGCGGGCCCGCCGGCTCGACGAGCTGGGCGCTGGCCCGGCGGGCGGACCAGTAGCGCAGGTCGCGGGTGGCGCGGGCCATGGCGGTGCGGTCGGCGCTGATCCCGCCTTGCGCCTGGGCCGCGGCATAGGCGGCGCGCGCGGCGGCGAGCTGGGCTTCGATGGCGGCCAGGCCGCCGGGGGTGACCAGGTTCGGATGCGGCGAGACCGGGCGGTCCGGCAGGTTCGCCGCCTGGGATTCGTAGTCTTCCTCGCGGGTGAAGGCGACGGCCATGGGCGCGAGCCTAGGCCGGCCCAGCGGACAGGGGAAGGCTTGCGCCGATCAGGCCGCCTGGCGGTGGCGCGCTGCAGACGCGGCGAGGCCTGCGATGAAACCGGCGAACAGCTTGGCCATGGCGGGCTTCTTGTAGGGATGCGACTCGGTGGAATCCATGGCGTGGACGATCATCGCCACGTCGGCTTCGAACACCAGCAGGCGGCCGTCGGCGGTTTCCGCGCAGTCGATGCCGAAGTAGTCGAGGCCGAATGTGGCGTGGAGCGCCTCGAAGGCCTCGCGGTGGCGCGCGGCGAAGCCCTGGTCGAAGCCGGCCATCATCTCGGCCTCCTCAAGCCGGTGGGCGGCCTGGTCCATGTCGGCGTTCAGGTAGTGCACCATCCAGCGCCCCGAGACGGCCAGGTGGGCGACGAACGGGGCGCCGTTGACGAACACCACGCGCAGCTTGCGGTACAGGCCGTCGGCGCCCGCGTAGTCGGCGAAGGCGGCGACGAAGAATTCACGTTCGGGCCGGGCCTGGAGGTAGGCGCCTAGCGCCGCGGGGCTGTCGAGCTTCTCAAGGCCCTTGCCGGCGTGGGAGCCGATGGGCCGCACGATCACCGGAAAGCGCAGGTCGGGGTGCAGGCCAGCGAGGTCGGCGGGGCCGTCGGCGATCGCCGCCAGGGCGGCGCGCTCGACCCGACGCGTGACGGGTGAGAGGATCTGTGGATGGCCCGCGAAGCTCGCGGCCACGCCGTCGCGGCTGAGCGCGGCGATGAGTTCCGCGCGGCCGTTGACCACCGGCCGGGGGCCGGCGCCCCAGGCGCCCGCCCCGGGGGGGGGGGCGGCCCAGCCCGGCGGGGGCCGGGGG
>JBIOED010000108.1:0-11591 GCA_044445675.1 Caulobacterales bacterium | reverse complement strand
TGATCGCTTCGGGAATGTCGCAAAACCGCACCAGCCAGTCGCCGGGCGCAGCTTCGTGGATGTAAGCATAGTAGGTCAGAGGACGCATGGTTTGGCTTCTTCGGCAGGGCCGCGCGCTGCGACCGGACTTCATTGGCGGCTAGATCGAATCCTTGGGGAGCCCGAGCTGTCTCAGGATCCCCTCGCGGGTGGGCGCCTTCAGTTCGCCCCATGGGATCGTGGTGAACACCTCGCCGATGAAGATGCGGCCATGTCCGCCCCTGCCATGCCGGGCGACGAAGCGAGGCGCTTCGAGACCGTTGGCCCGGCAGTATCGGCGCAGCGCGCGGAGGAGCTGGTCGCGGTTCATGCTCAACGTCGGACATTATGGTCCGAGAGTCAACGAAGATCGGACCTAAATGTCCGGATCGTCTCGGGCGGGGAAAGCTCAGCTTAGGGCCTCTCCGGCGCGCCCGCACGACATCTGTTCACTAAATGTTCTAATATTCCGCGGTCCTGCGTTATCCTCGCTCCATGCGCCCCGCCTACGCCCCACCGGTCAAGCAGCAGATCCTCGCGCGGGTGGCGGCGGGGGAGACGGTGAAGGCGATCTGCCGGGGGGATGCGGCGCTGCCGTGCGCCGAGAGCGTGTCGATCTGGGCGCGGCGGGATCCGGCGTTCGGGGCCGCGCTGGCGGCGGCGCGGCGGCGGGCGGACTGGATGCGGCGGTTCGCCTTCGACGAGGCGGTGGCCGCGGCGTTCCTGGCGCGCGTGGCGGCGGGCGAGCGGATCAAGGCCGTGGTGGGGACGCCCGGGATGCCGGGGGCGGCGACCTACCGCTACTGGCGGCGCACGCAGATCGGGTTCCAGGAGGCGCTGTGGCGGGTGCGTGGCGCGCGCTAGGAACGCCTGGGCGCGCACAATCGCGGCCTGGCGCGATGGCCCAGGTTCGACCCGGCGGCAGCCGACCGCATCCTGCTGCGCGTGGCCCGGGGCGAACGCTGGGCGCAGATGCTGGCGGCGGACCCTTCGCTGCCGGGTCGGCAGGCGGCCACGCGCTGGCGGCGCGAGCAGCCGGACTGGGACCAGGCGATGCGCATCGCCTTCGAGGTCGGGCGGCGCGCGCGGCCGCCGGTGCGCTGCACGCCGGAACTCATCGAGGCGGTCGGCCACCGCATCGTCTGCGGGGCTTCGCTGCGCAGCCTGGGGGCCGAGCCGGACATGCCCTGCGCCGAGACGTTCTATCATTGGGTGGCGCGCTGGCCTGCGTTCGCGGCGGAGGTGTCGCGGGCCTGCGAGATCCGCGAGTGGTGGTACCTGGACCAGATGCTGGCCATCTCCGATCGCCACGGGCTGTTCGGGCTGAAGGCCACGAAGCGGGAGGCCGCGCCCCTGCAGCGGCAGCTCAACGCGCTCGCTAAGCGGCCGGGGTGGAAGCGCGCGCGGGACGCGGAGCGGGATGGCGGCTGAGGGGCGTCTCGGGATCGCGCGCGCGGGATGCGCGGACCCTAGTCGGAGATGACCCATTGGGCGACGAAGGCCTGGGCGCGGCGCGCCAGGGCGGGCGGGCCGGAAAAGTAGAACTCGCTGCCGAACAGGCTGCGGCGCTCGCGCCAGACGAGTTCGCCGGTGTCCTCGGTCTGGAGCATTTCGCGCAGGCGGTCGCGCTTCTTGGTGGGTACGAACGCGACGTAAGTTGCATCAGCCATGGCTGCAATCCGATCGGCACCCTCAGGAGGGCAGAATGGCTGAGTCGCGCCCTCTTGGAAGCCGGGCGCGGCAATCGGGCCGACTTATCCCCCGCAACATCCGCCCAAGCCTGCGAGGGAGCGTTCGGCGATTGCCACGCGCGTTGGGCCTTTTCAGGGCGCCGCCGGCGGGGCGCCGGATCACGTCCTCCTCTCAGATCGTCATGGCCGGCCTAGTGCCGGCCATCCATGAACTCCGTGGTCAAGGATGTCCACGGGCGTCGCCGAACCCCTTCCTGAGAGCGTCGTGATCTTGGGTGGCCGGCACAAGGCCGGCCATGACGACCAAATGAGGATCCGCCCCAAGCGCGCCTTTTCAGGGCGCCGCCGGCGGGGCGCCGGTGCGCGGCAGGCTGAACAGCGCCCGGTCGGCGGGGGTGAAGACCACGGCGTCGATGTCGCGCGCCTCGACGCCGGCCGGGCCGTGAACCGTGTCGTGGAAGGCCACGCGGATCGGACCGACGCGGCGATAGTCCGAAAACTCTACCGTGACCGCCTGCGGCGCCGTGCGGTCGACGACGCGGCCGAGCAGATGGGTGCGGCGGTCGAACCACAGTTCCCGCGCCGCGCCGCCCCAGGGCACGACCTCGACCACGTCGAACGCCCGTCCGCCGCTCTGGCGGACCCCCAGCGACTCGCCGCGGGCGTCGAACCGGCCGGGGTAGAAGAAGCCGCTGGCGCCCATGAAGGCGGCGGTGCGCGTCCGGGCCACGGCCGCCCGGTCGTCGATGGCGACGGTGTCGCCGTTCGGCCGGATTCGCCAGTCGCCCTGGCCGTTGTAGCCCTGGACCGAGAGGCCGCCGGCCCCGCGGGTCTCGACGCGCATCCCGTAACGCAAAGGGTCGAACCAGCTCTCGTAGCGCTGGCCTCCCTCGCGGCCCGTCTCATGCCAGCCGCGCAGCAGGTTCCAGCCGGCCCCGCCCGCCGCCGCGCGGGCGCGGTCGAGCACCTGCTTGGCGGCCGCGGAATAGCCGATCTGTTGGCGGGCGTGGGCCGCATGGCTGGCATGGCCGGGGCGGGCGGCCTGGGCCGGCAGGGCGATGGCGGCGGCGCACGCCAAGGCGAGGCCCGCCGCACGGGCGAGCTTGCGCGCGAGCGATGTCATTTGAGACGCGACCAAGCCGGCAAGCTTGTTCACAATGCGGCGGCCCGCGTCCAGCGCGGGTTTGACCCCTAAGGACACGCCCCATGCGCCTGTTGCTGAACCTGCTGTGGTTCGTGTTCGGCGGCTGGATATCCGGCAGCCTGTGGATCCTGGCCGGCGTGATCCTGGCGATCACCGTCATCGGCCTGCCGTGGACGCCGGCGGCGTTCCGCATGGCGGGGTTCAGCTACTGGCCGTTCGGCAAGATGGTGGTCGACCGGCCGGACGACGGGGTGAGCACGCTCTTGAACATCGTGTGGTTCATCTTCGCGGGCTGGTGGCTGGCGCTGCACCATCTGGTGCTGGCGGTGGCGCTGGGCGTGACGATCATCGGCCTGCCATTCGCCTGGCAGCACGTGAAGCTGGCGATCCTGTCGCTGACCCCGGTGGGCAAGGCGGTGGTGGAGGCTTGAGGGCCGCGGTGGGCGCCATAAACGGCCCATAATTGACGGCCCGCCGCCGGCGTGAGCCTTTTCCAAGGGTTAAGGTGTTTGGCGGAACGGCGACATGCCGAACTATCGGTTCAATCTGATCGATGTGGCCGGGCGCACGGTCCGGCGGATCGACGTCGAATGCAAGGACGACGACCAGGCGGTGCTCGAGACCCTGCGCTACACCGACAACATCGCCAGCATCGACATCCGCCGACGGCCGCCTAGCCGTGCGAGCGCCGGCGGGCCGGCTCGGCGGTGAACGCACGCGGCGCGGCGGCGTGCGATTCACGCAGCCGTTCCTCCATCTGGTCGGCCGGCATGGGCCGGGCGAACCAATAGCCCTGCATCCGGTCGCAGCCGGCGGCGCGCAGGATGATCGCCTGGGCCTCGTCCTCGACGCCCTCGGCGACGATGCGGATGCCCAGCGCCCGGGCGGCGTGCAGCATCGAACCCACCAGCTTGGCGACGCGGGCGTCCTTGGCGAGATCGCAGATCAGGCTGCGGTCCAGCTTCACCGTCTGGATCGGCAGGTGCATCAGCGCGCGCAGGTTCGAATAGCCGGTGCCGAAGTCGTCGAGCGCGATGCGCACGCCCTTGGCGTTCAGCCGCTCGATGTGCCGCCGCGACAGCGCCAGGTCCTGCAACAGGAAGGTTTCGGTGATCTCGACGGTCAGCGCGGTGGCGGGCAGGGCGGTCTTGCCCAGGCGGCCGATCAGCTTGCGCGAGAAGGCCGGGTCCATCAGGTCGCGCGGCGAGACGTTGAACGACACCGCCTCGATCAGGCCGGCCGCGACCCAGGGGGCGGCGCGCCGGCAACCGGCCTCGAACACCGCCTCGTCGATGCGGCCGATCAGGCCCAGTTCCTCGGCCATGGGCACGAAGGCGCCGGGCAGGAGCAGCCCCTGTTCGGGATGCCGCCAGCGGGCCAGCGTCTCGACGCCCACGATGCGGCCGTCCCTGGCGTCGACCACCGGCTGGAACCAGGGCTCGATCTCGCCGGCCGGGATGCCGCGCCGCAGGTCGGCCTCCAGGCTGCGGCGGCGCTGGTTCTCCTCGCGCAGCTCCGCGTCGAAGGCCGACCATTTGCGGCCGCCCTGCAGCTTCGCCCGATAGAGCGCCAGGTCGGCGAAGCGCTGCAGGTCGCCGGCGTCGGGCGCGTCGCCGGGATAGACCGCCACGCCCACCGAGGCGCCCGGCGCGACCATGCGGCCGTAGATCGCGTGCGGCCGGGTCAGCAGCCTCACCAGCCGCTGGGCGCGCCGAGCGGGGTCGGGATCGCCGGGCGTCAGCGGGGAGATCAGGGCGAACTCGTCGCCGCCCAGCCGGGCCACCAGCTCGTCAGGCGCGGCGTCGGCCCGCAGGCGCTCGCCGACCTCGGCCAGGAACAGGTCGCCGGCGTGGTGGCCCAGGGTATCGTTCAGGTGCTTGAAGCGGTCGAGGTCGACCACGAACAGCGCCACGCGCCCGCCGTGGGCCGCGGCGGCCTCCAGCCGCTCGCACAGCGCCGCGGTGAAGGCGCCGCGGTTGACCAGGCCGGTCAGGGAGTCGGTCTGGGCCAGCCGCAGCGTCAGCGCGCGCTCGGATTCGAGCTGCGCCACGCGCGCCGTCAGGTCGCTGAGGTTCTGGGCGCGGTCGGGCACGGTCGGAGGGCCTCGCGGCGGGAAAAGGATGCTCCCAGCGAGATAGCGCGGTCGGGGCGAACGCCCCGTTAAACGACATGCCTAACGGCGGCTATGCCGCGGCTTCGGCGATGACCTGGTCTGCGGTCTTCGGGAGTTCGATCTGGTTCTCCCACTTGGCGACCACGGCGGCGGCCACCGAATTGCCCACCACGTTGGTGGCCGAGCGGCCCATGTCGAGCAGGTTGTCGACGGCGAGGATCAGCAACAGGCCGGCTTCCGGCAGGCGGAAGTAGGTCAGGGTCGCGGAGATCACCACCAGCGAGGCGCGCGGCACCCCGGCCACGCCCTTGGACGTGACCATCAGCAGCAGCAGCATGGTGATCTGCTGGCCGATGCCCATGTGGATGCCATAGGCCTGGGCGACGAACAGGGTCGCGAAGGTGCAGTACATCATCGTGCCGTCGAGGTTGAACGAGTAGCCCAGCGGCAGGACGAAGCTCGCCACCCGCCGCGACACGCCCCATTCCTGCAGCGCCTCCAGGGTGCCGGGATAGGCGGCCTCGGACGAGGCGGTGGAGAAGGCCAGCAGCGCGGGGCTGCGGATCGCCAGGATCAGCTTGAGCGCCCGGCGGCCGACGATCAGCACCAGGACGGCGATCAGCAGCGCCCAGAGCAGGCCCAGCGACAGGTAGAAGCCGCCGACGAACTTGGCGTAGGTGGCCAGCACGCCGATGCCCTGGGTGGCGACCGTCGCCGCGAGGGCCGCGAAGATCGCCAGGGGCGCGGTCTTCATCACATAGCCGGTGACCTTCAGCATGATCGCCGACACCTGCTCGACGAGCGCCAGCACCGCGGGCGCCCGATCCTCGACGGCCGAGACGGCGGTGCCGAAGAACACCGAGAAGATGACGATCTGCAGGATCTCGTTGTTGGCCATCGCCTCGACGATGGACTTGGGGAAGATGTGGCTGACGAAGTCCTTCAGGTTGAACTTGGTCATGTCGACCGCCGCCCCGGCCGCCGTCGGCTCGGCGACCAGGTGCATGCCGACCCCCGGCTGGATGATGTGGACCATGATCAGGCCGATGGTCAGCGAGACCAGCGAGGCCGAGACGAACCAGCCCAGGGTCTTGGCGCCCACCCGGCCGATGGTCGAGGCGTCCTCCATGTGGGCGATGCCGGCCACCAGGGTGGAGAACACCAGCGGCGCGATGATCATCTTGATCAGCCGCAGGAAAACGTCGGTGACGATCGACAGGTTCTCGGCGACCGCCTTGGCGGAGGCCGGGCTTGCATATTGGTTCACCCCCCAGCCGACGGCGACGCCCAGCACCATGGCGGCGACGATGAGGAAGGTGAAAAGGCGGTTCATGCGGGCCCCGACGCGAAAATTCTGGCGGCCTTTGTCGCCGGGAAGCCGGGCCGCGTCCATCCCCGTGCGGCCTGTGACGCGGGTCACAGCCGGGCCGGCCGCGGGACCCTAGAAGGTTGGTTGTCGCAACCCGCGACGGACCACTTCAAGGAACCTTCCGATGACCCGTAGCATCATCTTCGCCGCCCTGATGGCGACCTCCCTGCTCGGCGGGACCGCCGCGCGCGCCACCGACGACATCATGGTTGTCCGCCTGGGCGACCTGAACATCTCCAGCGACCAAGGCGCCAAGGTGGCGTTCAAGCGCATCACCACCGCCGCCAAGCGGTTCTGCGACGTGGGCGACTATCGCGCCCTGGGTCGTTCCGCCCAGCAAAGCGCCTGTGAAGCCCGCATGGTCGCCAAGGCGGTGAGTTCGCTCGACGCCCCGATCGTGACGGCGCTCTACGCGCCGCAGAAGACTGTCCTGCTGGCGAGCCGCAATACGCATTGAGCCGTGCCTTGCGTGCCCAGTCTGGAGCCTCTGCGCCCGATCGTCGTCTTCATGCTAAGGTGGCGATCGGTGCGCAGGCGGGCGCTCTCGCCCTTCGCCGCATCAAGGCTGCGGCGGGCGATGCCCTCTTCGACGTCAGATCCCCTGGACCAGGTCCTCGCGGCCCTCAAGGACAGCGAGGTCCTGGGCGTACTTTCTCCCGCGGCGTGCGCCAGGCTGGCGCATCGCGGCGCCCCCGTAGACCTGAGCCCCGGGGCCTATCTGTGCCGCCGGGGCGATCCCGGCGACGCGGTCTATGTGATCCTCGACGGCGAGGTCGAGGTGCGCACCAGTTCCCCCGGCGGGCGGGACCTGCGCCTGGTCGCCCTGGGCCGCGGCGACCTCGCCGGCGAGATGGCCGTGCTGGACGGCGAGCCCCGGTCGGCCGACATGGCGGCCACCCGGCGCACCCGGGCCTGGCGGATTCCCCGCACCGCCCTGATCGAGGCCCTGGAGGCGGAACCGCAGGCGGCCGTCGCCCTTCTCGCCGAAATGAGCGGCCGGCTGCGCCGCAGCAACGCGGCGCTGGAGGCGCGTACGACGCTGGACGTCGGCGGGCGCCTCGCGCAGCTGCTGGTCGGCGAGCAGAACGCGCGCGCCCTGATCGCGCTGACCCAGTCGGAACTGGCGCGGCGGGTCGGCGCCTCGCGCGAGAAGGTCAACCGCAAGCTTCGCGAATGGGTCCGGGAAGGCTGGATCGAGGTGACGCCGGCCGGCGTCCGCATCGCCGCCGAGGCGCGGCTCCGACGCCTGGTCGACGAGCAGTCCGCCGCCTGATCTGGCCACCGCGCGCAGAGTCGTCAGGCGCCGCGTCAACCTGTATGACTGTAACGGTCGAGGTTACGCGGGCGCAGGCCCGGGTATCGTCCGGTGTTCCGCGTGATGGTGATTCAACCAGCCGGCGGTTTCGCCGGCCTCTCAGAGGGACCTGACCCATGCCGATGCTGCAAACCTATTCCCTGAAGCTCAACCACCATTTCCATCCCGATCGTATCGACGCGTTCGCGGCCCAGTGTAAGGCGCATTTCGCAGAGGGCGCGCCGCTCGACCTGAGCTTCCTGGAGGAGGCCAGCACGCCGTTGCATCGCGCGTGGAACAGCTACGTCGCAAAGCTGCCGGGGAGTTTCACCGAGGCGCTCCGCAGCGTGATCCGCTACGCCCTGTCCACCAGCCCGCCGACCCCGATCAACTTCTCCTGGGCGCCGGGCTACGACTACGAGCTCAGCCTGTGGCAGGCCCCCGACACCAATCTGACGCGCGGCGGCATCACCGTGCTGCTCAGGAGCCGCTATCCCGACGACCGGCATCCGCTGGAGACCTCCGCGGCTAGCTGATCGCGTCCTGCATGGCGGTTCCGATGCCGGCCAGGCGCAGGCCCTCGATGAAGTCCTCGCGGTCGCTTTCGCGGGCGTAGGGCGCGAAGCGCATCTGGTGGGCGCCGGCGAGCTCTTCAAGCTGCGGCGGGAACGCCCGGCGCGCGTCGTCCGTGCGACCCATCCGCGCCAGGCTGGCGGCCAGGATGCCGGCGCCGCGGATGTCGGGTATCGCCGCGGCGCGCTCGGCCTGCCGGACCGCCTCGGCATAGTCGCCGGCGTGATAGTGGGCCAGGGCGAGCAGGCTGAGCATCGCGCCCAACTGCGGATCGTAGGGGCTGTAGCGCAGGCTGCGCTCGATCGGCGCGACCGCTTCGGCGGCGTGGCCGGCGTAGATCAACACCTGGCCCAGCCTGAAATGGCCGAAGCCGAAGTTGGAGTTGAGCGCGACGGCCTTGCGGGCTTCCTGCAATGCCTCGCTGTGACGACGAAGGTACAACGAGGCGCCCGACGAGGCGAAATGCGCGTAGGCGTCGCGCGGATCCAGGCGAATGGCGGTGTGGGCGGAGGCCCGCGCGTCCTGGAGATCGGCCCAGGCCCGATCCGACCAGCCATAGATGGCGCCGCCGTAGAGGGCGCGGGCGAGGCCGATATGACCCAGGGCAAGCTCCGGATCGCGGGCGATGGCTTCGCGGAACAGCTGCAGCGCCAGGCGATTTTCCGGCTGCGACACCTTGTTCAGATGCCACATGCCGCGCTGGAAGCAGTCTAGGGCATTGAGGTCGCCAGGGTTCTTGCGTGAGGCCCGCGCGCCTTCGCTGTGCAGCATCGCCGGCTCGATGGCGCCCACCACCTGCTCGGTGATCTCGTCCTGCAGGTCCAGTAGAGTCTCCAGCTGCCGATCGTAGCTTTCGGCCCAGATGTTGGTCGCGCTGGTCGCGTCGGTCAGTTGCGCGCTTACCCGCACGCGGCGCCCGAGCTTGCGCACGCTGCCTTGCAGCACGTAGCGCACGCCCAGTTCCTGGCCGACCCGGGTCACGTCGACGGGCCGGCCCTTGTAGGTGAAGCTGGAATTGCGGCCGATGACGAAGAACCAGCGCCACTTCGACAGCGCCGTGACGATGTCTTCGGTGATCGCGTCGGCGAAGTATTCCTGTTCGGGGTCGCCGCTGCGGTTCTCGAACGGCAGCACGACGATCGACGGCTTGGCCGGCAACTCGAGCGGCGCTTGCCGGGCCGCCGCGCGGCCGACCCCGAGCACGCGGAAGGTGCGTACCGGCCGGGGCATGTTCTTCACGCTCTGTTCGCCGAGATCGTCGAACTCCACCTCGACGCGGCCGTGGGTATCCTCCTGCACGCGGCCCGAGACGCAGATGCCGCCGGGATCGGCGAGGGATTCCAGGCGGGCGGTGACGTTCACGCCGTCGCCGAAGATGTCGCCGCCTTCGACCACCACGTCCGCCGCGTGCAGCCCCATCCGGAAGTCGATGCGCCGGCCGACGGCCGCCTCGGCGTTGCGGTCCGCCATGGCTGCCTGGATGCGGAGGGCGCATTGCAGGGCGCTGACCACACTGGCGAAGGCTGCCAGGACGCCGTCTCCGGTCGTCTTGATGACCTGGCCGCCGTGATCCTCGACCGCCGGCTGGATCACATCGCGCAGATGCGACGCCACCTGCGCCAGGGTGCCTTCCTCGTCGGCGGCGACGAGACGGCTGTAGCCGGAGACGTCCGCGGCGAGGATCGCCGTCAGTCGCCGTTCGACTCTGGCGCCCATCCCAACAGCCCTCGACCGAGACGCCTGGCGAAAACGCAGCCCACACTTCAAGGGGTGCATAGCAGCCTGAGTTACCGGGCGCACCGGCAACCTGCGCGCGCAGCGGCGATGGCGCATCGCCGGCGAGCCTCGCAACCGGCGCACGGCGCCGCTATAAAGAGGCGATGACATCGAAGACAGACGCCGCCGGCATCGTGGATCGGCTGGAACACGAATACCGCGCGACGGTCGAAGCCCTGAGGGGCGCCCTGAAGGAATTCCTGGCCGGAGGGCCGCCGCCGGACCCGGCCGTCCGCGCCGCCGGGGCCTTCGTCTACCCGGAGCTTCGGCTGCACTGGCCGGCGGGCGAACCCTTCCCGCGGATCGGCCGGGCCTACGCCCGCATTGGCGCGCCCGGCCGCTACGCGATCACCGTGACCAAGCCGGCGCTGTTCCGCGGCTACCTGATCGAGCAGCTCAGCCTGTTGATGCAGGACTTCAAGGTGGAGGTCGAGGTCGGCCGCTCGACCCAGGAGATGCCGTTCCCCTATGTGCTGGACGGGCAGGCCGACGCGGCGCTGGCCGACATCGGCTCGGCGGAGATCGCCCGGCACTTCCCGACCACGGAACTGGCCTTCATCGGCGACGAGATCGCCGATGGGTCCTGGTCGCAGGACGGCGACGAGCCCCGGCCCATGGCGCTGTTCGATGGCCTGAGGACCGATTTCTCACTGGCGCGCCTGACCCACTACACCGGCGCGCCCGCCGAGCACGTTCAGCCCTACATCCTGTTCACCAACTACATCCGCTACGTCGACGAGTTCGTCCGCTGGGCCTGCGAGCAGATCAAGGCCGGCGGGCCGTACACGGCGCTCTCGGCGGCGGGCAATGTGCTGGTGGACGCCGATACGCCCGACCCGGAGGCGGTGGTGCAGGCCGCCGCGTGGCGCAAGCACCAGATGCCCGCCTACCACCTGATGGCGAAGAACGGGGCAGGGATCACCCTGGTCAACATCGGCGTCGGCCCGTCCAACGCCAAGACCATCTGCGACCACCTGGCGGTGCTGCGCCCGCAGGCGTGGCTGATGATCGGCCACTGCGGCGGCCTGCGCGGATCCCAGACCATCGGCGACTACGTCCTGGCCCACGCCTACCTGCGCGACGACCACGTGCTGGACGAGGCGCTGCCGACGGAGATCCCGATCCCACCGATCGCCGAGGTGCAGGTGGCCCTGAACCGCGCCGCCGAGATCGTCACCGGCGAGACCGGCGAGGTGCTGAAGCGCCGGCTGCGCACCGGCACGGTGGTGACCACCGACGACCGCAACTGGGAACTCCGCTACTCCTCCAGCGCGCTGCGCTTCAACCAGAGCCGCGCGGTGGCCATCGACATGGAGAGCGCCACCATCGCCACCCAGGGCTACCGCTTCCGCGTGCCCTACGGGACCCTGCTCTGCGTCTCGGACAAGCCGTTGCACGGGGAGATCAAGCTGCCCGGCCAGGCCAACGCCTTCTACGACCGGGCCATCGGCCAGCACCTGCAGATCGGCATAGCCACCATGGACCTGCTGCGCCAGGAAGGCCCGCGCCTGCACTCGCGCAAGCTCAGAAGCTTCGACGAACCGCCGTTCCGGTAGGGGTGTGACGGCCGGGTCCGGATTTGATCAGACCGGATTTCACGCACAAGTCAGGAT
>JBIOED010000107.1:0-11614 GCA_044445675.1 Caulobacterales bacterium | reverse complement strand
CTTGGGGGCGGCGTCGGCCGCCGGCGCGTCCGGCCCGTCGTTCACCTTGAAGGAGGCGCCCATCAGGGTCGCCTTGGCCTCCAGGGCCTTGGCGGTGGTCTCGCAACGCGCCGGCAACGCCCAGCTCATCCATTCCTGGGCGAGGCGGGCCGGCGTGACCGAGGGCGCGGCCTGCCACATGGAGCGGCCCTTGCGCACCGCTGCGGCGCCGACGGTGTTGATCGGGCGCAGGCTGGCCTTCTCGGCGGCGGTGAGGGCGTCCTGGAAGACCTTCAGCTGGCGGCGGCCGTCCTTCTGCATGTCCGCATAGACCTTGAGGTCGTCGGAGAGCTTGCGGCCCGGCGGGCGATAGGTGCTCTCGATGCGGGTGACTTCCGGCATCACCTGCTGGTGCAGGTCGAGGTAGCCGCGCAGGGATCCGTAGCACCAGGCGACGAACTGGTAGTCGTCATGCGGCGCGCCGGCCGGGAAGCGGTCCTGTGGCGCGGCCTCGGCGGAGGCCGTGGCGTCGGCGGGCGGCGTTGCGGCCTCGGCGGGGGCGGGGGCGGCCGCGGCCGGCTGGCCTTGCAGGAACAGGGCGAGGGCGAGGAGGATCGGAGACATGGACGACAGATACCTTGAGGATTTCAGCGAAATTCAGGCGGGACCGTAACCGCCGCCGCCCGGCGTCTCGATCTCGATGATGTCGCCGGCCTGGACGTCGAGGGCGAAGCAGCCGGGGAGGTCTGTAGCCGCCCCCGAGGCGGCAATCAAACGCTGACGTCCCGGAAGCGCCGGCCCGCCACCCATCAACCCCTGTGGCGCATGCTCGCGGCGGGAGGAGAGCAGGGCCGCTTCCATGGGCGCGAGGAAGCGGATGCGGCGGACCGCGCCGTCCCCGCCGGGCTGTGCGCCCGCCCCGCCGGAGCCGTGGCGCACGCCGAAGCTCTCGACACGGACCGGGAAGCGACGTTCGAGGACCTCCGGGTCGGTGAGCCGCGAGTTGGTCATGTGGGTGTGGACCGCGCTGGCCCCGGGGGAATGGGCCGTGGCGCCGCAGCCGCCGCAGAGGGTCTCGTAATACTGGCGGGCCGCGTCGCCGAAGGTGAAGTTGCTCATGGTGCCCAGGCTGTTGGCCATGACGCCCAGGGCGGCATAGAGCGCGTCCACCACGTGCTGGCTGGTCTCGACGTTGCCGGCGACCACGGCGGCCGGCGGGCGCGGATCGAGCATCGAACCCGGCCGGGTCAGGATGTTCAGCGGCTCCAGGCAGCCGGAGTTCAGCGGAATGTCGTCGTCCACCAGCGTGCGGAAGACGTAGAGCGCCGCGGCGTCGACGATGGCCGAAGGGGCGTTGAAATTGGTGGGCAGCTGCTCGGCGCTGTCCCGGAAATCGAGGGTCGCCTCGCCCTGGGCGGCGTCCACGGTGGTGGCGACGACGATCTCGCCGCCGCCGTCCATCGGCACGCGGGCAAAGCCGTCCGTAAGCTTGCCGATGGCGCGGCGGACGGCCGCCGCGGCGTTCTCCTGCACGAAGCCCATGTAGCGGGCGACGGCGTCGGCGCCGTAGGCGCCGATCATCTCCGACACCGACGCCGCGCCGGCCTGGCAGGCGGCGATCTGCGCCTTGAGGTCGGCTAGGTTCTGGTCGGGGTTGCGCGCGGGCCAGCGGCCGGCGGTGAGCGCCGCACGGGTCTGCGCCTCCAGGAACCGGCCCTCGCGCATGATCGGCAGCGCGTCCAGCATGACCCCTTCCTCGCCGATGGTCCGCGAGAAGGGCGGCATGGAGCCGGGCTGCACTCCACCCACGTCGGCATGGTGGCCGCGGGCGGCGACGTAGAAGGCGGGCTGATCTGCGTCCGGCATGAACACCGGCATGACCACGGTGATGTCGGGCAGGTGAGTGCCGCCGGCGTAGGGGTTGTTGAGCGCGAAGGCCTCGCCGGGGTGCAGCGTCGGGTGGCGGTCGCGGACGGCGCGGACGGAGGCGCCCATGGAGCCCAGGTGCACCGGCATGTGCGGCGCGTTGGCGACCAGGCCGCCGTCGGCGTCGAACAGGGCGCAGGAGAAGTCGAGCCGCTCCTTGATGTTCACCGAGTGGGCGGTGCGCTCCAGCGCCGCGCCCATGGCCTCGGCCACGCCCATGAAGCGGCGGTTGAACAGCTCCAGGGTGACGGGATCGGGCTGGTCGAGCGCGATGGCCTGGCGGGCCGCGGCGGCGATGCGGGTCAGGCGGATGAGCCCGTCGGCCTGCGCCGTGGCCCGCCAGCCGGGGGCGACAGAGATCTGGGTGTCGGTCCGGACGATGAGCGCGGGGCCGTCAGCTTGGGTCAGGGCCTCGGCGAGCACGACGGGCGCGTCCTGCCAGGCGCCGTGGGCGAACATTTTGAGCGAGTCCTTCTCCCCTTGCGGGAGAAGGTGGGCCGCGAAGCGGCTCGGATGAGGGGTCGCGCCGACGGCGGCGTGTGACCCCTCATCCGTCACCCTTCGGGCGACACCTTCTCCCACAAGGGGAGAAGGGAGGGAGATCGCCTCCGCCTCCACCGCGGCGATCAGGATGGGGCGGTCGGGTTCGGTGAAGCCGAACAGGCGGCGGTGGGCGGTTTCGAACTCGGCCTTGGCCTTTGCGAGATCGATGAGCGGGACCGGCAGTTCCGCGTCGGCGCCGTCGTAACGCAGGCGAAGGGTCCGGCGGACGGCGGCGGTTTCAGCGCCCTGCTCGGCCATGGCGGCGCGGGCGGCGGCCTCGACCTCGGCCAGCAGGGCCTCCGCGCGGGCGAGGCCCTGGGCGTCCAGGGGCGCCTCCAGCCCCGCCTGGCGCAGGGCGGTGACCTCGGCGTGGCCGATGCCCCAGGCGGAGAGCACGCTGCCGTAGCGCGGGCAGAGGATTTCGCCGACCCCCAGCGCCTCGGCGGTCTGGCAGGCGACCTGGCCGGCGGCGCCGCCGAAGGCGGTGAGCGCGTGGTCGCGCGGGTCGAAGCCGCGTTCTGTGGAGATGCGGCGCACGGCCTGGGCCATCTGCTCGACGGCGACCGCGACGAAGCCCTCGGCGGCGGCCTCGACGCTGGCGGCCCCCATGGCCTCGGCGAGTTCCGCCAGGCGGGCGCGGGCGGCGGCGGGATCGAGCGGCCGGTCACCGGCGGGGCCGAAGACCGCGGGGAAGAAGCGCGGATCGAGGCGGCCCAGCACCAGGTTGGCGTCGGTGACCGTGGCCGGGCCGCCGCGGCCGTAAGCTGCCGGGCCGGAATCGGCGCCGGCGCTGGCGGGGCCCGCGCGGGCGCGCATGCCGTCGAAGGCCAGGATCGACCCGCCGCCGGCCGCCACCGTCTCGACGTCGAGCATGGGGCTTCGGATCTTCGCGCCGGCCACCCTGGCGGTGTCCCGGCGTTCCAGCCGGCCGGCGTAGCGGCAGACGTCGGTGGAGGTGCCGCCCATGTCGAAGCCGAGCACCGCGGCGGCGTTCGCCCGGTCGGCTGTGCGGGCCACGCCCACCACGCCGCCGGCCGGGCCGGAGACCACGGCGTCCTTGCCGCGGAAGGCCTCGGCGCGGACCAGGCCGCCGGCCGAAGTCATGAAGAACAGCGGCGCGCCGGCCACCGCCTTTTCCACCTGTTGGACGTAGGCTTGCAGGACCGGCGTCAGATAGGCGTCGGCGATGGTGGTTTCGGCGCGCGGAATAAACCGGGGCAGGGGTGAAACCTCGTGGCTCAACGCCACGAACTTGAATCCGACCGCCTTGGCGATCTCGCCAGCCGCCAGCTCATGGGCGGGGTTGAGGTCGGCGTGCAGGAAGGCGATGGCGACGGAGGCGTAACCTTGGGCAAGAGCGGTCTCGAGCTTCTCGGCGAGCGCGCCGCGGTCCAGCGGGCGCACCGCCGCGCCGCCCGCGTCCAGCCGCTCGTCGGCCTCGACGACGCCGGCATAGAGGGGCGCGGGGCGCACGATGGTGAGCGCGAAGAGGTCGGGCCGGGCCTGGTCGCCGATCAGTACGGAGTCGGCGAAACCTTGCGTGGTGACGAACAGGGTCTTGGCGCCGGCGCGTTCGAGGAGCGCGTTGGTGGCCACTGTCGTGCCCATCTTGATGGCTTCGACCCGGGCGGCCGGGAAGGGCGCGCCGGGCGCCGCGCCCAGGATGCGGCGCATGGCCTCGACGGCGGCGTCGGGGTAGGCCGGCGAGGCGGAGAGCAGCTTCAGCGACGTCTCGGCGCCGTCCTGCGCCTGGCCGATGACATCGGTGAAGGTCCCGCCGCGGTCGATCCAGAAGCGCCAGGACCTGTCCAAAACTTAACCCGTTCTCCGATTGTCTTCGGTCGGCCACACTCGTAAGGCTGCTTATCCCAATGAGCTTCTGGCGCAAGATAGCTGGCCTCGCCGCGCGCAACCTCGACGAGGCCGAGTGCGACGTCTGCCCTCCGGGCCTGCCGGGGGAGGACCCGGCGTTCTCGACCGCCGTCACCGCGCTGGGGGCCAAGCTCGCCAAGGCCGACGGCGAGGCCCAGGCCAGCGAGTTCGCGGCCTTCTCCGAGGTGTTCCAGGCCGATGCGGCGAGCGAAGGCAACGTGCGCCGGCTCTATCAGCTGGCGCGCCAGACCACCCGCGGCTTCGAGGGCTATGCGCGGCGCCTCCAGAAGCGCTACCGCGCCTGCCCGCAACTGCTGGAGGACGTGCTTGACGGGCTGTTCTTCGTCGCCACCTCCGACGGCGTGGTGACCGGCGACGAGCTTGTCTATCTGGAGCGGGTGTCGCAGCTGTTCGGCCAGAGCCCGCTGGTGTTCCGGCGGCTGAAGGCGACGCACCTGGGCGCCGAGGCCGGCGATCCCTACGCCGTGCTGGGCGTGCGCCACGACGCCTCCGACGCCGAACTGCGCGCAGCCTGGCGGGCCATGCTGTCCGAGGCCCATCCCGACCGGGCGCGGGGCCGCGGCCTGCCCGCGGAGTTCGTCGAGGTGGCCGAAGCCAAGGCCGCGGCGATCAATGCGGCGTTCGACGCGGCGATGCGTGAGCGGCGGGCACTGTCCTTGCAAGGTGCGGCTTGAGTGGCCGGGCGCGTCCCTTTCCGGTTGTGCGGAGTTGACGCGCGGGATCCGAGGGACGACATATTTGGTTTAGGCCGGGTAACCGGGCCAAAGAGGACGCCATGGTGAAAGAGTTCGCCGCCCGTCACGGATCCGCGCTACGCAGCCTGGCTGTGCTCGGCGGTCTTCTCGCCACCATCGCAGCGGTAATGGTCGGCGCGGTCCTGGCGGTGGTGTTCGCCGCCACCGTCGCGGTGATCGCGGTGATGGCCAGCGCCCTGTTGGGCTTTGCCGGCCTGGCGCTCAGGGCGCGGCGCACGGCGAGCGCGCGGCGCAACGACGGCGTCATCGAAGCCCGCCACCTGGGCGGCCACCACTGGGTGGCCTACGGCTGGAACGAGCGCCGCTAACCCTGCCGGCGCCGCGGCACGGCTGTGATCTCGGTTTCGCGGCACGCGAAGACCGGGGCCTATGAACACCGAGTTTGTCATTTCGCGAAGCGTCGCCGCCCGCGCCCTTCCATCCGGCCGCGCACTTTCCGGGATGACACCTGAGGGAGAGCGCCCTACCGTCCCTATTCAAACAGACGTTCGGAGGACGCCATGACGGTTGGGGTGATTGCGGTCTTGAAGATCCAGGAGGGCAAGGCCGCCGAATTCGAGGCGTTCTTCGCCGACCTCGCCGGGCAAGTGCGCGCCAACGAACCAGACAACCTCGCCTATCAGCTGACCAAAAGCCGCACCGAACCCAACACCTACAAGGTGCTGGAGGTCTACAAGGACCAGGACGCCCTGACCCATCACGGCGGCACGGACTATTTCAAGGCCGCCGGGCCGAAGTTCGCCGCTGTGCTGGGCGGACGGCCGGAGATCGAATACCTCGACGGCGTGGGCTGAGCGCGGCGGGTTTCCCGGTGCATGACGGCAAGCCCCGGTCGAGCGCCGGGGTTTTTGCTTTTGCCGCTATGGTCGGCGGCCGATGACCGCCCAGCCGTCCTTCGCCCAGAGATCGTCCACGCCAGGCGCCGGTTTCGCCATGATGTGCCTGGGCATGTTCATGGCGATCCTGGACGTCCAGGTGGTGGCGACCTCGATCCCGACCATCGAGCACGCCCTGGGCACGCCCGGGGACCAGATCTCCTGGATCCAGACCGCCTACCTGATCGCCGAGGTGATCGCGATCCCGCTGACCGGCGTGCTGACGCGGATGCTCTCCATGCGCTGGCTGTTCGTGGGCGCCCTGACGATCTTCACTCTCAGCTCGGCGGGCTGCGCCGCGTCGGGCGGGTTTTCCAGCCTGATCGCCTGGCGGATCGTGCAGGGCCTGTCAGGCGGGACGCTGATCCCCTCGGTGTTCAGCGCGGTCTTCCTGTTGTTCTCCGAGCGCCGGCAGGCGCTGGCGACCACGGTGGCAGGCGTGCTGGCGGTGCTGGCTCCCACCGTCGGGCCGATCGTCGGCGGCTGGATCACCGAGACCTACAGCTGGCGCTGGCTGTTCCTGATCAACTTGGCGCCCGGCGTGGTGGCCGCCGCATCGGCCGCCTGGCTGCTGCCGCGCGAGGCGCCGCGGTGGGCCGAGGCCCGCACGCTCGATGCGGTCGCCCTGGGCCTGATGGCCCTGGCCCTGGCGGCGCTGGAGATCGGGCTGAAGGAGGCGCCGCAGCGGGGCTGGCTTTCCGCGCCGATCCTCGGCCTGGCGGCGGTGACCGTGGCGGCCGGCGTCGCCTTCGTGCTGCGGACCCTGAAGGCGCGCCATCCGCTGGTCGAGCTGCGCGCCTTCGCGAGCCGCCGGTTCGCCGTGGCCTGCCTCCTGAGCTTCGTGCTGGGTGTCGGGCTGTTCGGGTCGGTCTATCTGATGCCGGTGTTCCTGGGCGCGGTGCGCGGCTATGGCGCGCTGGCCACCGGCCAGGTGATGCTGGTGACCGGCGTGGCGCAGCTCGCCACGGCGCCGATCGCGGTCGCCCTGGAGCGGCGGGTGGGCGCGCGGGCGCTCAGCGCCTTCGGCTTCGCGCTGTTCGCCGCGGGCCTGGGGATGAGCGCCTTCGAGACCGCCCAGACCGGGTTTGCCGAGATGTTCTGGCCGCAGGTGGTGCGCGGCGCGGCGATCATGTTCTGCCTGCTGCCGCCGACCCGCATGGCCCTGGGTCATCTGGCCGAGGCGGCGGTGGCCGGCGCCAGCGGCCTGTTCAACCTGATGCGCAACCTGGGCGGGGCCATCGGCCTGGCGCTGATCGACACCGTGCTCTACGGCCGCGGGCCGCATCATGCGCAGGCCATCGTCGCGCGGCTGCAGGCCGGCGACGCCGCCACCGCCAAGGCGGTGGGCATCCCCTTGGAGCTGTTCGCCCTGCGCGGTTCCGGGCCCATCGACCCCGCCACGCGGGCGATGCTGCAGCCGATGATCCAGCGCCTGGCCTTCGCGCGCGCCGCCAACGAGGCCTGGGCGATGGCGGCCCTGCTTACCGCCGCGGCCCTGGCGAGCCTCGCCTTCGCGCCCCGGTCGCGCCGCAGCTAGGTCGGACCGTTGCAACGAGAAAAGCCCCGGCGGGCGGCCGGGGCTTTCCATTTGTCGTCGGTGGCGCCGTCAGGTGAAGACGAGCTTGCGGCGACGGCTGCGCAGCAGGCCGCCGATGCCGCCGAAACCCATCAGCATCATCGCCCAGGTCGCCGGCTCCGGCGTGGCGAGGCTGACGTTGTCGAGCAGGTTGCCCTGCTGGTTCGACGGGCCGCCTTCGGTGAACACCAGATTGCCGCCGGTGGTCGTGAACGAGAAAGTGTGGGTCATGAACCCGTCGGTGTTCGCGGGCGTCAGCATGGTCGAAAAGCTGCCCAGGCTGACCGTGGTCGTCTGGGCGGGCGCACCGCGCAGATTGCCGGCCAGGTCGAAGCTCAAGGTATAGGATCCGGCGCCGAAGCTCATGACCGAGGTCAGCTGGCCCGCGGGGTTATTGCCGCTGCCCGTGGTGCCATCCAGGTCGACGTAATAGCCGTGGCCCGGCGCAATATCGTAGAACGGCGGCGGGGCGCCGATGAGGTCCACGGAGCCCGGCGCGCCGGTGGACAGGAAACTGCCGTCGCCCGGCCAGTTGAGGACCGGCGGCGCATCGGCGTCGAAGTTGTCGAACAGAGAGATGCCGGCGGAGGCATGGCCCGCCATCAAAGCGGCGGCGGCCAGGCCGGCAAGCAGAATCTTCGTGCGCATGGGCAGTCCCCCAACGAGATTGAAACGGCGTTCGCCCAACCGACTACGTTAAGGATTTGTTAGCCACAAGCCGAATCAACCAGGAGGGGAACTTTCGTCGGCGTCGCCGCTTATTTCACCCCTCCGGCTTCGGACGCGAGGTCAAATCCGCGTCGGGATGATCACCGGCAGGGTCTCGTAACCCTTGACGAAGGAGGAGTAGACCCGGCGCGGCGGGCCCACGACCTCGATCTTCGGGAAGCGCTTGAGGATCTCTTCCCAGATCACCTTGAGCTGCAGCTCGGCCAGGCGGTTGCCGACGCAACGGTGGATGCCGAAGCCGAAGGACAGGTGCTGGCGCACCCGCTCGCGGTCGATGATGAAATCGTTGGGCCGGTCGATGACCTCTTCGTCGCGGTTGCCGGAGACGTACCACATGGCCACCTTGTCGCCGGCCTTGATGGTCTTGCCGCCGAGCTCGACGTCGCGGGTGGCGCGCCGGCGCATGTAGGCGAGCGGGGTCTGCCAGCGGATGGTCTCGGAGACCATCGAAGGGATCAGGGCGGGGTTGTCGCGCAGCTTGCGGTCCTGGTCGGGGTTCTGGTGCAGGGCCAGCACCGAGCCGGTGATGGTGTTGCGGGTGGTGTCGTTGCCGCCGACGATCAGCAGGATCAGGTTCCCCAGGTATTCCATTCGGTCCATGTTCCGCGTGGCCTCGCCATGCGCCAGCATGGAGATCAAGTCCGGCTGCGGCGGGGCGTTCACCCGCTCGTTCCACAGGCGCATGAAGTAGTCGACGCACTCGAACAGCTCGGCGCGCCGCTCGTTTTCGGCCGCCTCCGGGTCGGTGGAGCTGAAGACGCCGCTGTCCGGCGCCGCGGTGGCCACGTCCGACCAGCGGGTCAGCTTGCGCCGGTCCTCCCAGGGAAAGTCGAACAAGGTGGCCAGCGTCATGGTGGTCAGCTCGATGGAGACCTTGTCCACCCAGTCGAATTCGACGCCGATCGGGCAGGCGTCGAGGATGACGGCCGCCCGCTCGCGGATGATCGGCTCCAGCTTGGCGAGGTTGGGGCCGGCGACGATGGGGCTGACGGTCTTGCGCTGCACGTCGTGCTTGGGCGGGTCCATGGCGATGAACATCGGCAGGGTGAAGTCTTCCGCCGGATCGGCCAGGACGATGGTGGGGTCGGAGGAGAAGGCTTCGTGGTCGGTGTCCACCGCCATGATGTCGTTCCACTTGGTCACAGACCAGTAGCCGCCCACCTCTTCTTCCTCGGAGACCGCCCAATGCACCGGGTCCTCGGCCCGCAGGCGCTCGAAATAGGGGGCCCAGGTGTCGGTGCGGAAGGGCTCCGGATCGACCGGATTGATGTCCTTCAGGTCCATCGCATAGACCGCATCGCGGGCCGCGCGCTTCACGTCGATCGAACCGTCGTCCATGGCCCAGGTCCTCCATGACGGCGGCCTCCACGCGCGGGCCGCCCCGGCCGGCAGTATTCGCCCCAAAAGGCCGCGAGGGGAAGGCGCCGCCTTGCGATGCCGAACGCCCGAGAGCGAAGACCGGGCATGAGCCCGCCCGGCAGGGTCCGGGCCGCGGACGGCGCGCTCATCCGCCCCGCCAACCCGAGACTGATGGCAGGGCGGTTCAGGCGGCGGCGGACACAGGTCGGCTCCGGCGCCGGCGAAGCAGGGCGCCGACGCCGCCGAAGCCCACGATCATCATGGTCCAGGCGGCGGGTTCGGGGATCGCGCCGCTGGTCACGGCGAGGTCCGCCAGCGGTTGGCTTTGCGACATCTCCAGGGTTCCCGCCGAGTGGGCGAGATCGCCGACGCCGGGCTGCGCCTTGTAGAGCTCGTAGGTCGTGGAATTGTCGGAGAACAGGTTGTACTCGCTCCCCGACGCGCCGGAGAAGAACAGGCCCGGGTTCGACAGCTGCGGCGCGCCGGTCGGCCAGATGACGTTGTCGAAGATGAACAGGCGGTCGGCGCTGTAGGCGGCGAACGGCTGCCCCGGATTGGCGATCAGGCCGGTCACCGCGTCGCCGTCCACCATGCCGCTGATGCCGGTGACGTCATAACCGCCCACGGCGTTCAGGGTGTCGGAGGCGGCCACGTCCAGCGCGGCGGTGAACGGCGAGCCGTTGTCGGACTGATAGGTGATCAGCCAGGTGGCGGCCCGCGCTGGGCCGGCGGCCAGAACGGCGGCCGCGGCCACGCCGGCGGCAAGCTTCAGGACATCGGTCATCGCAGAACACCCCTCGACGCGCCCGGCAGCGCGGGCTCCTACGTGAGGGAGCAAGCCTAGGCGGCCAAGGTTTCCAAACCGTGTTCTGCGTGCGTCTCAGGCGTTGAAGTTGAGCTTCAGCCCCGGGCGCGGCCAGCGGGCCTTGTAGAGCTTGCCGGTGGAGGACGCGGTGATCCAGGCGTCCATCATGTCCGCGCCGCCGAAACAGATGTTGGTGCACACCAGGTCGGGAACGGCGAAATGCTCGATCGAGCCGTCGGGGTCGAAGGCGGTGATCCCGCCGTTGATGATGGTCGCCACGCAGACCTTGCCGCCGGCCTCGACCGCCAGGCTGTCGAGGTAGCTGAAGCCGTCGAGGGTCTTGATCACCCGGCCCGGCGCGAACCCGGGAGCGGGCGCGAGCACGCCGGGCGCGTCGATGTCGAAGGCCCACAGGCGCGCCAGCTGGGTGTCGGCGGCGTAGACCACGCGCTCGTCCGGCGAGAGGCCGACGCCGTTGGGGGAGATCAGGTGGTCGCGCTGGCGGCTGATATGGCTGCCGTCGGTCTTCGCGTAGTAGAGGCCGCCGAACTTGCGGCCCTCCGGCGTGCCGCAGCCATGGTCGGTGAACCAGACGCCGCCCTGCCGGTCGAACACCAGGTCGTTGGGGCCGACCAGCCGGCGGCCGTCACAGGCCTCGTAGACGGTGTCGAGCTTCCCGGTGGCGAGGTCGTAGCGCTGGATCGAGCCGCCCACGTGGCTGGCCGGCGTCGGGCCGGGGATGGTCAGGCCCTGGGTGTCGAGCCATTCGAAGGAGCCGCCGTTGTTGGTGATCCAGATGGCGCCGTCCGGGCCGATCGCCGCGCCGTTCGGGCCGCCGCCGGTTTCCACCAGGGTTGCCTTTCGGCCGTCGGCGGTGACGCGGGTCAGGCGCTGGCCCTTGATCTCGGTCAGGACGATCGAACCGTCGGCCATGGCGATCGGCCCCTCGGGGAACTCCAGGCCCTCGGCGACCAGCTGGATGTCCATGGTTTTTCCTCCCGGCGAGTTTCTGGCACTATGTCTTCGATCACCGGCCAGAGGCCAGCCCTATGACGAAGCTCTACGAACGCGATTTCTTCGCCTGGACGCAGGACCAAGCCGACGCGCTTCGCCGGCGCAGCGTCAACGAGCTCGACTGGGAGAACCTGCTCGAAGAGGTGGAGAGCATGGGGCG
>JBIOED010000106.1:0-11644 GCA_044445675.1 Caulobacterales bacterium | reverse complement strand
CGTGGTGGGGAGGGACAGGCCGCGCCAGGGCGGGGAATCGGGGTGTCACGCGCCCGGCTCAGCATTGCGGCCCGCACTTCGCGCCCGTCTCCGCCGGAGCTTGTCCTCGGGCCGGCCTTTGCCGGACCCGGGGGCGTCGCCACCCTCCCCCAATATCGGGAGGGAAATGCGGTTGAGCTTTGCGCCCAAGCGGCCCTACAAGCGGAAATCCAACCCCGTTCGAGGTCTTGTCCGTTGAAGCTCGCCCTGTTCGCCTGCGCCGCCGCTTTCGCCGTTTCCAGTTCCGCTTTCGCCCAGGGCTCTCCGGGACCGCAACCCTTCCCGATGCCGCCGAAGATCGAGGCGCCGCAGGACGCCGCCTATCCGGGCCTGCTGAAGGTGCAGGTCGATGCGACCGACCTCGACCACCACATCTTCCGCGTCCACGAGACGATTCCGGTCGCCAAGGCCGGGCCCATCACCATCCTCTATCCGCAGTGGCTGCCCGGCAACCACTCGCCCAGCGGGCAGATGAAGGAGGTCGGCGGCATCGTCTTCCGGGCGGGCGGCAAGGTGATCCCGTGGTTCCGCGACCCGGTGAACGTCTTCGCCTTCCACATCGACGTGCCGCAGGGCGTGACGAGCCTCGACGTCGACTTCGACTTCCTCTCCGCGGTCACCGGCAACGAAGGCCGGATCGTCATGACCCCGGAGATGATGAGCCTGCAGTGGATCAGCCTGGCCATGTACCCCGCCGGCCATTTCGCCCGGCAAGTGCAGATCGAGCCCAGCGTCCGCTTCCCCGAAGGTTGGACGCCGTTTTCCGCTCTGGAGACCAGCGGCGTTGAGGACGGCGTCACCCACTACAAGGCCGTCGATTTCGCCACCCTGGCCGATTCCCCGATGATCGCCGGGCGCTACGCCCGCCGGATCGATCTCGACCCGGGCGCCGCCGTCCCGGTGAACCTCGACGTCATCGCCGACAGGCCGGAACTGCTGGCCGCGACGCCGCAGGAGATCGACATTCACCGCGCGCTCGTCCAGCAGGCCTACAAGCTCTACGGCTCGCACCACTACAACCACTACGACTTCCTGTTCTCGCTCTCCGACCGCATGGGCGGCGAAGGCCTGGAGCATCACCGCTCCAGCGAGGACGGGACCATCCCCGACTACTTCACCGAGTGGTCGAAGCACCCGGCCTCGCGCGACCTCCTGGCGCACGAATACACTCACTCCTGGAACGGCAAGTTCCGCCGGCCGGCAGACCTGTGGACGCCCGATTTCAACGTGCCGATGCGCGACTCCCTGCTGTGGGTCTACGAGGGCCAGACGCAATACTGGGGCTTCGTGCTCTCCGGCCGATCGGGCCTCCTGAGCCGGCAGGAGGCGCTGGACGCCCTGGCCACGACCGCCGCCACCTACGCCAACCGGGTCGGGCGCGACTGGCGCGACGTCGAAGACACCACCAACGACCCGATCATCGCCTCGCGCCGGCCGATCCCCTGGACCAGTTTCCAGCGCAGCGAGGACTACTATTCCGAGGGCCAGCTGGTCTGGCTCGACGCCGACACCCTGATCCGCGAGCGGTCGCACGGCAAACGCTCGCTCGACGATTTCGCCAAGGCGTTCTTCGGCATCGACAACGGCAGCTGGACGACGGTCACCTACACCTTCGACGACGTTGTCGCCGCTCTGAACAAGGTCGAGCCCTACGACTGGGCGACGTTCCTCAAGCAGCGGATCTACGAGGTGGCGCCCCAGCCGCCGCTCGACGGCATCACCCGGGGCGGATGGAAGCTGGTCTACACCGACACGCCCACCGACTACTTCAAGTCGGCCGAAACGCGCCGCAAATCCACCGACCTCACCTATTCGATCGGCCTGGTGCTCGGCCATGGGGCCGACATCACCCAGGTGCAGTGGGACGGTCCGGCCTTCAAGGCCGGGTTGACCATCGGCGGCAAGATCCTGGCGGTGAACGGCATCGCCTACGACGCCGACCGCCTGAAGGAGACGATCACCGAGGCGAAGAAGGGCCACGAGCCGATCAATCTGCTGGTCAAATCCGGGGACCACTACAAAACCGTCGCGATCGACTACCACGGCGGCCTGCGCTATCCGCGTCTGGAACGCATCGAGGGAACCCCCGACCTGTTGTCGGCGATCTACACGCCGAAGAAGTAGCCGGGGCGGATGCGGCCGATGTCGCCCAGCAGGGTTGCGCCGCTCGCGCTTGGCCTCGGCCTCCTCGCCACCGCCGCCAGCGCGCAGCAGTTCGGCCAGCCCGAAGCGGCGAGCCTGTTCGGGCCCGCCGCGGAGGACCTGGCCTCGCGGCCCAGCAACGCCGAGGTCATGGCCGCCTGGCCAGAAAAGGCCAGGGCCAAGGGCGTCGGCGGCAGCGCGGTGGCCCACTGCTTGGCCGACATGGCCGGCGTGCTGTCAGACTGCAAGATCATGCTGGAGCGCTCCCACGCCGGCTTCGGCCAGGCGCTGCTCTCCCTCGCGCCCAGGTTCCACCTGCGCTACGCGGCCGAAGGCCAACGCCCGGAGCACGTCGACGCGATCATCACCGCCAGTTGGCCGGTGTTCGACACTCCGCCCGACTGGCGCACGCCGCCCAAACCCGGCGACTTTTCCACCACGACCACCGTCGCGGCCTGGCGAACCGGCGAGCCGGGCGCCGCGGTCATGAACTGCCTGGAGGGCCGGCTCGGCACGCTCTACGACTGCATGGCCGTTTACCAGGACCCACCGGGCAAAGGCTTCGGGGCGATGCTGTTGCGTTTCCAGGGCTTCCTCCGGCTGAAGCCCGCCCTGATCGGGGGCAAACCGGTCGAGACCGGCGTCAACATCGTTATGACGTTTCGACCGATGGCGGCGGGCGAGGTCCCCTAGGCGCCAGGCTGGGAGACTAGCCCCTCGCCCGCCGAGATTAACCCGTACCGCCTGGCCTCCTCCGGCAGCCCCGGGCGGAGCGCGACGGCCGCCGCGATATCGGCCTCCCCGCCTGCCTTGTCACCCTTCTTCAGTTTCGCAAGACCGCGCCCGTAGAGCGACCAAGGCAACTTTGGTTGCAGATGGATCGCGCCGTCGAATTGGGAGATCGCGTCGTCGATCCGCCCCATGCGCAGCAACACCACGCCGCGATTCTCCATCACGTCGGAGGTTCTGCCGCCCAGTTTCAGAGCGGCGTCGCAATCCGCGAGCGCTATATCCAGTTGCTTGCCCCAGGTAGCCCGCGCATTGCAGCGCTCAGCGATGACCTGGGCCGTTCCGTCGCCTTTCGGATGAGCGGCGAGCCAGATATCGTATTGCCGGATCGCAGCCTCGTAGTTTTCCGCGCGCATATAGGCGGTGGCGGTCCGAAGAGTCAGGCTGCGATCCTCAGGGGCCAGCTTCATCGCCGCCTCGAAATCGGCCTGCGCGCGCGCTGCGTCCTTCGTCGCCAGATAGAGTTCCCCGCGAGCCATAAGCGACTGCAGGTCGTTAGGCTTGTACTTGAGCGCTTGATCCAGGTCGGCCATGGCCAGCACCGGCTGTCCATTGCCGAGCCGCGCCATGGCGCGGGCGCGATAGTGCCCCGCGTTGTCGGGCTCCAATTCGATGGCGCGGCTGTCGTCGGCGATCGCCGGCTGGTACTCGCGCCGCGCCGCCAGCGCCGAGGCCCGCCGCGCGTACTCCGCCGCCGTCTTGGGCGCGTCCGCGGAGGGGGTCGACGCCCCGGAGCCCGGCGGTGGCGCAGCCGAGGCCTGCGCCTGTTGCGGCTGCGGCGTACGATCCAGCCGGAACACCGGCCCGCCGTTATAGGTGAAGTAGACCTTCTTCTGGCTGTTGGAGATCAGGATCCGGTGCGACAGGAAGAAGTCGGCGCCCAACAGCATGTCGGCGTCCGATAGGTCGATATCGGACACCCGCAGCCGGGTGTTCTTGATCTCTTCGCCGCCGATCTGGAAGCTCGCGAACGGCGCCAGGAAGGTCTCCATCCCCTTGCCGTAAAGACCGTAGGCGATCCCTCCATTGGCGACGCCCTCGGAGCTGACCCGGATGCCCGCCCGCGCGGCGGCGTTGCGGTTCAGGACGGAAAGCCAGGAGCCGGAGTCGAACTGCACGCGGATCGCATGGCCCTCGACCTTCGCACTGGTGACCACCTTCAGCAGGATGTCGGTCGGCTCGATGATCGAAAGCCGCGACAAGGCCATGCCTTGCGACCAGTAGGCCAGATTGGCCTCGCGGCCGCAGCCAGTCGCCTTGAAATAGCGCATCATCCCGTTGGCGAAATCGTACTCCACGTCGAAGGGGCCCATCAGGTTCTCGCCGATATTGCCGGCGAGCCCGGCCTCGCCGACCCGCCCGACGAGCAGGAATTGGGTGTTGCGGAAACCGACGCCGGCGAAGGTGAAATTCTGCGCCTCCACCGCCTGCGCGTCGTGCTTGGCTCCGCCGACGGCTTCCAGCGTCAATCCGAACGGCGCGACCGTGCGCTTCATGTTGTACTTGGCGGCCGTGTCGGGAGAGACCGCACCGAAGAAGGCGCCGGTGTCGACCAGGAACTTGGCGTCCTGGCCATTGATCTTGGCCGTGATGGTCGGCCGCAGGCCGTCCATGGTCACGGGCACCTCGACGATCTTCTGGAACTGGCAAGCGGCCGAGGCTGGCGCGGCGACGCCCAGCGTCCCGGCGGCCAAGGTGAAAGCCAAGGCGACAGACTTCCCGAGCATGCGCGTTCCCCCCAGGTAATCGCGGACCCGATTGGAACCCGCGCGCGGGCCGCTGTCGAGGGTCATGCGCGCGTACCGGACAAACGCGCTCGGACCGCCCGCCGCATTGCCTTCGCGGCCGGCGCGATTCATATCGGGCGCACTCCAGGAATCGCCGCAACGTCCCCGGTCCAATGTCCCCGCCACCCGCCAAGTCCGCCGCCCAGCCTCAGGCTTCCCTGTTCGACGACGCGCTGAATCCCGCGCCGGCGTCGCCGCTGGCCGAGAGTCACGAACCGCGCCCCGCCCCGATCGGGACCGCCGGCGGTTATTCGGCCAAGGACATCGAGGTCCTCGAGGGCCTGGAGCCGGTCCGCAAGCGGCCGGGCATGTACATCGGCGGCACCGACGAGCGCGCCCTGCACCACCTGTTCGCCGAGGTGCTGGACAACGCCATGGACGAGGCGGTGGCGGGCCACGCCAAGATCATCTCCGTGCGCCTCGACGCCGACGGCCAGCTCACCGTCACCGACGACGGCCGCGGCATCCCGGTCGATCCGCACCCCAAGCATCCCGGCAAGTCGGCGCTGGAGGTCATCATGACCGTCCTGCATTCCGGCGGAAAATTCTCCGGCAAGGCCTACGAGACCTCAGGCGGCCTGCACGGCGTCGGCGTCAGCGTGGTCAATGCGCTCTCCGAACGCGTCGAGGTCACCGCGTGGAAGGACGGTTTCGAGTGGCGCCAGGCCTTCACGCGCGGCAAGCCGATCGGCGGCATCGAAAAGCTCGGCCCCACCCGCAAGCACGGCACGGCCATCGCCTTCCAGCCCGATCCAGTGATCTTCGGCGAGGGCGTGGCCTTCCGACCGTCGCGCCTCTATCGCATGGCCCGGTCCAAGGCCTACCTGTTCGGCGGCGTGGAGATCCGCTGGTCGTGCGATCCCTCCCGCATCCAGGACCAGACGCCCGCCGAAGCGGTGTTCCGCTTCCCCAACGGCCTCGCCGATTTCCTGGCCGAGCGGATCAAGGACATCGAGACCGTCACGCCCGAACCCTTCGCCGGCCGCTACAGCCGTCCGGGCGAGAGCGGCAAGGTCGAGTGGGCCATCGCCTGGACCCCGGCCGGCTTCGGCGAGGCCGACGGCTTCATGCAGTCCTATTGCAACACCGTCCCGACACCGGAAGGCGGCACGCACGAGGCGGGCCTGCGCGCGGCGTTGACCCGCGGCCTGAAGGCCTATGCCGAACTGACTGGCGAAAAGCGCGGCGCCATCCTCACCGCCGACGACGTGCTGGCCCAGGCCGGCGCCCTGGTCAGCGTCTTCGTCCGCGACCCGGAGTTCCAGGGCCAGACCAAGGAGCGCCTGTCCTCGATCGAGGCCCAGCGCCTGGTGGAAACCGCGCTCCGCGACCCGTTCGACCACTGGCTGACCGCCCAGCCGAAGGTCGCCTCCGCCTTGCTCGAGTTCGTCATCGAACGCGCCGAGGAGCGGCTGAAACGGCGTAAGGACAAGGAGGTCGCCCGCGCCTCGGCCACCCGCAAGCTGCGCCTGCCCGGCAAGCTCGCCGACTGTTCCGGCAACGCCATCGACGGCACCGAGATCTTCCTGGTCGAGGGCGATTCGGCCGGCGGCTCGGCCAAGCAGGCCCGCGACCGCAAGAGCCAGGCGATCCTGCCCCTGCGCGGCAAGATCCTCAACGTCGCCTCGGCCACCCTCGACAAGCTGGGCGCCAACAAGGAGCTCACCGACCTGCTGCTGGCGCTGGGCGTCCAGGGCGGCGCGAAGTTCAAGGAAGAGGACCTGCGCTATGACCGGGTGGTGATCATGACCGACGCCGACGTCGACGGCGCCCACATCGCCAGCCTCCTGATCACCTTCTTCTATCGGACCATGCCGCAGATGATCCGCTCCGGTCGCCTCTACTTGGCCCTGCCGCCGCTCTATCGCCTGAGCCACGGGACGAAGATCGTTTACGCCCGCGACGACGCCCACCGCGACGAGCTTCTGGCCGGCGAATTCAAGGGCAAGAAGCCGGAGATCAGCCGCTTCAAAGGCCTGGGCGAGATGATGCCGTCGCAGCTGAAGGAGACCACCATGGACCCTTCCAAGCGTACGCTGGCCCGGGTCACCCTGCCCCGCGCCGAGGAGCTGGTGGAGGCGCTCGTCGAGCAGCTGATGGGCCGCAAGCCGGAGCTACGCTTCCAGTTCATTCAGGAAAACGCCGAGTTCGCATTGGCCGACCTGGACGTCTAGGGCCGAGCGGGTTGCGGCGCGCGACGCCGCCCCAGCGCATAGGCCGAACCGATCCCGACAAGCGCCAGGACCGCGATGAGGCTGTGGCGCATGTCCTCGCCCAAGATAGCGACCAGCAGGGCGCCGTTGACCGCCAGCCCGATCAGCGGCGGAAGCGGAAACAGCGGCATCTTGTAGGGCCGGTCGAGCGCCGGCTCGGTGCGGCGTAACCGCAGCGCCGCCAGGTCGACGCTCATGTTGATGAGGATCTGGAGGACGGCGCCGATGGCGATCAGGGTCTCGTAAACGCCGGTCGCGGCGAAGGCCATGCTGAGCACGACGGTGGCGAGCAACGCGACCCGCGGGGTTCCAGACCTGGCCACCGCCGCCAGCGGCCGCGGCAGCACGCCGTTGCGGGCCATCGCATAGGCGATCCGCGTGGAATACATGACGCTCAGGTTGCAGATCGCCGCCACCGAAATGATCGCGAAGGCGGTGATGATCAGCCCGCTTCGGGCGCCGAGGATCGACGCGACGGCGTCGGCGGCCGGCAGCGTCGAGGCGGCGATCTGGCCGACGCTGAGCACATGCAGCAGGCCTGCGTTGACCAGCAGATAGAGGCCGGTGACGACTGCGAGGCCGATGAAGGTCGAGCGCGCAACGTTGCGCCCGGGCGCATGCACCTCCTCGCAGAAATAGACGCAGGTGTTCCAGCCGGAGTAGGTGTTGTAGATCGCGCGCATGCTGATCGCGAGGGCCGTGACCGTCAGCACGGGCGGCAGCCGCGGCGCGGCGGACGCGGCGGCGTGTGGCGCGGCGAAGCACAGCGCCACGATCGCCAGCAGGGCTATGGCCTTGAGCGCGCTTCCCGCATTTTGCGCTACGCCGCTGGTTCGGGTGCCCAGGAAATTGACGAACCATGTCGCGGCGATCAGCAGGGCGGCCACCGCGCCGGTCGGCGCGCCCGGAAGAATCCCCAGTCGATGGGCGTACTCCCCGAACACCACGGCGATGAAACCGACGCCCACGGTGACGTTGAGCCAGTCGCACCAGCCGGTCATCGTCCCAGCCAGCGGGCCGAAGGCGCGGCCGACGAAGGCGTAAGGGCCGCCGGCGCGGGGAACCGACGAGCCCAGTTCGACCGACGCGAAGGCGTCGATGAAACTGATCACGCCGCCGGCCAGCCAGGCCGCCAGGATCCAAACCGGCGACGGCAAGGCGCCCGCCACGATGCCGGGCGTGCGCATGATCCCCTGGCCGACGACGCCGCCGACCACGACGGCGATCCCGAAACCGACGCCAAGCACACGCAGCAGGTCGCCCCGTCCCTCCGCTGGCAGTCGGTCTGCCTGCGCTTCGATCGTCATGTTGCGGCCCCCGGTTGACCGCAACAAAACACCGATACCCGAACTTCACAAGCTTCCGCAGCGCCAGTCTCGGCCTCTAGCCTAGCCCTTCAAGCCAAGGCAAAGTCCCTCTCGAGTTTGGGGAGCTTGCGATGCGTTTGTGGGCGGCGATGCGTTGGGCCATGGTCCCGATGGCTCTCGCGGTAGGGCTGGTCACGGGCGCAGCCCAGGCCGAATCCGTCATACCCAAGCCGGCGCTGGCCACGCCCGCGCTGTCGCCCGACGGCTCGGAGATTGCCTTCGCCTCGGGCGGGGACATCTGGACCGTGCCGGCCGCCGGTGGGGTGGCGCGCCTGTTGGTCACCGATCCGGCGACCGAGGAACGGCCGGTCTATTCGCCGGACGGCAGGCAGCTGGCCTTCACCTCGACGCGCAACGGCGCGCCCAACATCTACATCCTGACGCTGGCCACCGGCCAGGTGCGCCGGCTGACCTGGTCGGACTCCACCGAACAGCTCGACGCCTGGTCGCGCGACGGCAAGTGGATCTACTTCTCCTCCGGCGCCAACGACATCGCCCGCCAGACCGACGTCTTCCGGGTTGCGGCGACCGGCGGCACGCCGCTGGAAGTCAGCCGCGAACGCTTCCTGGCCGAGTTTAATTCCGCGCCGTCCCCTGACGGCCAGACCCTGGCCCTGATGGCCAAGGGCTTGAGCGGCGTGCAGTGGTGGCGCAACGGCCACGCCCACATCGGCGAGGCGGAGCTGTGGCTGAAGCCGCTGGCGGGCGGCTCTGCCTACCGGCGCCTGCTGGGCCCTGACGCCAAGCACCTGTGGCCGATGTGGGCCCCGGACGGCCGAGCGCTCTTCTACATGAGCGACCAGAGCGGGTCCGAGAACCTCTGGCGGCTGGCCGTGGCCGGGGGCGCGCCCGAACAGGTCACCCACTTCACCGACGGCCGCGTGCTCTTCCCGTCCATCGCCCTCGACGGGTCGTCCATCGCCTTCGAGCGCGATTTCTCGATCTGGAGGCTCGACCTGCGGTCAGGCCAGGCGGCGCCGGTCGCGATTACCCTGCGCGGCGCGCCCGCTTCGGCCGGCGACCGCCATCTCAGCGAGACCAGCTTCCAGTCCATGGCCCTCTCGCCGGACGGCAAGAAGGTCGCCATCATCGCCCACGGCGAGGTCTTCGCCGCCCCGGCCAAGGACGGCGGCGCGGCCCAGCGCATCACCGAGACCGCCGGCCCGGAAACCGACCTCGCCTGGTCGCCCGACAGCCGCAGCCTCGCCTACGTCTCCCAACATGGCGTCGTCGGCCAGGTGGCCGTCTACGACTTCACGGCCCGCAAGGAACGTGTCCTCACCACCGGCGAAGCGTTCAACAGCGCGCCAGCCTGGTCGCCCGACGGCAAGATGCTGGCCTATATCCGCAACCGCCGTGAACTGCGCCTCATCACGCTGGGCGCCGGCGGCGGCGTCGCCAGGGACGCGCTGCTCTACACCGGCGTCGTGGCGCCGTTCCAGGGCGCTGCGCCGGCCTGGTCGCCCGACAGCCGCTGGGTCGCTTTCGGCGTCACCGACCGCAAGTCGTTCCGCAACGTCTACGTCGTGCCCGCGGCCGGCGGCGAGGCCCGCCCGGTCAGCTTCCTCGCGAACGGCGACACCGGCTCGCAGATCGCCTGGTCGAAGGACGGCAAGTACCTGGTGTTCGACACCTCGCAGCGCTCGGAGGACACCCACATGGTGCGGGTCGACCTGCTGCCGCACGTGCCGCGCTATCGCGAGGACGAGTTTCGCGACCTCTTCAAGCCGCAGGAGACGCCCGACACCAAGACCTCGCCCCGCAACAAGTCCACGACTCCGGAGCCTGCGCCCGAACAGGAGAGCAAGGCCGCCGAGAAGCTCGCTGAGACCGACGAGGACAAGCCCGCCGAGGCGGCCAAACCCGCGGCAGGCGCGAGGCCGAAGATCCCGCAGGTGCGCATCGTCTTCGAAGGTATCCGCGAGCGCGCCACCCTGATGCCGCTCGGCGTCTCGGCGGAGGCGCCCGTGATCAGCCCGGACGGCAAGACACTGGTCTTCCGCGCCGAGGCGGGGGGACAAAGCACGCTTTACCGCTATGACCTCGACGAGCTGGCCAAGGAGCCGCCGACGCCGCAGCAGATCGCCGCCTCCAAGAAGCCCAAGCGGTTCGCGGCCTTCACGCCGGATTCCAAGCAACTCTACTACCTCGAAGGCGGGGTGGTGACGGTGACGCCGCTGGAGACCCCCAAGCCCAAGGCGGTGGCGGTCACCGCCGAGATGGACGTTCCCTTCGACCAGGAAAAGCTGGTGGCCTTCGACGAGGCCTGGAGCCTGCTCTCCCGGTCCTTCTTCGACGCCAATTTCCACGGCAAGGACTGGCCGGCCGAGCGCGCCCGCTTCCTGCCCTATATCGCCGGCGCCCACACCGGCGACGAGATGCGGCGGCTGACCAACCTGATGATCGGCGAACTCAACGCCTCCCACTCCGGCATCAACCGCCCGCCGATGGGCTTCGGCGCCACGCCGTCGCCGCGGATCGGCGACCTCGGCCTGCGCTTCGACCGCGAGGCCTACGAGGCCGGCCGCGGCCTGGTGGTGCGCGAGGTCATCGCGCTCGGCCCCGCCGCCATCGAGGGCTCGATCAAGCCGGGCGACGTCCTCACCGCCGTCGACGGCCGCACCGTCGGACCCGAGGTCGACCTCGACGCGCTGCTGCTCGATCGCGAAGGCAAGCGCACGGTCCTGACGATCCGCACGGGGCGCGCGTCGCGCGAAGCCGTCGTCCGGCCGGTCTCGGCGACGGTCGCCTCCGGCCTGCTCTATCGCGACTGGATCACCCAGCAGCGCGCCTATGTGGACAGGATCAGCGGCGGCCGGCTGGGCTATGTGCATATCGCCGACATGTCGTCGCAGGCGCTGGACCAGCTCTACCTCGACCTCGACGCCCAGAACCAAGGCAAGGACGGCGTGGTCGTCGACGTGCGCAACAACAATGGCGGCTTCGTGAACGGCTACGTCCTCGACGTCTTTACCCGGCGCAACTACCTGACGCTGACGCCACGCGACGTCTACGGCCTGCCCAGCCGCCAGTTCCTGGGCCAACGCGCGCTCGGGACGCCAACGGTGCTGCTCACCAACGAGTCCTCGCTGTCCGACGCCGAGGACTTCACCGAGGGGTATCGTGCGCTCGGCCTCGGCAAGGTGGTGGGCGTGCCGACCGCCGGCTGGATCATCTACACGTCCAACCAGCCGCTGATCGACGGCTCAGTGGTGCGCGTGCCCTCGATCCGGGTGCAGGACGCGGCCGGCAAGGACATGGAGATGCACCCCCGCCCGGTCGACATCCTGGTGGAGCGTCCGCTCGG
>JBIOED010000105.1:0-12062 GCA_044445675.1 Caulobacterales bacterium | reverse complement strand
GTAGAACCCGCGCTTGCCGAAGGATCAGGCGGTCCAGGCGGCGTTCTGCAGGACCAGGCGATAGCCGTCCGGATCCTCGAACGTCAGGCCGCATCGGTCCCAGTAGGCGTTTCCCGAGGGAACGACCCTTGCGCCAAGCGCCCGCAGTCGCGCGACCGCGGCGCGCCATTGAGCCTCGTCCGGCAGGTAGAGGACCAGCAGGCTGTCGGCGTCCGGAACGGCCTGTGAAGGATGTCCGCGGCGGTGGGTGAACTCCAGATGCCAAGGTGCGTGGCGCGCGCCCAGGACGACGCCGTCGAAGCCCGCATGATCCTCGAACGCCGCCAGGATTTCGAATCCGAGGCCGTCCCGGTAGAAGGCGGCCACCTCGGCCAGGCGATCGGTCGACCGCGCGACGCGCAGGATGGCGGGGGTCAGGTCCACCGCTAGTGCGGCGCCTCATCCGGCGGGGGCGCGGCCTGGGTGTCGGCCTCGTGGTCGCCGTTCAGCAGATCCTGCACGCCGTTGACGATCTGGCCGATGGCGTCGGCGGGCGCCTCGGGCGGCGGGGGCGCAAAGTCGCCGCCGGGGATCGGCTCGGTCTTCAGGCGCGGCAGGGCCTGGGTCATGTAGTCGCGCCAGATCCCGGCCGGGACCCCGCCGCCGGTGACCCGGCGCATCGGGGTGTTGTCGTCGCGGCCGACCCAGACGGCGGTGACGAAGCCGCCGGTGTAGCCCATGAACCAGGCGTCGCGGTAGTCGCTGGTGGTGCCGGTCTTGCCCGCCAGGTCGTAGCCCCTGATGTTGGCGCGCGCGCCGGTCCCCGACTGGAGGACCTGGCGCATCATGCGCACCATGTAGGAGAGCGCCGGCTGGCCGATCACCGCGCGGCGCTGGTCGCCGCCGACGCCGTGATCGTAGAGCACGCGGCCGCTGGCGGTGCGGATGCGTTCGATGCCGTAGGCCTTGGCGAACATGCCGCCGTTGGAGAAGGGCGCGTAGGCCTGGGCCATCTCCAGCGGGCTGACCTCGACGGCGCCCAGCGCCATCGACGGACCGAGCTGGATCGGCGAGGTGATCCCCAGGCGATGGGCGGTGGCCGCGACGTTGGAGGTGCCGACCTCGTTGGCCAGGCGCGCGGCCACGGTGTTGATCGATTCCTTGAGGGCGATCTCCAGGGTGATCGGGCCCAGGTATTTGCCGGTGTAGTTGCGGGGCGTCCATTTGCCGATGGTGATCGGCTCGTCGACCACCGGCGTGTCGGGCGTGCGGCCGGCCTCCATGGCGGTCAGGTAGACGAAGGGTTTCCAGGCCGAGCCGGCCTGCCGCCTGGCCTGGGTCGCCCGGTCGAACTGACTCTGCAGGTAGTTGACCCCGCCCACATAGGCGCGCACGCGGCCCTCGCCGTCGAGCGAGATCAGCGCGCCCTGCTGCACGCCCTGGCTCCTGCCGGCCGCCACGCCCGTCTGCAGCGCCTGTTCGGCCGACGCCTGCAGCGGCAGGTCCAGCGTCGTCTCCACCACCAGGTCCTCGGTGGGTTCGCCGACCAGGCGCCGCACCTGGTCGTCCACCCAATCGGTGAAATATTGCGCCCGCTGGTTGGCCAGCACCGGATTGACCCGGATCGGCGTCTTGATGGCTTCCTCGGCCTGCTGAGGCGTGATGGCGTGGATGCGGACCATCTCGTCCAGCACCGTGGTGGCGCGCCGCTCGGCCCGCGCCGTATCGGCCATCGGCGAATAGCGCGAGGGCCCCTTCATCAGCCCGGCCAGCATGGCGCTCTCGCCCAGGTTCAACTGGGCGGCGGGCTTGTTGAAATAGCGCTGGGACGCGGCTTCGATGCCATAGGCGCCCTCGCCGAAATAGACCCGGTTCAGATAGAGTTCGAGGATCTGCTTCTTGGAGAACTTGGCCTCCAGCCAGATGGCCAGGATCAGTTCCTGGGCCTTGCGCCGGTAGGTCTGGTTGGGGGTCAGGAAGAGGTTGCGGGCAAGCTGCTGGGTGATCGTCGAGCCGCCGCGCAAGGGGCCGCCGCCCTTGTGGGTCCAGTCGTAGACCTGGCTGCGCACGATGCCCCAGGGATTGAAGCCGAAGTGCCAGTAGAACCAGCGGTCCTCGATCGCCACGAAGGCCTTGGGCACATAGGGCGGCAGCTTGTCGAGGTCGACGGGGGGCGCGTACTGGCTGCCGCGCACCGCCACCAGGCCGCCGGAGCGATCGAGGTAGGAGATCGAGGGCTGGCGCTTGACGTCGTAGAGCTTGGAGGTGTCGGGCAGGTCCACCGAGAACACGGCGAAGAAGGCCACGACGAAGATCAGCGCCCAGACGCCCAGGACGAGGATCCAATAGATGAAGGCTTGAAGAGGGGAGCGGCCCGGGCGGGGCTCGCCGGCTCCGTCGCTCGGCGGCGGCGCTTTAGCCATCTGCTCGTCGTCCTACCGTGGTTCAGCCCGCCCCGACCCGGCGCGACCCATAGCTTACGGCAGACAAGCGCGCGACAAGATTGACGAGATATGAACGGCGGGGTTTGAGAGGTTTCGAGGCCGCGCCGAGAGGCGCTTCCTTCGAGGCCAAGCTTGCGTCACATTCCGCGCCGAGCCTTGGCGGCTACTAGGTGAAGATCGGGCCGCGCGCCCTGGAGGGACCAATCGAGATGTTGCGGATCAGGGATGCGCTGCTGGTGGCGCTGATGGTGTTCGGGGCGGCCGCCTGCTCGCAGAAGTCCGGCGGGCCGGTCACCCAGGACGACATGAGCCTGGGGAATCCCCAGTCGAAGGTCACGGTGGTGGAGTACGCCTCGGTGGGTTGCCCGGTCTGCGCGAAATGGCAGAAGGAGGTCTTTCCCGCCTTCAAGGCGAAATACATCGACACCGGCAAGATCCACTACGTGTTCCGCGAGATGCTGGTGGGCGGCGGCCCCGAGATCACGGTGGCGGCCTCCGGCTTCCTGGTCGCCCGCTGCGCCGGCAAGGACAAATATTTCGCGGTCAACGACGCGATCTTCAAGGACCAGGAGCAGGCCTTCGAGGCGCCGCGCGAAACCCTGCTGGACATCGCCAAGTCGGTCGGCATGACCGATGCGAGCTTCAACAAGTGCATCAACGACGAGAATGCGATCAAGGCGCTCAACGACCGCGTCGAGCGCCACAACACCGTGGATCATATCAACTCCACGCCGACCTTCGTGATCAACGGCAAGGCGCTGGAGCCGGGCTACCACTCGCTCGCGGAGATCGACGCGGCGATCAGGGCGGCGGGCGGCTAAGGCGCGCTCCGTCCGAACTCAGCTACATTCCTGCATAGCGACTGTGCGAAAAAAGCGGTTGCCGCCGATCTTAACACCGTTATCTTAGCGTTGCTCAGTTCGGAGTGCGCCGAGGGTGGGGATACCCAAGGCGATTCCCCGCGCCGAACGGGCCGGCGCCTTGAGCAGGGGCGCCGCCACTCCCCGCACCCTTGGAGGGCTCTTATGAAGCTCCTTACCCTGGCGGCCGCCTGCGCCGCTGTCGCCACCCTGTCCGCCGCGCCCGCTTTCGCCGCCCAACCGGTGGTCGCCAAGCTGGCGCAACCCGTTCCCCAAGCCACCAAGTTCATCGCCGGCGAAGCGGTGTTCAACTGCCAGGGCGACACCTGCGTCGCCACGGCGCCGATGTCCGGCACTTTCGCGCTCAGCGCCTGCAAGACCGTCGCGGCCAAGGTGGGCGCGCTGGTCTCCTACGCCGGCGACAAGGCGATGGACGATGCGCGCCTCAACGCCTGCAACAGCGTCGCCGTGGCCCGCGGCGCGGGCCCGGAGGTCGCCAAGCGGTAGCCCCGCAAGCCCACGTCTCCCAGCGGCTCCTTCGTCGAGCTTCTGAACTGGGGCGCCGGCCTTGCGGTCGGCGCCCTCTTCTTTTGGCGCGGACCCCGTGACTATTCGTCTGGTGCGCGCAGCCCTCCTCGTGTTGCGGCGCGGGAGGCCGCGTGCTATCAGGCGCGCGGCTTTGGGCCAGGGGTCTTTGAGGCCTTTGAGCTCGATGTGCTTTTTCCAAGCGCTTTCAAGCCTTTAAGGCTGCCGCGGAATCCCCGCGGCGGCGTCCCTAGACGCACCGGGCGGACACTTAAGTGGCGGACGATTCAAAGGCATCGAATGTGGGCGGCCGGTACGCGCGGGCCCTGTTCGATCTGGCGAGCGACGAGCGACAGGTCGCCGCTGTCGAGGCCGACCTGAAGTCGCTCAAGACGGCGCTGCGCGAAAGCCACGACCTGCGGGTCCTGGTGGGCTCGCCGGCGTTCGGGGCCGAGGACAAGGGCCGCGGCCTGGCGGCCATCGCGGACAAGGCGAAGTTCAATCCGACCACCAAGAAATTCCTGGGGCTGCTGGCGGCCAACGGCCGCGCCTCGTCGCTGGCCTCGATCATCACCGGCTTCGAGGCGCTATCGGCCAAGGCCCGTGGCGCGGTCTCCGCCGAGGTGACCACCGCCGTCGCGCTGAGCCCCGCCCAGGCCACGGGCGTCGCCGCGGCGCTCCGCCAGGCGCTGGGCAAGGACCCCGAAATCGAGACCCGCGTGGACCCCGCCATCCTGGGCGGGATCAAGGTGCAGGTCGGCTCCCGCCTGTTCGACGCCTCGCTCAAGTCGAAGCTCGACTCCCTCAAGTTCGCCCTCAAGAGAGCGTAAGATCCATGGATATCCGCGCCGCCGAAATCTCGGCCATCCTCAAGTCGCAGATCGCCAACTTCGGCGAAGACGCCGACGTCTCCGACGTCGGCAAGGTGCTGTCGGTCGGCGACGGCATCGCCCGCGTGTTCGGCCTCGACAGCGTCCAGGCCGGCGAAATGGTCGAGTTCCCCAAGGCCGGCGTGAAGGGCATGGCGCTCAATCTGGAGCGCGACAACGTCGGCGTGGTGATCTTCGGCGAAGACCGCTCGATCTCGGAAGGCGACGAGGTCCGCCGGCTGGGCGAGATCGTCGACGTGCCGGTGGGCAAGGGCCTGCTGGGCCGCGTGGTCAACCCGCTGGGCGAGCCGATCGACGGCAAGGGCCCGCTGACCAACATCGCCGAGCGCCGCCGGGTGGACGTCAAGGCGCCCGGCATCATCCCGCGCAAGTCCGTACACGAGCCGGTGCAGACCGGCCTGAAGGCCATCGACACCCTGATCCCCATCGGCCGGGGCCAGCGCGAACTGATCATCGGCGACCGCCAGACCGGCAAGACCGCCGTGGCGATCGACACCATCCTCAACCAGAAGTCGATCAACGCCGGCACGGACGAGAGCGCCAAGCTCTATTGCATCTACGTCGCCATCGGCCAGAAGCGCTCGACGGTCGCCCAGATCGTCAAGACGCTCGAGGAGCGCGGCGCGCTGGACTACACCATCGTGGTCTCCGCGACCGCCTCGGAGCCGGCCCCGCTGCAATTCCTGGCGCCGTTCGCCGGCTGCGCCATGGGCGAGTGGTTCCGCGACAACGGCATGCACGCCGTGATCATCTACGACGACCTGTCCAAGCAGGCGGTGGCCTATCGCCAGATGTCGCTGCTGCTGCGCCGGCCCCCGGGCCGCGAAGCCTATCCGGGCGACGTCTTCTACCTGCACAGCCGCCTCTTGGAGCGGGCCGCCAAGCTGAACGAGGACAACGGTTCGGGCTCGCTGACCGCCCTGCCGCTGATCGAAACCCAGGCCAACGACGTCTCGGCCTACATCCCGACCAACGTGATCTCGATCACCGACGGCCAGATCTTCCTGGAAACCGACCTGTTCTTCCAGGGCATCCGCCCGGCGGTGAACGTCGGCATCAGCGTCAGCCGCGTGGGCTCCTCGGCCCAGATCAAGGCCATGAAGACCGCCGCCGGTCCGATCAAGGGCGAGCTCGCCCAGTACCGGGAAATGGCCGCCTTCGCGAAATTCGGCTCCGACCTGGACGTGACGACGCAACGCCAGCTGGCGCGCGGCGAGCGCCTGACCGAACTCCTCAAGCAGCCGCAATACTCGCCGCTGTCGGTGGAGGAGCAGGTGGCGGTGATCTACGCCGGCACCCGCGGCTACCTGGACGGGATCGCGGTGAACCAGGTCCGCCGCTTCGAGAGCGAGCTGTTGGACCATCTGCACGCCAAGCATCAGGGCCTGCTGGACAAGATCCGCACCGAGAAGGACCTCAAGGGCGTCGAAGACGAGCTGAAGTCCGTGCTGGCCGCCTTCGCCTCGACCTTCGCCTAAGTCGCCCTAGAGGATCGGGACCCAGGCGATGGCCAGCCTCAAGGAGATGCGCAATCGGATCGGAAGCGTGAAGGCCACGCAGAAGATCACGAAAGCCCTGCAGATGGTCGCGGCCGCCAAGCTGCGCCGCAGCCAGGACGCCGCCCAGAACGCGCGGCCCTATGCCGAGCGCATGGCCGCCGTCATCGCCAACCTGGCCGCCGGTGTTTCCGGCGCCGGCGCGCCCAGGCTGCTGGTCGGCACCGGCTCCGACCAGCGTCATCTGATCGTCGTCGCCACCTCCGACCGCGGCCTGGCGGGCGGCTTCAACTCCTCGATCGTCCGCGCGGCGCGCGAGCGGATCTCCAGTCTGCTAAGCGAGGGCAAGGACGTCCGTGTGCTGACCGTCGGCCGCAAGGCCCGCGACCAGCTGCGCCGCCTCGACCGCTCGGCAGGCGCCTTCGAGGCCGGCGGCGCGCCGTCGCTGGCGGTCGCCGAAGAGGTCGCCGCCAAGGTGCGGGAGCTGTTCGAGGCCGGCGACGTCGACGTGGTCACCCTGTTTTTCTCGAAGTTCAAGTCGGTGGTCATCCAGACCGTCACGGGCGTCCAGCTGATCCCCGCCGAGGTGCAGGCTGCGGCCGAGCCGATCGACCTGAAGGGGGCCGTCTATGAGTACGAGCCCGACGAGGAGACGATCCTCGAAGAGCTCCTGCCCCGCAACATCACCACCCAGATCTTCTCCGCCATGCTGGAGAACCAGGCCGGGTTCTACGCGTCCCAGATGACCGCGATGGACAACGCCACCCGCAACGCCGGCGACATGATCTCGGCGCTCACGCTCAAGTACAACCGTTCACGCCAGGCGCAGATCACCAAGGAGCTGATCGAGATCATCTCCGGCGCCGAAGCGCTCTAGACCGAAAGAAACCGCCATGTCCGAAGCTCCCGCCGTCAAGAAACCCGCTGCGAAGAAGGCCGCCGCCGCGCCCGCGACCGCAAAAGGCGTCGCCACCGGCCGCCTGGTGCAGATCATCGGCGCCGTCGTCGACGTCGAGTTCGACGGCCATCTGCCGGCGATCCAGAGCGCGCTGGAAACCACCAACACCGACCAGCGGACCGGCGCGCCCTTCCGCCTGGTGTTCGAGGTCGCCCAGCACCTGGGCGAGAACACCGTGCGCGCCATCGCCATGGACACGACCGAGGGCCTGACCCGCGGCCAGGCGGTGATCGACACCGGCGGCCCGATCACCGTCCCGGTGGGCCCGGCGACGCTCGGTCGCATCATGAACGTCATCGGCGACCCGATCGACGAAGCCGGCCCGATCGCCACCACCTTCACCTCCTCGATCCACCGCGAGGCGCCGTCCTTCGCCGAGCAGTCGACCTCGGCCGAGGTGCTGGTCACCGGGATCAAGGTGGTCGACCTGCTGTGCCCCTACACCAAGGGCGGCAAGATCGGCCTGTTCGGCGGCGCCGGCGTCGGCAAGACCGTGACCATGCAGGAGCTGATCAACAACATCGCCAAGGCCTACGGCGGCTACTCGGTGCTGGCCGGGGTCGGCGAGCGCACCCGCGAGGGCAACGACCTCTATCACGAGATGATCGAGTCCAACGTCAACCTGCCGGGCGGCGGCGAGGGCTCCAAGTGCGCCCTGGTCTACGGCCAGATGAACGAGCCTCCGGGCGCGCGCGCCCGGGTGGCGCTGACCGGCCTGGCCCAGGCCGAATACTTCCGCGACCAGGAGGGCAAGGATGTCCTGCTGTTCATCGACAATATCTTCCGCTTTACCCAGGCCGGCGCGGAAGTGTCGGCCCTGCTGGGCCGCATCCCCTCGGCGGTGGGGTATCAGCCGACGCTCGCCACCGAGATGGGCAACCTGCAGGAGCGCATCGCGTCGACCAACAAGGGCTCGATCACCTCGGTGCAGGCGATCTACGTGCCGGCCGACGACATGACCGACCCGGCGCCGGCCACCTCCTTCGCCCACCTGGACGCGACCACGGTGCTCAGCCGCGATATCGCCGCCCAGGCGATCTTCCCGGCCGTGGACCCGCTGGACTCCACCTCGCGGATCATGGACCCGCTGGTGATCGGCGAGGAGCACTACAACGTCGCCCGCCGCGTGCAGGAGACCCTGCAGGCCTATAAGGCCCTGAAGGACATCATCGCCATCCTGGGGATGGATGAGCTGTCGGAAGAGGACAAGCTGACGGTCGCCCGCGCCCGGAAGATCTCCAAGTTCCTGTCGCAGCCGTTCCACGTGGCCGAGCAGTTCACCAACATGCCGGGCATCTTCGTTTCCCTGGAAGACACCATCCGCTCGTTCAAGGCGGTGGTGGACGGCGAGTACGACCACCTGCCGGAAGCCGCCTTCTACAACGTCGGCACCATCGAGGACGCGGTCCGCAAGGCCGAGCAGCTGGCGGCGGAGGCGTAACCAACCCCATGGCCGACAAGCTGCATTTCTCGCTGGTCTCGCCGGAACGCGAGCTGTTCTCCGGGCTGGTGGACCAGGTCGACGCGCCGGGCTCCGACGGCGACTTCGGGGTGCTGGCCGGCCACGCGCCGTTCATGACCGCGCTGAAGGAAGGCCCGGTGCGCGTCCACAACAACGGCCAGATCACCATTTTCGAGGTGCGCGGCGGCTTTGCCGACGTCACGCCGGACGGCTTTACGGTGCTCGCGGAGCATGCCGTCGAGGCCAGCTGAATTATAGTTGTAATTTTGCCGCCGGGAGGTCTTGCTTCCGGCGCCATGGTCCCGTTTTATGACCCGCCGATAAAGTCAGGGAACTGTTTGATGCGCACCGCTCTCGCCAGCCTGCTCGCCGCCGCGGCCTTCGTCTCCGCGGCGCAGGCCCAGACGCCCGCCACGTCGCCGGCGTCTGCGCCACCCGCGACGCCGCCGACGACAGCGCCCGCCCCGACCACCGCAGCGCCCGGGCCCACAGCGCCGGCTCCCGGCGCCGCGGCGCCCGCGACCACCACGCCCTCAACCACCGCTCCCCCGACGACCGCCGCGCCGGATGCGACCGCGACCCCCGCAGCGCCGGCCGCCGAGGCGCCGCCCACCCTGCCCACCACCGGCGACGGCGCGACGATCATCGCGGTGCTGGAGAAGATCTGCGTGCCGCTGGTGCGCGGCGGCAATCTCGACGATATCGCCAAGGCCAACGCCCAGGCGCTGGGCCTGAAGAAGAACCGCCGCGACAACACCTGGACCATGCCGCTGGGCGCGGACAGGAACTACAACATCACCATCAACCCGCCCGGCTCGAACAAGGACGTCTGCCGTTCCGACGTGCATTACGCCCTGAACCAGGACAAGCCGATCGTCGAGGCCCTCAACGTCTGGTCCTTCCTACACCAGCCGGAGCTGATCTTGCAGGCCAACTACGTGGAAGTGGACCCCGACGGCATCAAGCGGGTGCGCAAGTCCTGGGAGCACGTGGAATCCACCTCGTCCACCGCGGTCAATTTCTCCACTTGGACCAAGCCGGACGACACCTCGCTGAACTCAAGGTTCTCGACGGGCGAACTCTACTACCAGGAACGCAAGTTCTGATCAGCTGGACGGACGCCGCGGGGCTCGCGGGCGTCCTGATGATCCTTGTGGCCTACGCCGGCGCGGCGCTGGGCCGACTCGACCCCAAGGGCGTGTGGTCGCTGCTGGCCAACTTCGTAGGGGCCGGCGGGATCCTGGTTTCGCTGCTGATCACCAACTTCAACCTGTCCTCGACGGTGATGGAAGGTTCATGGGCGCTGGTGGCGCTGGCGGGGCTCGTGCGGCTGGCGATCCTCAGGCGGCGAGGCTGAACGTTTCGGAGAGCCAGCCCAGCGCCGTCTCCGCCACCGTTTCCCAGCCGGGCTCGCCCACCAGCCAGTGGCTCATCCCCGGCATGACCCGGAACGCCGCCCCGATCCGCTCCGCGGTGGCCATGGCGGTCGCGGTGGAGTGGACGACGTCGGCCTGGCCGGAAATCACCAGCGACGGCGCGGCGATCGCGCCCGGCCCCACGCTGGTGGTCATGAACGGGTCCAGCCACCAGTTGAGCGTCTCGCGCACCGCCAGCGCGCTTTCCGGCCGGAGCCTGGCCACCGCGGCCTCCCGCTGGGCCGGCGGCATGCGGTCGAGGCTATAGGCGCGCATCAGGCCGCGGTCGGGGCTCAGCGCGCCGGAGGAAAACGGGCCCATCATCTGCACCCCGAAGGCGGTGGCGGCCTCCTCCAGGCTGGAGCCGGCGACCCCCCAGGGCGGGGAAGGCGCCAGCAGCACGAGCGCCTGGATGTTTGCGCGCCGGGCGGCCAGCTGGGCGACCAGGCCGCCCATGGAATGGCCAAGCAGCACCGGCGGCTCGGATTGCTCGCCGCACAGGCGGGCGACGTCGGCGGCATAGTCGGTCATCGAGACGCCGGCCACCGCGTTCGCCGGGTCGTCCTCGCGGTGGCCCCGCAGGTCCGGCGCGAACACCTCGAAACCCGCCGCCGCGAAGGGCGCGCGAAAATGTTCGAAGGCCCAGCCGCCGCAAAAGGCGCCATGCACCATGACGATGGCTGTCATTCGTCCCCTCGTTGAGGTGAAATCGCGCGCCAGCGCTGACGCGCCGCACCTTAGGGCCAGTCGGCCCTCCGCCTCCAGCTTTTCAGCCGCGGCTGGGCGCCGCGGCGAAGGTTCCGAACGCGGCGACCACCCGTTCGTAGGCCGCCTTCTTGAACGGCACGATCAGTTCGGCGGCCTCTGCCAGCAGCGCCCAGCGCCAGGCGTCGAACTCCGGCGGCCCATGCGCCGTCAGGTCGAACTCGGCGTCGTCCCCGTCGAAGCGGAACGCGAACCACACCTGCTTTTGCCCCTTCCAGCCGCGCAACCGCTTGGCGCCGCCATGGCCGGGCGGGAAGTCGTAGGCGACCCAGCCCTCGGTGCGCCCAAGGAAGGCGATCCTGCGCGCGCCGGTCTCTTCGGCGAGTTCGCGCCGGGCGGCGTCCTCCAGGGCCTCGCCGGGATCGACGCCGCCTTGCGGGAACTGCCAGTTGTGCGGGCCGGGCGTGCCGGCCCGCCGGCCGAGCCAGACGCGGCCGTCGGGGTGGAAGAGGACGACGCCGACGTTCGGCCGGTAGAGCGCAAGATCCTGGGTCATTGACCCCGGTTCTAGCTCATCCGTGGGTGAGAGCCGAGACCGGCGCGAGCTGGAAGCCACGCTGGTCGAGGCCGCGCGACCACTGGGCGACCTTCTCGAGCGTCACGGGATAGGCGAAGCCCGAGCCCAGCGATTGGCCGCGCTGCAAGGCGCCGGCCTCCAGCGCCAGCAGCTGCTGGTCGATGGCCGTCTGGTTGAGCTGGTCGTCGATCACCCGCTCCGCCGAGCTGCGCGGCAACCCTGCGCCGCCCCGCCGCGCGGCTGCGCCGTCGTCAACGAAGGCGAGCCCGCGGCCGCGGAGCGCGGCCGCGAACGCCCGGTAGGCGCCGTCCGAGGCCAGGAACCGCGAGCCGAGGTAGTTGGTGACGCCGAAGTAGCCGGTGGCCCGCGACAGGATCCACTCCAGCTTCTTCACGGTCTCCGGCCCCTGGGCGCCGGCCATCAGGGTGTAGGGCCCCGGGTCGTTGTCCGGATAGTCCACCGGCTCCATGGGCGTCTCCAGCAGCACCTCGTGGCCGTGGGCGCGGGCCATGTCGATCCAGCCCTGCAGACCCTCGGCATAGGGGCTGAAGGACAGGGTGATCTCGGCGGGCAGGGTCTCGATGGCGGCCTGGGTGGCGCGGCTGTTCAGGCCGAGGCCGCCGATCACTAGGGCCACCTTGGGCCGGCCGTTGGCCAGGAACGGCCGGCGGTAGGCCTCGAAGGGCGTGCGGCCGTCCTGGGCGATGATCGGCAGGGGGCCGGCGGGGCCGGGCGAGAAGAAGCCGGCGAT
>JBIOED010000104.1:0-12085 GCA_044445675.1 Caulobacterales bacterium | reverse complement strand
GATGAAGGTGCCCTTCTCCGTCATCAGCGGGATGTCGCCCATGTAGACGTCCTGCTCCTTGATGTCCTTCACGGAGCGGGCGCCGGTTTCCTCGTCGGTCTCGAACACGATGAGGCGCAGCTTCACCTTCAGCGGCGCGGCATAGGTCATGTCGCGCTGGACGCATTCCTCGACGTCGTACTTCGGCTCCTCGAACTCATAGGAGACGTATTCCAGCACGGCGCGCTCGTTGAAGTCCTTGATCGGGAAGACCGACTTGAAGACCGCCTCGATGCCCTCGTCCTTGCGATCGGCCGAGCGCGTCTCGCGCTGCAGGAACTGTTCGTAGGAGGAGCGTTGAACCTCGATCAGGTTCGGCATCTGCACGGCTTCGGGAATGCGGCCGAACGACTTACGGATCCGCTTCTTACCGGTGAAGGATTGCGCCATTTGTGTCCCTTGAGACGCGCGGGAACGGACTCCCCGCGTCGGTCATTTGTGTCCTGCGTCCACCCTCAACCTTCCTTGCGGAAAGCCGGACGCTGGAAGGCCCCTCGTTTCGCCAGGGGCGCCCCTTCGCATGGTCGGAGGGCTGCGGACCATGCCTCGGAACATTTAACGCGCGAAAGCCCGCCTCTCGGAAGCGCTCGCAAGCGCGTCACGGGACTCGGGTGTTTTCGCGAAGCGGCTGAAATAGGACTTTTCCCGCCAAAGGGGAAGTCCCCTCCGCAAAGAAATTGGAGCGCCGGCCCTCCGCGCAACGAAATGAGGCTCCCGATAGTCGACGCTGGTCCCGCAGCCCCCAAACCAGCGCACCATCCGGGGAATTCCCGGCAATTTCATGCACCGCTCATATTCCTGACCATCGGCCCGCCAATCGACGCAAATCACGGAAACGGCGGGGCGTTGGGGGACTGCCCTAGCCGACCGCCGGGTTCAGGCGCCCCTCACGCCCCCGAACGGCCGCCAAGCGGCCTTGGCGTAGCGGGCAAGGTAGTCGGGATGCTCGGTCCCCATCCAGCGATCCCACCAGGTGAACCAGGCGGCGTAGTTGTAACCGGCCTGGCCATGATGCAGGTCGTGGTGCGTCGTGGTGGTCAGGAAGTCGAACAGGGGCTTGCCGTCGGGGCCTGCGGGCATCAGTTCGTAGCCGGAGTGCAAGAGCGTGTTGCGCCCGATCTGATGTAGCGCGAACAGCGGCCCCACCGCCCAGGGGGTCGGCGTCACGGCGTACCAGAGCACGAAGAAGAAGACGTTCACCGCGGCCTCGCGCAGGTCGAAGCTGTAGGCCGTGAACGGCGAGGGATTGCTGCTCCTGTGATGCCGCAGGTGGAAGCGCCGGAAAAGCCGCGGCCGGTGCATCAGCCGATGGGTCCAATAGATGTAAGTGTCGTGGACGATGATCATCAGCGCCAGACTGGTCCAGAACCACACCGGTCCCCAGCTCGCCCCGATCTTCGGCAGGGGATAGGCGCCCCACCGGTCCAGCAGGTTGATGAGGATATCGACGCTCGCGAAGATCGCCATCGACCGCACCGAGACGGCGACCTCGGTGGCGATCTGGCGGCGGCCCGGCGTATCGGGGCGGATCTTCCGCGACTTGAGCGGCCAGCGCAGGGCCACCCAGAGCAACAGCCAGACCCCCACGGCATAGTAGAGATAATGGCTGACGGACGTCATGACGTCGAAGGCCCAGGCTTGGGCGAAGGTCTCGAAGGCGTGGAACATGGTCGTCTCCTTGGTCGTGTGCGGCCAGGGAAAGGGCTTGCGGCGGCCGGCGTCTCGCCAGAGCCGAGAAATCCGCGCCGGTTTCGAATTCAGACGGCTTCTTGCAGATCCGGCGCGGCCGGAGCGCCGAGCGCCCGGCGCCGCCATTCGGTGGGGCTCGCGTTGGTGGCCGCGCGGAAGGCGCGATTGAACGGGCCGAGCGATCCATAACCCAGTTCGAAGGCGATCACGGCAACCGTGGTGCGCGCCTCCCGCGGGTCGCTGAGACGCTGCTTGGCGGCCTCGACCCGGCGGACGTTCAGGAAGTCGGCGAAGTTGCGGTGGCCCATGCGCTGATTGATCAGCCGCCGTAACCGGTGCTCCGGCACGCTGACCTCCTCCGCCAGCGCCCCGATGGTCAGTCCCTCGCGGCGCCAGACGCCCGATGCCATCGCCGCATCGAGCCGGTCCAGCTCCAGCCGGTCAGCGGCATCGAGGCGCGGATCCGAGACGGTGTCCGGCCGCCGGGCCGGGCCGAACAGCGCGGGGCTGGCGCGCAGGAACAGTCCGCCGATGCAGAGCGCCAGGACGCCCAGCGCCGTCGCGCCCCAGACCTGCCCGACGGTGAACGGCAGCCAGTCGCCCAAGAGATCGACGCGGCTGCGCAGGGTGATTATCAGCTCGCCCCCGCCGAACAGCACCGCCGCCCCGAGCACTACGCTGCGAAGCCGCCGGCGGCCCTCGACCATGTCGTCACTCCAGCCGCGGACCACCACAAGGCCCGCGTGCAGGATCAGCAGCACGCTGAACAGATCGCGCGGGATCGAGACCCATACGATCCAGGCCTGGGGCGCCAATGTGGTCGCCACGCCGGAGACGAAAAGGATGGCCGCGGGCAGCAGGGTCCGCCAGCCGATCGGCCGGTCGGCGAACACTGAGAGGATGAACAGCCAGAAGAAGCCGCCCATCGGATAGGCGAGGAGCAGGATCGCGTAGGCGTCACCCAACGCGCCCCACAGCGGCCGCGATTCCGAGACCAGCCAAGCCATCGTCCCGGCGCCGAACAGCAAGGTGGCGATGCGGGCGTCGCGATCGATGGCGCTGCGCCAGATCGCCAGGACCAGCAGGGCCATGACCCCGCAGGCCATGCCGCGCACGAACATGTCGAGGATCAGGGTAGGCGCCGCCACCGGCGCAACCTAGCACGCAAACGAAAGGGCCGGGATCGCCCCCGGCCCTCCGATTTCGAAAAAGGCTCGCCTCTTTCAGATGGATCCCGGATGGCGGCTCGCGCCGCTGGCGGGATGACTTGGGCCGGAGCCCGACGCCTACTTGATGGTGACGCTCGCGCCGGCTTCTTCCAGCTTCTTCTTCACTTCTTCGGCTTCCTGCTTGGAAACGTTTTCCTTCACGTTGGCCGGGGCCGCTTCGACCAGGTCCTTGGCTTCCTTCAGGCCGAGGTCCGGGCGAACCGAGCGGACTTCCTTGATCACGTTGATCTTCTTGTCGCCGCCGGCGGTCAGGACAACGGTGAACTCGGTCTGCTCTTCAGCGGCCTCGACGGGCGCGGCGGCGGCGCCACCGGCGGCGGCCACGGCCACCGGCGCGGCGGCCGAGACGCCCCACTTGTCTTCCAGCAGCTTGGACAGCTCGGAAGCTTCCAGGACGGTCAGGGTCGAGAGTTCGTCGACCAGCTTTTCAAGTTTCGACATGGGATGATTTCCTTTGAGGTTCGTATCTGTTTGCGAAATTGACGATCAGGCGGCGTCTTTGGCGGCGTAGGCGCCGACGACGCGCGCGAGCTGGCCCGCCGGGGCCTGCAGGATGCCGGCGATCTTGGTCGCAGGCGCCTGCAGGAGGCCGATGAGCTTGGCGCGGAGCTGGTCGAGCGACGGCAGGCTCGCGAGAGCCTTGATCGAAGCCTGGTCCAGCACCTGTTGACCCATGAGGCCGCCGACAACGGTGAACTTGTCGTTGTCCTTGGCGTACTGGGTCGCGACCTTGGCGGCGGAGACGGCGTCCGGGGCATAGGCGATCGCGACCGGGCCCTTGAAGAGGGCGTCGCCCGCTTCGCCGACCGAGCCTGCCAAGGCCTTCTGCACCAGAGTGTTCTTCACCACCTGCAGCTGGGCGCCTTCGACACGAAGGCGGCCCCGCAGATCGGTCATTTCCGCAACGGTCAGACCCATGTAGTGGGTCACGACCACGGCGCCGGCGCCGTCGAACACGCCTTTGAGCGTCTCGATGGCCTCCTGCTTTTGAGCGCGGTCCATTGCGGTCTCCAACTTAAGGTTCGGCGCGCGCGAATGCGCACGTCGGTTCGTCACCTGTCCGAAAGGAAAGCCGCAGCCTCGCGCCCATCCCGGCAGGATGTGCGGAAACCTCATCTTCCCGTCTCCCCGCGGCTGAAGGCGGGCCCGCCTTCACGTTCCGGCCCCGGGTGACCCCCGGGACTACGCAGTTCTTGGACAGGATGGGGCGCGGATGGTCTGCGTCCCGTCCATCGCAGCCCGAGGGCGTGCGAAAACTCTAGGAGCGGGGCCTTTACAGGAAGCGGCGCGGAAACTCAACTGGCCCCTGGAAAAGCGGCCAGAGGACAGCTTGGGGGCCGGTCATGCGTTTGCGAACCGTCGTCGCCCTGGCCATCGTCCTGAGCGCGCCGGGCCTTGCCCTGGCGCCCCGCCTCGCCCTGGCTCAGCAGACGGTCGATCCCGCGCCCATGACCTGGCGCGGCGTCCAGCTTGGCGGCGAGCAGGTTTTCGAAGGCGACTACACCGTCAACTTCGAGACCAGCGTCTTCCGCCCCGATGGGGCGCCGGCCTCTGACGCCCTGTGGCTTTCCGCCTGGGAGGACCGGCTCGGCGACAACGGCGGCTTCATGCGCCGCTACCACCTGCGCTTCGTCGGCCGCCAGACCGTCCAGCCGGGCTGGTACGGTAGCCTCGGCGCCTACAAGAACTCGGTGCTGATCACGCGGTTGGTGTCGGCGCGGCTCTTGATCGGCAACTGACGCGCCTCAAGCCGCGGCGATGTCCGTCCGGCTGAAATCGTCGCCCTTGAACAGCAGGGGAACGCCCTGGGTCCGCGCACAGGCATAGGCGAAACAGTCACCCATGTTGAGGCGGGCTGGGTGGCGGCCCTTGCCATAGCGCTCGAAGGCGTCAAGGGCGCGGTCGAGTTCGGCGTCGCCAACGTCGATGATTTCGACCCGTGCAAGGCTGAGAAATTTCTGAACCTCTTGCCGCGCGATCGACACATCGTTTGTCACGACACGGCTCACAGCCAGCACCGTCTCGAAAATCGCGATGGCCGAGGTGCGCGGCGAGGACGCTTCGCGGATTTTCGCGGCATAGGCCGCGCCATCAACCTCGTCCAGCAGGATGGCGCAGAGCGCAGATGCGTCGAGGAACATCAGTCTTCGTCGCCCTGGCCGGACAGGTCGTCGAAGAAGGCCTTGTCGGCGACCAGGCCAGTGCGCCCATGACTCGCGATCTCGTCCTGGATCTTTCGCACCTCCTCCATGAAATCGGGCTCGCGCTCGACTTGCCTAAGCTCGGCCTCCACGGCCTGCTTGATCGCCTCGGTGAGCCCGATCTTGCGTTTGCGCGCCAGCTCGCGCACCAGGGCGTCGGTCTTGGGGTCGCGGACGTGGAAAGACATGCCGAGCTCCGTCTAGACGGATAGATAGCATCGGCTAGCCGTGTAGCCAAGGGCGCCGTCAACCTGCCCTGAACCGCAGGATCGGCCCGTTCCACAAGGCGTCGTCGTCACGGTCGAGCTCCTCCACCGCCGGGCCGGCGATGGCCGAGGCCACGCGGCGCCAGAAGGGCAAGGCCGCCGTATTGCGCCGCGCCACGGCCATCTCCCACTGCCCCGGGCGCGCCTGGATGATCCGGGTGGCGGCCGTGAAGCCGACGCCGGCGCGACGGTGCTTGCGGACCACGAAGAACTCGGCGACCGAGAAGTCGATGGGCAGGCCCGAATGGGCGAAGGTGTTGATCAGCGCGAAGCCCGCGACATGCCCATCGGCGAGGATCAGCAACGGCGTGCGATCGGCCTCTGTCCAGTAGCCATCGAGATAGGGGTATGGCGCAAACCGGCCGTCCTCCTGCAACTCGCCGTCGGTGCGGTCGGTCCAGAAATCGGAAAAGTCGTGGGTGTAGAGCTGGAAGAGGTTCTCGAACGTCGGGCGCTGTTCGCGGGACGCTTCTTCGAGGGTGACGTTGGCCATGAAGGTCTCCTGGCATGAAAAAGGGAGCTCGCGTCGCCGCGAGCTCCCTCAATTCAGAGCCTGTCGGCGTGCGGCTCAGACGCCGGTCGAGGCCATGTCCACCTTGAAGCCCGGCCCCATCGTCGAGGAGAGGCTGATCTTCTTGATGTAGACGCCCTTGGCGCCCGAGGGCTTGGCCTTGTTCAGGGCGTCGACCAGGGCGCGCACGTTGGCGAGGATCTGGTCTTCGGTGAAGGAAGCCTTGCCGACGCCGGCGTGGATGATGCCGGTCTTCTCGGTGCGGAACTCGATCGCCCCGCCCTTGGCGTCCTTCACGGCCTGGCCGACGTTGGGCGTCACCGTGCCGACCCGCGGGTTGGGCATCAGGCCGCGCGGGCCCAGCACCTTACCGAGCCGGCCGACCAGGGCCATCATGTCGGGCGTGGCGATGACGCGGTCGAACTCCATGAAGCCGCCCTGGATGCGCTCCACCAGGTCCTCGGCGCCGACGATGTCGGCCCCGGCGGCCGTGGCTTCGGCGGCCTTGGCGTCCTTGGCGATGACGGCGACGCGGACGTCGCGGCCGGTGCCCGAGGGCAGCGAGACCACGCCGCGGACCTGCTGGTCGGCGTGGCGCGGGTCGACGCCCAGGTTGACGGCGATCTCGACGCTCTCGTCGAACTTGGCGGTGGCGTTGGCCTTCACCAGCTTGACGGCCTCTTCGACCGGGTGGGCGATCGTGCGGTCGCCGGTCCAGGCCTTGATGCGCTTGGAAGTTGCCATGTCCTAGCGCTCCACGATCTCAAGACCCATCGAACGGGCGGAGCCCTCGATGATCTTGGCGGCGGCCTCGACGTCGTTGGCGTTGAGGTCCTTCATCTTCTTCTCGGCGATGTCGCGCAGCTGGGTGCGGCTGATCTTGCCCGCGACCGAGCGGCCCGGCTCCTTGGAGCCTGACTTCAGGCCGATCGCCTGCTTGATGTAGTAGCTCGCCGGCGGGGTCTTGGTGACGAAGGTGAAGCTCTTGTCCTGGTAGACGGTGATCACCGTCGGCAGGGGCGTCCCCTTCTGTTCCTTCTCGGTGCGGGCGTTGAACTCCTTGCAGAAGCCCATGATGTTGACGCCGCGCTGGCCCAGCGCCGGCCCGATGGGCGGCGAAGGCGTCGCGGCGCCCGCGGGCACCTGCAGCTTGATATAGCCCAAGATCTTCTTGGCCATCGTTTCTCCTCATGGCTCGCTTTGGAGCCGGTTGAGCCGTGGTGCGGGGTCACGGCGGCCGCCCCCTCCCACGGATTTGAAAATCCCTGCCTTAAAACATCATCTGCATTGAGCAAGGAAGCCGGCGCTCATATCAGCGAAGGGCTTCAGAAACAACATCTCGTCCAATTGAACCGCCAAGGACGCCAAGAGCGCCAAGATCAGCCGACGATCCGCCTGACGCCGTCGCGAAACATTGGAACATTGAAGTTTATCAGCAACCCCAGTCTGAGACCCGAGAGCTTCAGGTACGTGATCAGTTGCGCCTCATGGAGGCGCGAAAGCGCCTCGACGGACTTCACCTCCACAACCACCGCATCAGCGACGACGATGTCGAGGCGATAGCCGGCGTCCAGTCGCTGGCCTTCATAGAGGATCGGCAAAGCGACCTGCCGTCGGACAAGCACGCCGCGCAAACCCAGTTCATGCGCGAGACACTGCTCGTAGGCGGACTCAAGCAATCCCGGACCGAGGGCGCGGTGCACCTTGAGCCCGGCATCAACGACCGCGCGCGCCGCTGCGTCGGCCTCCGCCGAGGGCTCTTGGCGTTCTTGGCGTCCTTGGCGGTCCACCTTGGACCAGCGTCAGGTCGTCTTTTCGACCTGGCCGTATTCCAGCTCGACCGGGGTGGCGCGGCCGAAGATCGAGACGGTGACGCGCAGGCGGGCGCGTTCCTCGTCGACCTGCTCCACCGAGCCGTTGAAGCTCGCGAACGGGCCGTCGGTCACGCGGACCTGCTCGCCGATCTCGAACTGGATCGTGGGCTTGGGCCGCTCGACGCCCTCTTCGATGGCGCCGATGATGCGGGCGACTTCCTTTTCGGAGACCGGCATCGGCTTGGAGCCGCTTCCCAGGAAGCCGGTCACCTTCGGGGTGTTCTTGATGAGGTGGTAGGCCTCGTCGGTGAGCTCCATCTTCACCAGCACATAGCCGGGGAAGAATTTGCGCTCGGCGTTGACCTTGCGGCCACGGCGGATCTCGACGACGTCCTCGGTCGGCACCAGGATGTCGGAGAAATTCTCGTCGAGCCCCTGCGTCTTGGCCTGCTCGCGGATGCTCTCGGCCACTTTCTTCTCGAAGTTCGAGTAGGCGTGGACGATGTACCACTTGTGGCGCGGGTTGGACGGGGCGGTGGTTTCAGCAGCTTCGGACATGTCTTTAACCTTAACCCCCGGACGCCAGCTTCAGGATCTGGTTGACGCTGAGGCTGACGCCAATGTCTACCAGCCAGAAGAAGAACATGGCGAGGACGACCATGATGGCGACCATCACCGAGGTGATCCACGTCTCCCGCCGGGTCGTCCAGGTGATCTTGCGCGTCTCGGTGCGGACCTCCCGGAAGAACTGGACGATGTTCACCCGCTTCTTGGGCGGCGCGAGCGCGGCCGCCGACGGGCTCGCCATGACCGCCGCGGTCTTGGCGGCGCGGTTGCGGATCGCTGACGGGTTTGTGCCCGGTTTCCTGGCCATGTCGGCTTCTTCGAACTCTCGCTTCGGGGCAGCGGACGTCGCGCCCCACCTTCTCACATATAGGGTGGCAGGAGTGGAGGGATTCGAACCCCCGGCCCTCGGTTTTGGAGACCGATGCTCTACCAGCTGAGCTACACTCCTACGACCTAGCGTGTAGCGTCCATCGCAAGCGGGCGCCGCAGCCATGCCCCCCGAAAATGAAACAGCGCGCCGCAAGGCGGTGGCCCTCGGCGCGCGGCTCATCGCCGGAGCCGGGTCGTTTAGCAGGGGCGCCCCATCGCGGCAAGGCGGATCGATTGCCGCGCCCCGGCCGTTCCCGGAGGGAGATGAACGACACCTCCGGAGGCTTTGCCATGCCCGACAGCGACGCCCGCTACAATCGCGACGACGAGTTGAAACCAGACGCGCCGCCGCGCTCGGCGACCGAGCCCGCTGGATCGAAGGGCTCGTCGCGCTCCGCCAAGACCCTCACCGATCCACAGACGGGCGAGACCCGTGAAACCCCGCCGAAGCCCGGATAGTGCGTCTCTGACGGAAGCTCGCGCCGAGCCCGCCGCAAGCGCTTGCGAACCTCGCAACCGGGACACCGGCGCGCTTTCGCCGCGCGCCTTGCCACGCAGGCGAAGCCACCTAGACTGACCGCTCTTCTCGGGAGGTCCGACCATGACGCGCGTTCTCGTTCTCGCCGCCGCCATGACGCTCGCCGCCGGCGCGGCCGGCGCCCAGCCCCGCGGCGAACAGCCGCCGCCCGGCGACTATTTCCAGACCTGCCGCAACGTCTCGACCGAGGGCTTCGGGCCGAACGCCACCATGACCGCCGAGTGCCGCGACCGCAGCGGACGCTGGCGGCCGGCCACGCTGCGCTTCGCCGGCTGCGACCGGATCGAGAACCGCGACGGCGTGCTCTCCTGCCGCCCCGGCCAGGGCTATCCGCCGCCGCGCCCAGGCCCGCCGTTTGGCGGCCGCCCCGGCGTCGGGCGATCCTCGCTCACCCTGTTCAGCGCCCCCAACTTCCGCGGCCGGCCGTTCCAGACCGCCAGCGAGATCACCAACCTGCCAAAGCAGGACAACGACCGCGCCATGAGCCTGCGGGTCGAGGGGCGCCAGGCCTGGCAACTCTGCACCGACAGCGACTTCCACGGCCGTTGCCAGGTGTTCGACCATGATGTGAATGACCTGCGCCCGTTCGGCATGGCCGGCCAGGTCAGCTCCATGCGCCCCTACCGTTGAGACTGGCCGTGGCGCGTATCGATCGTCGGAAGTTCCTTGCCGCGGCCGCCGCCGTCGGCGCGTCAACTGCCTGGGGCGGCGCGCGGGCCGCGCCGTCCAAACTCCGCTGGACGGAGCGGCGCGACCTGTTCCCGGAAGGCGTCGCCTCCGGCGATCCGCAGGGCGACAGCGTGATCCTCTGGACACGGCGGCCGCCGGCCGACGGCCAGGCCCCGCCGCGCCTGACCGTCGAGGTGGCCGAGGACCCGGCGTTCAAGCGCGTCATCGCCGTCGCGCCCGCCGCGGCCACGGCCGACAGCGACTGGACCAGCCGCGTGCTGGTGGGCGGCCTCAAGCCCCGCCGCGAATACTGGTACCGCTTCGTCGGCGCCGACGGCGCCGGCAGCCGGATCGGCCGCACCACCACCGCCCCGGCCCTGGACGATCCCCGCGAGGTGCGCTTCGCCTTCGTGAGTTGCCAGAACGCCAACCAGGGCGCGCAGAACGCTTACCGGCGGATGATCTTCGAGGACGAGCGCGCCGCGCCCGACAAGCGCCTCGACTTCGTCATGCACCTGGGCGACTTCATCTACGAGATCGTCTGGTATCCGGAGGACCGGCCCCAGGGCATGTACGACCGGCGCCTGCGCGACATCGTCCGCTACGCACACGGCGCGAAGTACCAGGACATGCACCTGCCCACGACGCTGGACGACTATCGCGCGGTCTATCGCGGCTACCTGCACGACCCCGACCTGCAGGACGCCCGCGCTCGCTTCGCCTTCGTCAACATGTGGGACAACCACGAGTTCTCCTGGCGCGGCTACCAGGGCATCGAAAAGTTCGGCAAGGACACGGTCTGGGGCCAGACCCGCAAGGTGGCCGCCAACCAAGCCTGGTTCGAATTCCAGCCGGCCCGGGTGATCCAGGCCGGGACGTTGCAGCAGTTCGTGGCGCCCAAGGTGGTGGACGCGCCGATCCTGCAGTTCGACGAGCACGGCATGGGCCAGGAGCCCAACAACCTGGCCGCGGTCGCCAGCCTCACCGGCTATCGGGCTCTGAGGTTCGGGCCCCACGTGGAGATCATTCTCACCGACCAGCACAGCTATCGGTCGGAAGACCCGCTGGATGGGCCGGAAGGCGCGGCCTTTGACCTGCCGGACTTCCCCTACCTGACCCCTGAGGAGGTCACCGAGACCCTGGACGGCGGCCGCGCCTACAACGGCGGCGAGCCCCCGGCGACCATCAGGATCGGCGACAGGGACCTGCCGAACTTCCGCAAGGACCAACCTCAGGTGACCATGCTGGGGACCAAGCAGAAGGCCTGGTTCTTCGACACCCTGAAGGCCTCGAAGGCCACGTGGAAGGTCTGGGGCGCCACCAACGGCACCCTCGACATGCGCGCCGATTTTCAGAACCTGCCGGCCGGACCCGACGGCGTGTTCGGGGGCAAGCGCTGGCCTGGCGCGGGCTATGCGGGCGGCGGTGGCGGCGACTGGTCCGGCTGCATCGCCGAGCGCGCGGAGGTCTACGACTTCGTCCGCGACCACAAGATCACCGGCTTCGCCACCGTCTCCGGCGACCGGCACAGCTTCTGGGCGGGGCTTGCCGCCAAGGGCCTGCCGCCCAAGGCGTTCGAGCCGGTGGGCGTGGCCTTCATCACCGGCTCGATCTCGGCGCCGGGCCTGGCGGAATCCATGGAGCACAACCTCAAGAAGGACCTGCCGCTGCGGCCGCTCTATCTCGTGGATCGCCCGGGTCAGAAGCCCGAGCACGCCATCAACATGCTGCTGCGCCACGGCGTGCGCTCGTGCCTGGAGTATGCGGCGAGCGGCGACGTGCAGAAGGCCCGGGCGCTCTCCAACCCGGACCTCTCGCCGCACCTGTCCTTCGTCGACATGGCCGGCCACGGCTATGCGGTGGTGCGCGCCTCGGCCGACGCCTTCGAGACCGAGTTCGTCGCCATTCCGCGCCCGTTGGAGCGCGACCTGGCCCCCGACGGCGGCCCCCTCGCCTACCGCGTCGTCCATCGCGCGCCGCTCTGGAAGGCCGGCGAACGGCCCCGGCTGGAGCAGCGGGTGCTGGAAGGCGACCCAAAGCTGTCGATCTGAAACAAAAAGGCCGCCGGGTATTCCCCGACGGCCTGATGTTTCGTCCGTGAGGCTTTTGGCCTTACTTGATGATCTTGGCGACGACGCCGGCGCCGACGGTGCGGCCGCCTTCGCGGATCGCGAAGCGCAGGCCGGTGTCCAT
>JBIOED010000103.1:0-12092 GCA_044445675.1 Caulobacterales bacterium | reverse complement strand
GGCGCCTTCGCCGGCGACGAAATCGCACCTGCCGACCTGCTGGAAATGTGCCGCGAGGCCTATGCCAGCTTCACCCACGCCGCCGTAACGCCCCTGGCCCAGCTCTATCCGGGCATCTTCCTGGCCGAACTGTTCCATGGCCCCAGCCTCGCCTTCAAGGACGTGGCGATGCAGATCCTGGCGCGGCTCTACGACCATATCCTGGGCCGGGCCGGCCGCGTGCAGACCATCCTGTGCGCGACCTCCGGCGACACCGGCGGCGCGGCGGTGGAGGCGTTTCGCGGCGCCCGGAACGTCAAGGTGGTGGCGCTCTTCCCCGAGGGCCGCATCTCCGAGGTGCAGCGGCGGTTCATGACCACCGCTGCGGAGCCCAACATCGCCTGCGTGGCGGTGAAGGGCTCCTTCGACGACTGCCAGGCGATCGTCAAGCTGGCGTTCCAGGACCAGGGCCTGCGCCAGGCGGTGGACCTCTCCGGCGTCAACTCGATCAACTTCGCCCGCATCGCCGCCCAGGCGGTCTACTATTTCACCACCGCTGCGGCGCTGGGCGCGCCCGGCCGCAGGATCTCCTTCGCCGTGCCCTCCGGCAATTTCGGCGACGCCTTCGCCGGCTATGTCGCCCACCGCATGGGCCTGCCCATGGGCCAGATCCTGGTCGCCACCAACGCCAACGACATCCTGGCGCGCGCGTTCGAGAGCGGCCGCTACGCCCGGGGCAAGGTGCGTCCGACCATGTCGCCGGCCATGGACATCCAGTCGGCCTCCAACTTCGAGCGGCTCTATTTCGAGGGGGTCGAGCGCGAGGCGGTCGAAACCGCCCGCGCCTTCGCGGCCTTCGGCGAGGCGGGCGCCATCGACGTGCCGCCCAAGGCGTTCGCCGCCATGCGCGAACTGTTCCGCGGCGCCGCGGTGGGCGAGGACGAGACCGCCCGCACTATCGTCTCCACACTGAACGAAACCGGCGAACTGGTGGATCCGCACACCGCGGTGGCGCTGGCGGCGCTGCGCCGTGTCCGGCTGGACGGGCCCGTCGTGGTGATGTCCACCGCCCACGCCGCCAAATTCCCGGAAGCCGTCGCCAGGGCCTGCGGCGTGACCCCGGAGCTGCCGCGCGGCGTCGCCGACTTAGGGAACCGCCCGGAACGCTTCGACCGCCTGCCCGCGGACGCCCAGACCATCAAGGCCTACGTCCGCGCCTTCGCGGAGGGCTGAGACGATCGCGCCGAAAGTCCACACCCTCTCAAATGGCGTCCGCGTCGTCTGCGACCCGATGCCCGGCCTGCAGACCGTGGCCCTGTCGGTGGTCGGCGACCGCGGCGCGCGCGCCGAGGACGTGGCGCGGTCCGGCTGGTCGCACCTCCTGGAGCACATGGTCTTCAAGGGGGCTGGGGCGCGGTCCGCCCGCGAGATCGTCGAGGTCATCGAGGCCCAGGGCGGCCACATCAACGCCGCCACCGGCTATGAGCGCACCAGCTTCCAGGTCCGCGCGCTGGCCGGTGGCCTCGACCTCGGTTCGGCGGTGCTGGCCGATCTGGTGCAACGCCCGACCATGGACCCAGCCGACCTCGCCCGCGAGAAACAGGTGGTCGCCCAGGAGATCGCCGAAGCTGCGGACGCGCCCGACGACCTGGTGTTCGAGCTGGCCCAGGCCGCCGCCTTCGAAGGCCAGCCGCTCGGCCGCCCGATCCTCGGCACGCCCCAGTCGATTGCGGAAACCACGCCGGAAACGCTGGGCGCCTGGCGGGCCAGCCTCTACGGCCCCGCGACCCTGGTGGTCAGCGCCGCCGGCGCCGTCGACGAGGACGATCTGCTGCGTCTGGCCGAGCGCGATTTCGGCCAGGCGGCGGACGGCGGCGCGGCGATCCCGGCTCCCGAACCCGCGACCTTCACCGGCGGCCAACGCCCGGTCGCCAAGACCCTGGAGCAGGCCAACCTGGTTCTGTTGTTGCCGGCGGTGGGCGTGAGGGATCCGGCCTATTTCGCGCTGCGCCTGCTGGCCGAGGTGCTCGGCGGCGGCATGGCCTCGCGGCTGTTCCAGGAGGCGCGCGAGAACCGCGGCCTCGCCTATGCCATCGACGCCTATTCGGAGACCTATGCCGACACCGGCGTGCTCGGCGTGTTCGCCGGCTGTGCGGCCAAGGACGCCGCCGAGCTGGCCCGGGTCGCGGCCGGCGAGATCGCCGGCATGCTGAAGCCGGTCGGCGACGCCGAGTTGGCCCGCGCCAAGGCCCAGCTCAAGGGGGCCATGTTCATGGGCCGCGAAGGCGCGCTGGCCCGCGCCGAACAGGCCGCCGGCCAGGTCCTGCTGTTCGGCCGCACCCTCGAGCCCGCGGAAGTGGCCGCCCAGGTCGACGCCGTCACCGCCGCCGATCTCGTGGAGCTCACGGGGAAAATATTGGCCCACCGGCGCTGCGCCGTGGCGGTGCTGGGGCCGAAGGCGTCGCTGAAGGCCGGCCCTATGTTCGAGCAGGTGCTGTTCGGATAGATGCCTGTCCCCCGGAGAAGCCGAGGGGCGACGGGACCTCTCTGCGTACCCTGTTGAAGCTTAAACCGGCAATCTCGGCGCGACCCCTCATCCGACCTGCTTCGCAGGCCACCTTCTCCCACAAGGGGAGAAGGAGGGGTTCCGTGGCCGTCTCGGCGATGTGTGAATCCGGTAGGGCAAGCCGAGAGCGAGAGGATAGGGCGTGGGCGGCTCGTGCGAGCGTGGGCCCGCCGATGGTCGGCGCTTTCGCGGCTTGACCCGCGGGCGAATTGCGCGAGGCTCACCGCCATGGCCCTGCTGGACTGGATCGCGCCGGAAAGCGGCCTTCGCGTCGAGGGCGACGGGATCAGCCTGCGTCCGCCGCGGGCCACGGACTATTCGGAGTGGCGCGAATTGCGCGCGGTCAGCCGCGCCTTCCTGCAGCCGTGGGAGCCGACCTGGCCGGCCGACGACCTGGGGCGGGCGGCCTATCGCCGGCGGCTCACGGCCTACGCCCGCGACCGCGAGGCCGGCTTGGCCTATCCGTTCTTCGTGTTCCGCGAGCAGGACGCGGCGCTGACCGGCGGGATCACCCTGTCCAACGTGCGCCGCGGCGTCGCCCAGATGGGTTCCGTCGGCTACTGGTGCGGCCGGCCCTTCGCGCGCCACGGCCATACTCTGGCCGCCGTCCGGGCGCTGAGCGATTTCGCCTTCCGCAGCCTCGGCCTCCATCGTCTGGAAGCGGCGTGCATTCCGGAGAACGCGCCGTCGCGCCGGCTCCTCGCCAAGGCCGGCTTCGGCGAGGAGGGATTCGCCAGGGCTTATCTGAAAATTAACGGCGTCTGGCGAGATCATGTCCTGTTCGGCCTGATCTCGCCCTTCAGGAGGCCAGAGGGGCCGGACGAGGGCGTTTCGGTCTGACGGCCGCCGCGTCCGGAGCCTTGAAACTGCGGGGCTCCAAGGTCTGGGTTCGTATCTGGGCGCGCGGCTTTGGCGGGCTCTTGTTGGTGGGACGTCCTTCCCTTGGTGATGCCGAACGACCGCTGGATGTGGGACGCCACCTCGACGCTGGAAGCGTTGGGCGCCGCCGACGTCGCCCTGTGGGTCTGGGAGCCCGAGCGCGATCGCATGCGGCTGACCGGCGCGACGCGGGCGCTGGGCCTCGGGCCGCTCGCCCCCGACTGTTCGTCCGCCGCCCTGCGCGCGCTCGCCCTGCCGCAGGACCGCGCCTACGCCGAAGACATCCTGCGCGTGCAGGAGGCCGGGACCGAGGTCGCCGTGCGCCTGCGCATGCGCGGAGCCGGCATCTCCATCTGGCGCGGCGTCTGGCTGGAGGAGGGCGTCCGCGCCGCCGGCGTGGTCGCGCCCGAGACCCGTTTCGCGGCCTCCGACCAGGACCTGCTCACCGGGCTGCTGGACCGCCGCAGCTTCATCACCCGCGCGCGCGAGCAGCTGCAGATCCCCGGCCACTACGAGGTGGTCGTCGCCGACCTCGATCGCCTGCGCCGGCTGAACGAGGCGCTGGGCCATGAGCGCGCTGACCTCGTCTTGGCCGCACTGGGCTCGCGCCTGGCCGCGGCCTTCCCCGCCGACGCCATCCTCGCGCGGATCGGGGAAGACGAGTTCGTCGCCATGGCGCACGCCGGTTCCTCGCCCGGCGCGGACCTGCTGCGCCGCGCCCTGGAGCAGCCGTTGCGGGTCGCCGGCTTCGACATCCACCCCACCCTGTCGATCGGCGCGGTGGACGCCCACGGCGGCGTCGACGCCCCGGAAGCCGCCGAACTGCTGCGCCGGGCCGAACTGGCCGTGGAGTCCGCCAAGACCCACGGCCGCGGCGCCTCGGCCGCCTACGGCCGCGGCATGGAGAGCGACGGCCTCTCGCGCCTGGCGCTGGAGGGCGACCTCAAGGGCGCGCTAGGCCGCGGCGAGCTGGCGGCTTTCTACCAGCCGATCGTGCGGCTCTCGACCGGTGCGCTGTCCGGCTTCGAGGCCCTGGTCCGCTGGCGCCACCCGCGCCGCGGCCTGCTGATGCCCGACACCTTCCTGCCGCTCTGCGCGGAGATGGGGCTGATGGAGGAGCTGGGCGCGATGATGATGCGCGAGGGCGCCAAACAGCTCGCCGCCTGGCGGATGAAGCACCAGGCGGCCGGGGAGCTGACCGTCGCCGTGAACCTGTCGACCCACGAGATCGACCGGCCGGACCTGGTGTCCGACGTGGCCGCCATCCTGCGCGAAACCGGCCTGCCGCCGGGCGCGCTGAAACTGGAGGTCACCGAGGGCGACGTCATGCGCGATCCCGACCGCGCGGCGGTGATCCTGGGCGAGCTGCGCGACGCCGGCGCGGCCCTGGCGCTCGACGATTTCGGCACCGGCTTCTCCTCGCTCTCCTACCTCACGCGCCTGCCGTTCGACACGCTGAAGATCGACCGCTATTTCGTGCGCACCATGGCCACCAACGAGGGCTCGCTGAAGATCGTCTCCTCGGTGGTGAACCTGGGCCAGGACCTCAACCTGGCGATCGTCGCCGAGGGCGTCGAAAACGCCGGTATGGCCCGCCAGCTGCTCTCGCTGGGCTGCGACTACGGCCAAGGCTTCGGCTACGCGCCGGCGCTCTCCGCCCAGGAGGCGGAGGTCTACCTCAACGAAAGCTACGTCGATGGCGCGGCCCCGGTGAAAGCCCGCGGCTCGCGGGGCTAGCTAGTGTCCCGATCCCGAAGTTCGCAAGCACTTGCGGCAGGCTTTGGCGAACTTCAGATCCAGCACACTAGGCCCGCCCTGCGGCCGCGCTCAGCCGCTGTGGATCGACGCCCAGCTTGGCCAGGGCGCGGGCCCATTTTCGGCCGTGGTCGGGGTCGAAGATCAGCGCCTCGTCGGGCTCGCAGGTCAGCCAGACGTTCTGCTTGATCTCGTTCTCCAGTTGGCCGGCGCCCCAGCCGGCATAACCCAGCGCCAGAACGCTGCGGCTGGGATGACCGTTGTGGCTGGCCATCGCCTCAAGCACTTCACGCGTCGCGGTCAGCGCAACGCCCGCGCCGACGTCGAGGCTGAACTCGCCCTGATAGTCCTTGGTGTGGAGCACGAAGCCCCGCTCGCACGCCACCGGACCGCCCAGGAGGACGAGGTCCGGCGGAAGCCTGATCGTCGACTTGATCTCCAGCTTCTCGAGCAGGTCGGGGACCGTCAGCCCCTCGACGGGGTGGTTCAGGGTCACCCCCATGGCGTGCTGGTGGTCGTGCGCGCAGACCAGGATCAGCGCACGCTCGAACCGCGGGTCGGAGATACCCGGCATGGCGATCAGCAGCTGGCCGGAAAAGAAACCGCCTTCCATCGCCTCGACATTCGACCTCGAACGTGGCGCTTTCAAGAGGCCTTCGTCACCCGCGCCTTGCGGTGCGCGAAGATGACGCTATCTGCCAAGCTCCCATCGGAGGAACGAACCCATGACCATCAAAGTCGGCGACAAGCTGCCCAGCGTAACGCTCACCCAGGCCACCGCCGAGGGGCCCAAGCCGGTCACCACCGACGCGTTCTTCGCCGGCAAGAAGGTGGCGCTGTTCGCCCTGCCGGGCGCCTTCACGCCGACCTGCTCGGCTAAGCACCTGCCGGGGTTCAAACAGCTGGGCGGGACGATCAAAGACAAGGGCGTCGACGTGATCGCCTGCCTGTCGGTCAACGACGCCTTCGTCATGCGCGCCTGGGCCGAGGATCAGGCGGTCGGCGAGGACATCGTCATGCTGGCCGACGGCGGGGCGGACTTTACCGACGCGGTGGGCCTGGCCTTCGACGCCTCGCGCTTCGGGATGGGCAAGCGCTCGCAGCGCTATTCGATGATTGTCGACGACGGCGTCGTGAAGGCGCTCAACGTCGAGGAAGGCGGCGAATTCCGCGTTTCGGCGGCGGACTACCTGTTGGCGCAGCTCTAACCCCTGGCGGCCGCCAGGATCGGGCCGCCGGAGCCGGCCTGCAGCAGGATGGCGGTCTTCAGGCCGGAGGGTCCAGTCGGCACGGCGTAGCTTCTGGCCCCACCGTTCCAGGCCCCCAGGCGGGTCAGCTCGCGCACCACGTTCTTGTGCGGCAGCGTCTTGCCGGTGTTCTCGCCGCGCCTGACGGGCACCTGGATGATGTTGGGGTCATAGCGCACCAGCCAGACCTCGGCGGCCCGCTGCGGCGGCGGCCCGGCGATCGCCACATGGCCGGCCCCCACGGTCAGCTGCGGCCCTCCGGCCGCCAGCGCGGCGCGGCGCAGCGCCGCGTCGATCTCCGGAACGCTTTGGCCCACGACGTCCAGCCGGCCGTTGACCACCACCTGCGGGGTCGCGACATTGTCGTGGCGCAGGCCGCGGGCGTAGTCCCATTGGCGGTCGGTGAATTTCTTCTGGGCGAAGGTGTCCTTCCAGCCGAGGTCGTCCCAGTAGGTGACGCCGAAGGACAGGGCCAGGATGTCCGGCCGAGCCGAAAGCTGCGCCACCGCGGCGTTGGCCGGTGGGCAGGAGGAGCATCCCTGGCTGGTGTAGAGCTCCACCACCTGCACCGGCGCCGGCTGCGCGCGGGCCGGCCCCGACAGCGCCATGGCGGCGGCCGTCAGCAGGCTGGCGATCGCGGCGCTCGAGGTCCGGTTCTTCATGGTCGTCTCCGGTAAAGCTCGATCATAGGTTCGCACGGGAACGCGGTTCGGTTACCAAGAGGGTGCCTGTAACCTTTTGCCGGATGTTGCGAAGTTCCTAAAGGCGGCGTTGGACGAGATCGAACCCAGACTGCGAGGCTTGATGCTCGCCGGCCTCGCCGGGGAGGCCGAACCCTATCGCCGGCTGCTGGACGAACTCTCTGGATTGCTGCGCGCCTTCTATGCCCGCCGTTGCCCGCCGGGCGTCGACGCCGAGGACCTGGTGCAGGAAACGCTGATCGCCGTGCACACCCGCCGCGCCACCTACGACTCGCGCCAGCCCTTCACCGCCTGGGCCTATGCGATCGCCCGCTACAAGCTGATCGACGCCCTGCGCCGCGGTCGCGCCCACCTGCGCGCGCCGGAGGAGGAGGCCGACGCCCTGTTCATCCCGGCCGGCGCACCGGGCAGCGCCGGGGCCGCCATGGCTGCGCGCGACCTGGAGCGGGTGATGGCCGGCCTGCCGCCGCGGACGCGAGACCTGATCCGCGACGTCAAGGTGACGGGCCTCTCCACGCGCGAGGCCGCCGAGAAGCATGGCATGAGCGAATCCGCCGTGAAGGTGACCGTGCATCGCGGCCTGAAGGCGCTCGGCGCCCGGTATGGAGGCGCGTCCGTCGATGAAGACTGACGAACTGATCCAGAGCCTTTCGGCGGACCTGCCCCGGGTCGCGCCGGGCGCGGTGGCGCGGCGGATCGCGCTCGGCCTGGGCCTGGGCGGCGCGGGCTCGGCGGTCCTGATGCTGGCCTGGCTCGGGCCTCGGCCGGACCTCGCCCAGGCGGTCTTCACCCCCATGTTCTGGGTGAAGGTCGGCTATGCGGCGGCCACCGGCCTGATCGCGGCCGTCCTGTTGGCCCGCATGGCCCGGCCCGGCGCGCGGCCCGGCCTCCTTGCCGCCGTTGCCGTGGCGCCCTTCGCGGCGGTGGTTGCCATGGCGGTGGTGCGGTTCGCCCAGGCGCCGCCGCAGAGCCACCACGCCCTGCTGATGGGCCATACCTCGTCACTGTGCCCGTGGCGGATCCTGCTGATCGCCCTGCCGCTGCTGGCCGGCGCGGTCTGGGCGGTGCGGGGCCTCGCGCCCACGCGGCTGGCGTTGGCGGGGCTGGTGGCCGGCGGCTGTGCCGGCGGCCTGGGCGCGGCGGTCTACGCCTTCGCCTGCGACGAGACCTCGGCGCCCTTCCTGGCCATTTGGTACACCATGGGCATGGCCGCGGTGACGGCGGTGGGCGCGCTGGCGGGCTCCCGGCTGCTGCGCTGGCGCTAGCTAGAAAGGCCCCGTCAGGCCGACGGCAGCGCCGGGACCGGCTCCAGGCCCAGGCACACCGCCACGCAGCGCCGCGCCAGGAGTTCGCCCGGGTCGATCAGGGCGACGCGCACGTCCGCGGCGCTCATCACCAGCGGCGCCTCGGTGCAGCCGGCGATCACCGCTTCGGCCCCGCCCGCGATCAGGTCGGCGGCATAGCCGGCCATCTCGCGCTGCACGGCCGGGCCAAGGTCGCCTCCCTTGATCTTGTAGATCGTCGCCATGAACTCGTCCTGGCGCTCGGCGTCGAGGCTCACCAGGCCCATGGCCTGCGCCGCGAGGTATTCGCGGTAGAGTCGCAGCGCGCCCCTGGTGCCGATCACGCCCACCCGCCGCGCGCCCAGGTCGCGGGCCGCGCGCGCGCCGGTCTCGATCAGGTCGATCAGGGGCAGGCCGCTGGCCCGCTGGATCAGGTCGGCGTGGGCGTGGGCGGTGTTGCAGGGCATGGCCAGCACCTCGGCGCCCGCGCCGGCCAGGGCGCCCGCCATCTCGGCAAGCACGGCGCCTGCGGCCGCGTTGGTCGGGCCGTTGCGGTCGGGCACCTTGGGGTTCAGGTCCATCAGCACCCGGATGTGGTCCTGGTCGCCCTTGGCCGGGGTGAAGGCCTGCAACTTGGTCAGGAACTCCAGCGTGGCCGCCGGCCCCATGCCGCCCAGCACGCCCAGGACCAGCGCGGAGTCCGGCCGCTCCTCGCTCATTACAGGTGGCCGTCCAGCACCGACTGGTAGCCGAACAGGCCCTGCGAGCCGCCGGTGTGCAGGAAGACGACCGTCTCGCCGTCGAACTGGCCGGCCTTGGAGAGCGCGATCAGCCCCTTCATCGCCTTGCCGGTGTAGACGGGGTCCAGCAGGATCGCGTCCGTGCGGGCCGCCAGCTTGAGCGCCTCGATGACCTCCTGGTCCACCAGGCCATAGCCCGCGCCCACATAGTCGCAATTGGCCACCACCATGTCGCGGGTCACCCGCTCCTTGTGGCCCAAGAGGTCGGCGGTCTCGACGGCCAGCTTGTAGACGTTGGCCTCCTGGATGTCCTTCGGCGCGCGCACGCCGATGCCGAGGATCGGAATGTCGGCGCCCATCACCGCGAGGCCGGCCACCAGGCCCGCATGGGTGCCGGCGCTGCCGGTGGCGGTGACGATGCGGTCGATCTCCAGGCCCATCTCATTGGCCTGGGTGACCAGTTCCAGGGCGCACTCCACATAGCCCAGCGCGCCGATGATGTTGGAGCCCCCGCCGGGGATCACATAGGGCCGCCCCCCGCGCTCGGCGACCTCGGCGGCGACCTCAGCCATGGCTGCGTTCATGTCCGTCCCGCCGGGCACGCGGCGGATTTTCGCCCCCATCAGCTCGTCCAGCAGGACATTGCCCGACTGGGTGTAGTCGATGGCGTTCGAGCCGGTGCGCTCCTCCAGGATGATCTCGCAGTCGAGCCCGAAGCGCGCCGCCGCCGCTGCCGTCTGCCGCACGTGGTTCGACTGCACCGCGCCTTGGGTGATCAGCGTGGTGGCGTCGTTGGCGAGCGCATCGCCCAACAGGTATTCCAGCTTGCGGGTCTTGTTGCCCCCGCCGGCCAGACCGGTGCAGTCGTCGCGCTTGATCCACAGGTTGGGACCTCCGCCCCCTCCTATTGAAGAATTGGACGAGGTCGAAAGCGCCTCGGTCAGCCGCGGCAGCGGCTCCAGCGGCGTGGGAAGATGGGCGAAGCGGAGCGGGTTGAAGCGGGACAGGTGCATGGCCCCGCGCTTACATCGAAGTGAGGCGAAGGAACAGTCCTTGGATGGAGACTCCTTTCCCGGCGCGGAGCGCGAGGAGGCGAAGCCCCCCGGCGCCTATGGCCTTACCCGCCGGGGCAGGGCCGCCGCCTCGTCCGGCGTCAGCCGCGTCAGGTCGGAGACGATGCAGCGGGTTCCGCGTACGCTGATGTCCAGGTCCAGCCTGTTGCAGATAAGGCCCGTCGAAGCGCGGTCGCGCAGGACGATCGGATCCGACGAACTCACGGCCGCCAGGCAGGCGCCGCTCATGGTCACGCGATAGACGCTGCGGCCGCCGACGTTGAAATAGAGGGTATGGTCGTCGCCGACCGTATGATTGCGCAGGTCGCGGGTCCGAAAACACGCCTCTTTCGCGGGCGGTTGCGCGGTCGCGCTGAACGCCGTGGCGGCGGCCAGGCCCGCCAGGCTGACCAGGACGAATAGCTTCATGGTGGTTTCTCCTGACCTCGATGCCCGCTCTGGGCAAACCTACCACACCGGCCCGCGGTCCTGCGAGGAAGGCCGGCGACGCCGCCCTATGATCGCGCAGGACAAGGGGCAATTCGCGACGCGCGCCGCCCTTGGGGAGATCCATCCGGTGAGGGTCGGATCGCATCCGTTTGAATAGTTAAGATTCTCTCGCGAGGGGAATGAGATTGCGCCGGGCGAAGCGGTGCTGTGTAAGGTGGTTTCCGAACTATGAACAAGGGCAGGCTGCAGTTGGATTGCAGCTCCCGATTTGGGGTACAAGAACATGAACAAGACAGTTTTGGCCGCCGGTTTCGCGGTTGCGGCGTTGCTCGCGGCAGCGCCGGCCGGCGCCGTCACCATCGTGAACGGCAGTTTCGAAAGCGCCACGGTCGATCCGGGCGCGGGCTACCTCACCTTGGGTAACGGCGACACGTCGATCACCGGCTGGACGGTCGATGGTCTCGGCATCGACTACATCGGCGGCTACTGGCAAGCGGCCGATGGCGTCCGCAGCATCGACCTGTCGGGCAACAACAAGGGCGCCATCTCGCAGGCCCTGAACGGCCTGGTCGTCGGCGGGCTCTATCACGTCAACTTCGCTCTGGCCGGAAACCCGGACGGCGGCGCCTCGACCAAGGTCGCCGTGGCCTCGGACGGCGGCAGCCAGTCCTCGGTGTTCTTCTTCCCGCAAGCGGGTAACACCAAGACGAACATGGGCTGGACCAATCAGACCTTCGACTTTGTCGCCACGGCGGCCAACGCCAACCTGACGTTCTCCGCGACGCAGTTCGACGCCTTCGGCCCCGCGCTGGACAACGTGTCCATCAGCGGCCCCGTGCCGGAGCCGGCGAGCTGGGCGATGATGATCGTGGGCCTGGGCGGCATCGGCGCCATGGTCCGCCGCCGTCGCGCCACGCCGGTCATGCAAACCGCCTAAGCGACGACGTTCTACGATCCAGCGGGCGCCGCCGGCCGCAAGGCCGGCGGCGCTTTTGCGCGCGCTAACTGGGGGCGCCGCCGAGGCCCACGGCCGCGTCGCAAGTTCGGCAAGACGAAACGTCGAGGATTCCGGCTTCCCGGCGCCGGAACCTGGCATGGCCCGGATCTGCTTCCCGCGGTCCGGCCCTCGCCGGGCCTCCGCTTTGTCGGGTGAGCGACATGGGACGGATCGCATCCACTTGAAAGAGAAAGATTCTCGCCTGAGGCGAATCACATTGCGCGCTTCCGAACGGTGTTGTGTAAGATAGTTGCTGAACTATGAACACGGGCAAGCTGCAGTTGGATTGCAGATCCCGAACAGGGGTGCAGAGACATGAAGAAGACACTTTTGGCCGCGGCTCTAGCCGCCTCGACGATCGCCGTCGCCGCGCCGGCTAGCGCCGCGATCGTGTTCACCTTCACGCCTGGCCCGGCGCACTCGCCGACCACCGGCTTTACGGT
>JBIOED010000102.1:0-12096 GCA_044445675.1 Caulobacterales bacterium | reverse complement strand
GGGTTCAGGAGCCGGCGGCGTCGATTGCAGCGGCGTTTCCGGGACCGGCGCCTCGGTCTGCGCGGCCTGCTCGACCGGCGCCTGCTCGGCCGGCCGCACGTCGGTGGCGGGCGCCCGCGCGACGATGGTCACCGGCACCACCCAGCCCACCTTCAGGTCGCGGGTGAAATTGCAGGAGACCAGCAGGGCGACAGCGATGGTCACGTGCAGCAGCACCGACCCCATCATCGCTGGCGAAAGCTCCCGGCGGGTCACTGGGCGACGGGCTCCCCGGGTGCGGCGGCGACCTTTGGCGGCGTGGCGCCCGAAGACGGACCGCCGGTATCGGTGATCAGGTTGATCGAGGTGAAGCCGGAGGTCGACAGCGACGCCATCACCTGGGCGACGATGGCGTAGGGCGCCTTGCCGTCGGCGCGGACGTAGATCGGCTTGCTGGTGGGCCCCGCCATCTCGTGCAGGCGCGGCGCCAGGTTGCTGAACGGGACGGCGTCTTCCTTCACGAAGATCTGGCCGTTGGCGCGGATCGTGACGGTGAGCGGCGCGGCCTGGTCCTGCAATGAGCCGGCCTCGGTCTTCGGCAGCTCGACCGGCACGCCGGCGGTGAGCAGCGGCGCAGAGATCATGAAGACGATCAGCAGCACCAGCATCACGTCGACCAGCGGGGTGACGTTGATCTCGGAGAGCGCGCCTCGACGCCCGCGACCGCCGCGGCGACGCCGGCCGCGGCCACGACCGCCGGCTGCGAACGCGTCATGGGCGGTGAGCGCCATGGCGTCAGCCCCGCTCCGCCAGGCGTCGCTGGATCGCGGTGGACAGGTCGTCGGCGAAGCCCTCCAGCCGGCCCGCGTACTTCCCCGCGTCGGTCGAGAACTTGTTGTAGGCGATATAGGCCGGGATCGCGGCGATCAGGCCGATCGCGGTGGCGAACAGGGCCTGGGCGATCGACGGGGCGACGATCGCCAGCGAGGTGTTCTTCTGGATGGCGATCGCCTGGAAGGCGTTCATGATGCCCCAGACGGTGCCGAACAGGCCGATGAACGGCGAGGCGGTGGCGACGATGGCCAGCGAGCCCAGGCCGTCCTCGACGCGGGCGCTCTCGCGGGCGATGGCGGCGTCGAGGACGCGGTCGATGCGCTGGATCAGGAAGGCGGCCTGGCCGTCGTTGTTCAGGCCCTTGTTGCGGGCGTCGCGCCATTCGCGAAGGGCGCCCTGCAGCATGCGCGGCAAGGCGTGGCGGGGCCGCTCGCCCGCCTCGGCGGCGACCTCTTCGAGGCTTTTGCCGGAGGCCACGGCGTCCTCGAAGGTGTTGGCCTGACGGTTCAGGGACGAGAAGCGGAAGGTCTTGTCGAGGATCACGGTCCACGACCACAGCGAGGCCGCGCCCAGGCCCAGCATGACCAGCTTCACCACCCAGTCGGCTCGCATGAACAGGACAAAGAAATTGAAGCTCTCTGGCGAGACGGCGGCGGCGGAATCCATTCGAGGTCCAGGAGCTCCGAGAGTCACGGGAAGGTGGTGAGGCCGTGGTGAGGGCGCGCGGTGGCGATCTTATGGCGAAGGGGTAAACAGCGGCGCCAGCGCCTCGGCGAGGCCGCGCGGCGGCTTGCGGGCCCGGCCCTTCAGGTCGATGCAGGCGGCCTCGACCGCCGCGGTGGCGATCAGCTCCTCGCCGCGGGTGATCCGTTGACTGATGAACAGGCGCGGCCCCCTGGCGGCGTCGTAGGTGGTGCGGACGAGTAGCGCGTCATCGATGCGCGCGGCCCGACGGAAGTCGACCGTCATCCGGGTGATCGTGAACGCGGCCGGGTCGGGACGCTCCAGCAGCGCCGAGTGGCTGACGCCCACCAGCCGGAAGAAATCGCTCCGTCCACGCTCGAAATAGCGCAAGTAGTTGGCATGGTAGACGACGCCGGTGAAGTCGGTGTCCTCGTAGTAGATGCGCACCGGCAGCTGGTGCTCGCGGCCGACCAGCCGGCCGGCAGAGGGCGCGGTGTCGGTCATTCCTCGAACAGGTCCGGGGCGGGCTGTCCGGCGCCCTTGGGCGCGGTCAGGCCGAGGTGGGCGTAGGCCTTGGCGCAGGCCATGCGGCCGCGCGGCGTGCGCTGGATGAAGCCTTGCTGCAGCAGGAAGGGTTCGATGACGTCCTCGACGGCGTCGCGCGCCTCGGCGATGGCATAGGCCAGGGTCTCCACCCCCGCGGGGCCGCCGGCGTAGTTCTCGATCAGCGCGCGCAGGTAGCGGCGGTCCAGCGCGTCGAGGCCCATCTCGTCGACGTCCAGGCGGGCGAGCGCCGAGGCGGCCGCGCGGCGATCAATCAGGTCGACGCCGTCGGAGGCGGCGAAGTCGCGGACGCGGCGCAGCAGGCGGCCGGCGACGCGCGGAGTCCCGCGGGCCCGCGCAGCGATCTCAGCGGCGCCCTCGGCGTGCAGGTTGAGACCGAGCTTGCCGGCCGCCTGGGTCAGCACCTTCTGCAGCTCAGCGGGCGTGTAGAACTCCAGCCGGATCGGGATGCCGAAACGGTCGCGCAGCGGCGTGGCCAGCAGGCCCGCCCGCGTGGTCGCCGCCACCAGGGTGAAAGGCGCCAGGTCGATGCGGATCGAGCGCGCCGAAGGCCCTTCACCGATCATCAGGTCGAGGACGTGGTCCTCCATGGCCGGATAGAGGATCTCCTCGACGTTGGCCGGCAGCCGGTGGATTTCGTCGATGAACAGGACGTCGTTGGGCTCCAGGTTGGTGAGGATGGCCGCCAGGTCGCCGGCCTTGGCCAGCACCGGCCCGGAGGTCGCCCGGAAATTCACCCCGAGCTCGCGCGCCACGATCTGCGCCAGGGTCGTCTTGCCGAGCCCCGGCGGGCCGAACAGCAGCACATGGTCCAGCGCTTCCCCGCGCGCCTTGGCGCCGGCGATGAAGACCCGCAGGTTGCCCTTGGCCTGCTCCTGCCCGACGAACTCGGCCAGCGTCTGCGGCCGCAGCGCCTTGTCAGGGGTTTCGAGCGGCGCGGGTTCGCCGGAGACCAGGCGGGTCATCGACGACATCTCCGCGTCCCGATCGTCGTCCTCACCGCCCCAGCTCCTGGAGCGCGGCCTTGATCAGGGCGGCGGCTTCCGCCTCGTCGCCCATTCGCAGGGCGGCCTGTTCAACGCCGCGGCGGGCGGCGGGCTCGGCGACGCCCAGACCCATGAGCGCCGCGACCGCTTCGCCGGCGGCCGCCGGCGGGGCAGGCGCCGCGGGCGCGGCCGCGTGAAGGCCGGCCGCCAGCAGACCGTCGCCGATCGGCTTGTCCTTCAGCTCGGTGACGATGCGCAGGGCGAGCTTTGGCCCCACACCCTGGGCGCGGGAAACCGCGGCCTGGTCGCCGCGCGCCGCCGCGGCCGACAGTTCGGCCGGCGGCAGCACGTCGAGCACCGCCAGCGCCGCCTTCGGCCCGACGCCCTGGATGGTCTTCAGCATCACGAAGGCGCGGCGCTCGTTGCGGTCGAGGAAGCCGTAAAGGGTCATGCCGGTCTGCTCGCCCCACTGGCTCTCGATGTGCAGGGTCGCCGTTTCGCCGGCCCCGGGCAGCCGGCCCAGGGTGCGCGCGCCGCAACGCACGACGTAGCCGACCCCGGCCACGTCGATCAGGGCCTCCTCTTCGCCCACCTCGGCCACCACGCCCCACAGCCGCCCGATCATGCGGGCGGGCCTTTCCGACGCGCGGGCGCGCTGACGCGCTCCCCGGCTCGGCCTGCGGGGCTACGTCCCTCCGTTGGCCGGGGATGAGGAGTCATAAGATGAATCACGTTCAGCATCTGTTCCAAGCAATCCGTAGACCGCGTCGGGCCGCTTGAAAATCGTGAACGTCTCGGGACCGGCGGGCCGGTTTCCGAGGCGGGCGTTAACCGGGCTTTTTGACCACGAGCAATTCCGCCCCCATAGGTCCTCCCGGGAATGACGGATTCCGCCCCACTCCGCGACCTGACACCGAGCTAGGCCGCGCGGGTCGTCCATCGCGAAAGGTCGCGCTCGCGGCCCATCAGGGCCAGGCCCGAGGCGATGGATTCGAGTTCGGCGCCGGTCTCGATCTTCGCGGGCTCGAAACGGCGGTGGAAGATCGCGCGAACCGCCGGCACCAGGGACGAGCCGCCGGTCAGGAACACCCGGTCGACGCCGTCGGGCGTGAGGTTTGCGCTGGCCAACGCATCGTCCACCGCCATCTCGATCCGGCGCAGTTCCGGTGCGATCCAGGCCTCGAAGGTCGCGCGCCGCACGCCGCCCTTCAGTGCGATGGAACCCGCCTCGAACTCGAACAGCGCGGCGTCCTGGGCGGACAGCGCCTCCTTCAGCCGCGAGACCGCGCGATAAAGTTGGTAGCCGTAGTTCTCGTCGAGGGTCTCCACCAGGCGCTCGATCTTCTCCGGCTCCGTGGCTTCGCGGACGAGGGCGCGGATCTCGCGCATGTCGCGGCTGGCGCGCATCAGGGCGAGCTGATCCCAGCGGGCGAAGGCCGAGTAGTAGCGGTTGGGGATCGGCAGGGTCTTGCCGAAGCTCAGGTAGCTCGACCCCTTGCCCAGGGCCGGCGAGACCAGGTTGTCGATAATCCGGTAGTCGAAGGCGTCGCCCGCCACGCCGACCCCGGAACGCCCAAGCGGGATGGCGCGGATCTCGCCCGCGTGACGCTCGAAGCGGATGATCGAGAAGTCCGAGGTGCCGCCGCCGAAGTCGCCCACCAGCACCGTCGCGTCATGGTCCAACTCGCGGGCGAAGAAGAAGGCCGCCCCCACAGGTTCATAGGCGTAGAGGATCTCCGAGAAACCCATCCGTTCGAAGGCGGTCTCATAGCGCGAGAGCGCCAACGGCTCGCTGGGCGCGGCGCCCGCGAAGGTCACCGGCCGGCCGACGATCACCCGGCTCGGCAGTTCGGCCATCCCGGCGTCGGCATAGGCGCGCAGCTTCAGCAGGAAGGTGGAAAGCAGGTCCTCGAACCGGTAGCGGCGGTTCAGTACCGTCGTCTCGCTGAAGCTCTCCGAGGCGGCGAAGGTCTTGAACGACTGGATGAAGCGGGTCTCGGCCGGGTCCTCCACATAGGCGTCGATGGCCCAGGGTCCGGCGGCGATGGACCGGTCGTTGGGCCGCTCGCCCGCGCGGAACGACAGGCACGAGCGGAAGGCGAACAGCTCGCCTTCCGGCGCCGGGAAGCGGACAAGGTGCGCCGGCCCAGACGCGTCGGCCAGCGCCACGACTGTATTGGTCGTGCCGAAGTCGATGCCGAGACTGAGGGACGAGGACATCTGCGCCGCGCCTCCTCAAGCGCGGGCGCGCCCAATAACAACTTCAGTGTCATCCCGGAAGCCGCGTCAGCGGCTATCCGAGGCCTATGAACCGGTTGTCGCCGCGTGAAACCGGGATGACATCTGGGAGGTCAGCCCTCGGCCTCGGCCAACTGGCGCTCATAGGCGCAGACGGTGGCCATCTGCAGGATCTTGGAAACCGAGGCGGAGAGCGGGCAGATCTGCACCGGACGGTTCAGGCCCAGAAGGATCGGGCCGATCACCGTGGCGCCTCCCAGCGACTGGATCAGCTGGGTGGAGATCGCCGCCGAGTGGATCGCCGGCATGATGAGCACGTTGGCGGGACCCGACAGGCGCATGAACGGGTAGTTGACCCGCGCCTCCGGCTCCAGCGCCAGTTCCGGCGGCATCTCGCCCTCGTACTCGAAGTCCACCCCCTCCATCGCGTCGAGCAGGGCGACGGCCTCGCGCACCTTCTCCGAGCGCAGGCCCATGGGGTTGCCGAAAGTCGAATAGCTCATGAACGCCAGGCGCGGCTCGTAGCCCAGGGCGCGGACGGCGCGCGCCGCCTCGCGGGCGATCTCCACCAGGTCTTCGGCGTCGGGCATCTCGGTGACGCTGGTGTCGGCGATGAAGATCGTGCGGCCCTTGGCCAGCGCCACGCTCATGCCGATCACCCGGCCGTCGTCGGCGGGATCGACGACCCGCAACACCTCTTCGAGCACCTGGTCAAAGGAGCGGGTGACCCCCGTCACCATGCCGTCGGCGTGGCCGAGCGCCACCATGGCGGCGCCGAAGGCGTTGCGGTCCTGGTTGATCAGCCGCTGCACGTCGCGGCGCAGGTAGCCCTCCCGTTGCAGGCGGCCATACAGGTAGTCGACGTATTCGGGGTTGCTGTCGGAGAGCCGGGCGTTGAGGATTTCGATCTTCACCTCGGCCGGATCGAGGCCGACGCCGCGCATGTTCTCGTGCACCAGGTCCTCGCGGCCCACCAGCACCGCCAAGCCGAGGCCCGCGGTCTGGAAGGCGTAGGCCGCGCGGATCACGCTCGGCTCCTCGCCCTCGGCGAAGACGATGCGCTTCTTCGGTCCCGACAGCACCGCGCCCTGCAGCTTCTGCAGGAAGGCGGCGGTCGGATCCAGCCGCTGGGCGAGGCTGGCGCGATAGGCGTCCATGTCCTCGATCGGCTTGCGCGCCACGCCGGTGTCCATGGCCGCCTGGGCGACGAAGGGCGGGATGTAGGAGATCAGCCGCGGATCGAACGGCGTCGGGATGATGTATTCGGGCCCGAACTTCAGCTGCAGGCCGTGGTAGGCGGCGGCGACCTCGTCCGGGACGTCCTCGCGCGCCAGCATGGCCAGCGCATTGGCGCAGGCGATCTTCATCTCCATGTTCACCCGCCGCGCCCGCACGTCGAGGGCGCCGCGGAAGATGTAGGGGAAGCCCAGGACGTTGTTCACCTGGTTCGGATAGTCGCTGCGGCCGGTGGCGACGATGGCGTCGGGGCGGACCAGATAGACCTCTTCGGGGGTGATTTCCGGGTCGGGATTGGCCATGGCGAAGATGATCGGCCTGGCGGCCATGGTCCCGACCAGGTCGGCGGTGAGCGCGCCCTTGACCGACAGGCCCACGAATACGTCGGCCCCCACCAGCGCCTCGGCCAGGGTGCGGTGCGGCGTGTCGACGGCGTGCGCCGACTTCCACTGGTTCATGTCTTCCGAGCGGCCGCGCCAGAGCACACCCTTGCGATCGACGGCGATGACGTTGTCGGGGCGCACGCCCATCGCCTTGATCAGCTCAAGCGTGGCGATGCCCGCCGCGCCCGGACCGTTCAGCACCACCTTCACCTGGGCGATATCGCGGCCGGTGATGTGGCAGGCGTTGATCAGGCCAGCCGCGGTGATGATCGCCGTGCCGTGCTGGTCGTCGTGGAACACCGGGATGTCGAGCAGTTCCTGCAGCTCGGTCTCGATGCGGAAGCACTCCGGGCTCTTGATGTCCTCGAGGTTGATGCCGCCGAAGGTCACGCCGATGTTCTTGACCACCGTGATGATCTCGTCCGGGTCGGTGGCCGAGACCTCGATGTCGATGGCGTCCACGTCGGCGAAGCGCTTGAAGAGCACGCCCTTGCCTTCCATCACCGGCTTGGCGGCCAACGGGCCGAGGTTGCCGAGGCCCAGGATCGCGGTGCCGTTGGAGATCACCGCCACCAGGTTGCCCTTTGACGTGTACTCGTAGGCCGCGTCCGGGTCGGCGGCGATGGCGAGCACGGGGACCGCGACGCCCGGGGAATAGGCCAGGCTGAGGTCGCGCTGGGTCGCCATCGGCTTGGTGGCCGCGATGGCGATCTTGCCCGGCGTCGGGTGCCGATGGAAGTTGAGGGCTTCCTCGTCGGTAAAGGTGCGTTTCTCGGCGTCGCTCATGGCGGCGGCGGGTCCTTGAAGAGCCTGGTTGCAATGAGAGGGCGAACCTACAGACCCGCGTCGGCCGAAACAACCTCGGTCGAGCTTGCGTGGCGCGCCGATTGTTTTCCCTGTCTGTCGAGCCGAGCTTTCGATTGACCGGGCCACGCGGGTGGCGAGACTGGCGGCTTCGCTTCGCCGGAGTGACGCCGCTGCCCGACGCCCCGATCAAGATCGCCGTCGCCGGCGCCACGGGGCGCATGGGCCGGGCGGTCGCCGCCGCCCTGGAGGCCGGGGCAGGGCTGGTCATGGCCGCTCGCTTTGACCGGCCAGGCGCGGCGGGCGAAGGCCTGGTGGGCCGCGACGCCGCCCTGGCCGCCGCCGACGTGGTCATCGACTTCACCACCCCCGCGGCTTCCGCCGCCCTGGCGAGCGCTTGCGCGGCCGGCGGTGGGCCGGCGTTGGTGATCGGCTCCACCGGGTTCGACGCGGCCGAGCTCGCGGCCATCGCCGCGGCCTCCGCCAAGGTCGCCATCGTGCGGGCCGGAAACTTCTCGTTGGGCCTCAACATGCTGTTGGGCCTCGTCGAACAGGCGGCCCGCCAACTCGGGCCGGAGGCCTACGACATCGAGATCTTCGAGGCGCACCATCGGCGCAAGGTCGATGCGCCTTCGGGAACCGCGCTGATGCTGGGCGAGGCCGCCGCGAAAGGCCGCGGCGCGCCGCTGGCGAGCGTCGCCAGGCACGGCCGCGACGGCGTCACCGGCCCACGGCCTGCGGGCGAAATCGGCTTCACCGTCATGCGCGGCGGCGGCATCGTCGGCGAGCACAGCGTCACCTTCGCCGCCGAGGACGAGATCCTGACGCTCTCGCATTCCGCCCGCGACCGGAGCCTGTTCGCCCGCGGCGCACTGGCCGCCGCCCGCTGGGTCGCGGGCCGCCCGCCAGGCCAGTACGACATGCGCGACGTCCTGGGCTTTTCCGGCAGGTCGTAGCCATGGACGACCTTCTCAAGCGCGACGCCACCGACCAACTCGCGGCGCTGCACGCCCGACGCATCTCCGCCGTGGAACTGCTGAAGGCCGCCGTGGCGCGCTACGAGCACACCCATGCGCAGCTCAACGCCGTCGTCGCCGTCGACCTGGAGCACGCCCTGCAGCAGGCCGCCGACCTGGACGACCGGCGCGCCCGGGGCGAGGCCCTGGGCCTGCTCGCCGGCTTGCCGATGACGGTGAAGGACACCCTCGACGTCGTGGGCCTGCCCGCCTCTTCCGGCCTCAAGCCGCTGCGCCAGCGCCAGGCGCAGGACGCTTCGGTCGTGAAGCTCGCCAAACAGGCCGGCGCGGTGATCTGGGGCAAGACCAACGTCCCGGTGATGGCCGGCGACTGGCAGAGCTTCAACGCCCTCTACGGGACGACCAACAACCCTTGGGACGCTCAGCGGACGCCGGGCGGCTCGTCGGGCGGCGCGGCCGCCGCGCTGGCGGCCGGCGTCACCGCGCTGGAGATCGGCTCCGACATCGGCGGCAGCCTGCGCGTGCCGGCCAGCTTCTGCGGCGTCCACAGCCACAAGCCGACCTGGGGCCGGGTCGACCAGCATGGCCACGTCCCGCCCGCGCCCGGCGCCTGGAGCGAGCGCGACCTGAACGTGGTGGGGCCGATGGCCCGCTCGGCCCGCGACCTGCGCCTGCTGCTTTCAGTGATCGCGGGCGGCGCGCTGGCGGCCAGGGCCCCGCCGGCCGATCTCAAGCGCGCGAAGATCGCCCTGTGGGTCGACGAACCCAGTTTCCCGCTCGACGCGGAGGTGCGCGCCGCCATCGATAGCTTCGCCGCCGAACTGGCCGCCGCCGGCGCTGCGGTGACGCCGATCCCCTCGCCGGTGGACGTGCCGACCCTAATGGCCGCCTACCAGGTGCTGTTGGGCGGCATCATCGGCGAGGACATGCCAGACGGGGCGATCCGCGCCCTGGAGCGGATGCGCGGCCTGGCGCGCTGGCAGGTGGCGCGCGGCGCCGGCCCGACCTCCACGGCGGCCATGACCCTGGCCTACACCGCCACCCACCGCGAGTGGCTGGCCGCCGACGCCGTGCGCGCCCGCCTGCGCCACGAGATCTGCGAGGTGTTCAACCGCTTCGACGCGATCCTGGCGCCGATCGCCCCGGTGGCGGCCTTCCCGCACGACCACCGCCCGTTCAATCGCCGGCGGCTGACCGGCGCCGACGGCCAGGCCATGCCCTATCCGGCGATGCTCAACTGGATTGCCCTGGCCACTGCCCTGCACCTGCCGGCCACGGCGATCCCCGCCGGGCCGGCCGCCTCCGGCCTGCCGGTCGGCGTACAGCTGATCGGCCCCCTGAACGGCGACGCCAAGACCCTGGCCCTCGCCCAGGCGATCGAGGAAAACATTCGCGGCTTCACCGCCCCGGCAATGAACGGTTGAGGCGAATAGGTCGCTACCTATCGAAATGTCGATGACCTAAAACTTGAGTGATCCTGGACCTGCAAGGCCGAGCCGGGACCTAGAGGCTGGCGCACAGCTGGAACCGCTGGTCCCGGCTCCCCGCTTCGCTGCGGCCGGGATGACAGATTTTGCGGGTCCGCTATTGGGTTTAGACGGCCAGCCGGGCGTACAGCCATTGATCCCAGTAGCGGCCCTTCCAGAAGGCGTGGTCGCGGAGCACGCCCTCGCGCAGGAAGCCATGGCGCTCCAGCAGACTCGCCGAAGCCGTATTGCCCGGCGTGACCATGGCCTCGATCCGGTGAAGACCGAAGACGTCGAATCCGTGGTCGATAACCATTGGCAGAACCTCCGCCATGACACCCTGCCGCCAGCGCGGACGGACCACATCGTAGGCGATCTCGCCGCGCGCGCCGCGGTCACGGACGAGAGCGTTGAAGCCCACCGTGCCGACGAACGCGCCCGCTCGGTCGCGGATCGCCCAGCGGACCCCGTCGCCCGATACCGCGAGCCCCGTCGCCCACGCGATCACCGCGTCGGCGCCCTCCAGGCCGGCCAAGGGCTCAATGTCCATGTGCTCGACCGTCAGCCCGTCAGAGAGATGGGCGTAGAGGTCCGCGCGGTCGTCCCCGCAGAGTTGCGAAAGCAGAAAGCGTTCTGTCGTCAGGCCTTCTGGCGAGGGCAAGCTCACGACTTGGCGGGCGGCGGGTTCTGGCGGGTCCAGAGGGCGTTGACGGCGGCCTGCACGTCCTCGCCGACCCCGCGGCGCACCAGGGACAGGCCCTCCAGCTCCACCCTGTCGGACCGCAGCATCCGCGGATGAAGGCTGTAGCCCAGCCAGTAGATCGCCCGGTCGGTCTTGGTCTGGCCGTCCTCGATGAACACCGTGACGATCCCGACCGGCAGCCGGCCGTGACGCGGCTTGGATCCCCGGGCGTGCTCGGCCTTGGCGAGGCCGTCGTCGAACCAACCCGCCTCGATGCGCGGGTTGCCAGTGGTCTGCACCGGATCGCCGCGGATCTCGGTGGGGAAGCTGACCGACTGGGTCTGGATCACCTGCTCCGGGTGCACCGTGGCGAGGCGCAAGCTCTCGCCGTCGCCCGCCGGCGTCCCGGTCATCAGGAAGCTGAGCTTCAGTGCGCCGGCCTTGGCCTCGGCCTTGCGCTCCTGCATCTCGGCAGTGCGCTCGCGGTCGGTCTGGGTGCGTTCGCGATGGTTGTCCCAGTAGCCCAGGGCGGCGATGGCCACCGCCGCGATGCCGACGATCTCGGCCAGCGACAGCCAGCGCAGGGGAAGGCGCCGCTTGCGGGGAGCCGGCTCGCTCATCGTCCCGTCGAGCCGAAGCCGCCGGCCCCGCGGACGGTGTCCCCGAGGCTCTCGACCTCCGCCCAGGTCGCCTGCACGACCGGGGCGATCACCAGTTGGGCGATCCGCTCGCCGCGGCGGATCACGAAATCCTCTTCGCCCAGGTTGATCAGGATCACCTTCACCTCGCCGCGATAGTCGGCGTCGACGGTGCCCGGCGAATTGAGGCAGGTCACCCCATGCTTGAACGCCAGGCCAGAGCGCGGCCGCACCTGGCCTTCGAACCCCGGCGGCAGGGCGAAAGCAAGGCCGGTCGGCACCGGAAAGCGGGCGCCGGGGCGCAGGGTCAACGGCGCGTCGTCCGGGACCGCCGCGCGCAGGTCCATGCCGGCGGCCTGCGCCGTCTCGTAGGCCGGCAGCGGCAGGCCCTCGGCGTGCGGCAAGCGCACGATGGGAACGGTGGGGTTCACGCGAACGCCTCGGCGATACGGCGGGCCAGCTTGCGGGCGACCTCGACCTTGGGCAGGCGCTCCCATCGCTCGATTCCGTCGGCGCTGACCAGGGCCACCGCGTTGTCGTCGCCACCCATGGTCCCGGCGACGCCGACGTCATTGGCGACGATCCAGTCACAGCCCTTGGCGGCGAGCTTGGCCCTGGCGTGGGT
>JBIOED010000101.1:0-12098 GCA_044445675.1 Caulobacterales bacterium | reverse complement strand
TCCGATCGTCGTGGGCGAGAACTCCAACGTCCAGGACGGCTCGGTCCTGCACACCGACACCGGCTCGCCGCTGACGATCGGGGCCAACGTGACGGTGGGGCACCTCGTCATGCTGCACGGCTGCACGATCGGCGACAACACCCTGGTGGGGATCGGCTCGATCGTGCTGAACGGCGCCAGGATCGGGAAGAACTGCCTGATCGGCGCCGACTGCCTGATCACCGAGGGCAAGCAGATCCCCGACAATTCCCTGGTGATGGGCGCGCCGGGCAAGGTGGTCCGCGAGATCACGCCCGAGCAGGCGATGATGCTGGCCGGCGGCGCGGCGCATTACGTCGAGAACTGGAAGCGCTATCGTCGGGAATTGCGAGTGGATTCCCTCCCTTAATGGGGAGGGTGGCGAGGCGAAGCCGAGACGGGTGGGGAAGCGTGGGCCGGAGTGCTGACTCACAGCTTGAACGCGACTTCCCCACCCTGGCCGCTTACGCGGCCTGTCCCTCCCCATTAGGGGAGGGAAGGGAAAAACGAGGAGAAACGCCATGGCCTATGAGTTCATCACCGTGGAGCGCGATGGGCCCATCACCACGGTCACCTTGAACCGGCCGCAGGTGATGAACGCGCTGCATTCGCCGGCCCACTTCGAGCTGCACGAGGCCTTCGACGATTTCGCGGCGGATCCGGAGCAGTGGGTGGCCATCGTCACCGGCGCCGGCGAGCGGGCGTTCTCGGCCGGCAACGATCTCAAGCACCAGGCGGGCGGCGGCAGGATGGAAAGCCCGCCCTCCGGGTTCGCGGGGCTCACGTCGCGGTTCGACCTGACCAAGCCCTTAATCGCGGCGGTGAACGGCGTGGCCATGGGCGGCGGGTTCGAGATCGCGCTCGCCTGCGACATCATCGTGGCCTCGGAGGCGGCGGTCTTCGCCTTGCCGGAGCCCCGGGTCGGGCTGGCGGCCCTGGCCGGCGGACTGCACCGCCTGCCGCGCGCCATCGGGACCAAGCGGGCCATGGGCATGATCCTCACCGCGCGCCGCGTCTCCGCGGCCGAGGGCAAGGACCTGGGTTTCGTCGCCGAGGTGACCGCGCCGCAAGACCTGATGGCCACCGCGAAAGCCTGGGCCAAGGGCATCTGCGAGCTTGGGCCCATGTCCGTCCGCGCCTCCAAGGAGGCGGTCTACAGAGGCCTGGACGAGCCCAGCCTGGAGGCCGCGATCAGGGGCCAGAACCGCTATCCAGCCATCGCCGCCCTCTACCGCAGCGAGGACTTCGTGGAAGGACCGCTGGCGTTCTCCCAAAAGCGCGCGCCGCAGTGGAAAGGGCGGTAGCCGCCCCTTGACGCCGTGAACAAAAGGAGATCATTTGTCCCCAACGGTAAAGCTTGGGGGCAAGCATGCAGCGTCTTCTTCCCTATTTCTCGTTTCAGGGGCGGGCGAACCGCCAGCGGTTCTGGGTCACGACCCTTACGATCTTCGTGTCCTATTTCATCGGGGCGCTGATCTTCGGCGCCCTGGCTCGGATCCCGATCGTGGGAATTTTCGCGAGGCTCGTTCTCATCGCCGTGGTGCTGGCCGCCCTTGTCGCGGTGCTCGCGAACTCGGCGCGCCGTTTGCACGATCGCGGGAAGTCGGCTTGGTGGATGCTGCTCTTTCAAGGTGTGCCGATCATCTTCGGCTTCCTGGGCGCGGCGGCGGCGGCGGGCGGAGGTGGCGCGGGCGCGTCAGGGCTCTTTGCGCTACTCAGTCTGCCAATCTCCATTTGGGCGTTCGTGGAACTCGGCTGCCTGAAGGGAACCGCAGGACCGAACAAATACGGTTCCGACCCGCTGGCCCCGGCGATGGAAGAGGTCTTCGCCTAGCCCGCGCTTGCCACAAGATGACGCCTGCGTCAGGTTCGGTGGCTATCTAATCACCGTTCAGGGACCTGCGCGCGTCATGGATCGATACGACTACATCATCATCGGCGCGGGTTCCGCAGGTTGCGTGCTGGCCAATCGGCTGACCGAGGATGCGGGCAAGCGCGTCCTGTTGCTGGAGGCCGGCGGCAAGGACACCTCGCTGATGATCAAGATGCCGGCCGGGGTCGGTGGGCTGATCGGCAAGGCCGGGCCGGCGAACTGGGGCTTCTGGACCGAGCCGGAGCCGCACCTGAACGACCGCAAGCTCTGGTGGCCGCGGGGCAAGGGCTGGGGCGGCTCGTCGTCGATCAACGGCATGATCTACATCCGCGGCCACGCCCGCGACTACGACCAGTGGCGCCAGATGGGCCTGCCGGGCTGGGGCTACGCCGACGTGCTGCCCTACTTCAAGAAGTCGGAGAGCCTGGAAGGCGGCGGCGACGCCTGGCATGGCGCAGACGGGCCGCTGAAGGTCTCCAAGGCTTCGTCGCCAAACCCGATCTATTCGGCGACCATCCAGGCCGGCGGTCAGGCCGGCTACAGGCTGACCCAGGACTTCAACGGCTTTCAGCAGGAGGGCTTCGGACCCTACCAGCTGACCATCCACGACGGCCAGCGGTGGAGCGCGGCGCGCGGCTACCTGCACCCGGCGCTGGACCGACCGAACCTGACCTGCCTGACGGGGGTGCGGACCACCCGCATCGTCGTCGAGGACGGCCGGGCGAGCGGGGTGGAGATCCACGACGAGAAGACCCAGGCTCGGCGCATCGTCCACGCGGACGCCGAGGTGCTGCTCTGCGCCGGCGCTGTGCAGTCGCCGCACATCCTGCAACTCTCCGGCATCGGCGATCCGGACGAACTTTCGGCCCACGGGATCAAGGTGGTGAAGGCGCTGAAGGGCGTGGGCGCCAACCTGCAGGACCACCTCGACGTCACCCTGTCCTGGGTGTGCCCCAAGCCGATCACCGCCTATTCGATGCGCAAGGGGCTGATCCGGACCCTGGGCGTGGGCCTGGCCTACCTGCTGTTCGGCAAGGGCGCCGGGCGGCAGAATTTCCTGGAGAGCGGCGCCTTCCTGCGTTCGCGCCCCGACCTCGACCGGCCCGACCTGCAGATCCACACCGTGCTCGCCATCATGCAGGACCACGGCAAGGTCGCCGTGGCGAAGGACGGCTTCACCTTCCACGTCTGCCAGCTGCGCCCCGAAAGCCGCGGCCACGTGGGCCTGAAGTCCGCCGATCCGCTGGCCGATCCGGCGATCTTCGCCAACTACCTGGCGACCGACGAGGACCGCCGGGCGATCCGTGAAGGGGTCAAGATGATGCGCCAGGTGGCCGCGCAACCGGCGCTCGACCCCTATCGGGCGGAGGAGTATTCGCCCGGCGCGGCCGTGCAGACCGACGCGGAGATCGACGCCTGGATCAAGCGAACCGGCGAGACCATCTACCACCCGGTGGGCACCTGCCGGATGGGCGCGGACGGCGACCCGATGGCGGTGGTGGACGCTCAGTGCCGGGTGCAGGGCGTCGCGGCGCTGCGCGTCGTCGACGCCTCGGTGATGCCCACGCTGGTCGGCGGCAACACCAACGCCCCCACGATCATGATCGCCGAGAAGATCGCCGACGTGATCCGCGGCCGGGCGTTCCTGCCGTCCGAGGGCGCGCCGGTGTTCGGGGACGAGGCGAAGGCGGCCTGAGCCCAGCGCCGATCACCCCGCGCGTTGCTGTCAAAGCCTCCCCATCGAAGAGATCGGCTCGAAGCAGCCGAGGATGAGGCGCTTCGCATCGAACGGCGGCTCCCCGGCCGTATCCATACGCTCGTCCTGGTGCAGCCTCTGTTCGGCGGCGTAGAAGCTCGCCTTGTCGGGCCAGATTTGCCAGGAGAAGACGATCTTTTCTCCGTCCTTCGCGGCGACCGCGCGACGGAAGTCGGTCTGTTTGCCCTCGGGCACGTAGTCCTCCCAGGACTCGACAATCTCCAGGCAGCCATAGTCCTTGAAAATCCGCGCCCCGTTCTCGGCCCACCTGCGATAGGCCTCCATTTTCTCCTCGGGCACGGGGATGACGAGGCCGGCGACGTACATTTTCAACCTCCTTCGGACCGCTCGCGGCTGAGTGTCGCAAGGGCGAGACCATACCACAGCGTCCGCGGGCGGCCTTCAGCCGCGCTGAAAATCCTTGAATCAGCGCGCCTGGCTGGAGAGCGCCTTGCGCCAGGCCTGGCCGTCGTGGGTGAAGCCATTGTCGGCGTAGAGGTGGCGGACGGGGCCGTTGCGTGAGGTCTCGATGATCCGCGCCAGCACCTCGGCGTGCTGGTCGGCGACGGCGTCGAGGATGAAGCTCAGGAAGGCGTGCTCCACCTTCAGGCCGATCACCCGGCAGCTCATGGCGAAGGCGGCGATCTCGGCGCCGTCGAGCACGGCGGCCGCCACCAGGCCATAGTCCCCGAACCTGTCGCGGCAGTGGGCGACGAACACCTGCCCGGCCTGCGCCTGCCGCGCCAGTTCGCTTTCGGAGAAGGTGCGGCCGGTGGTGTTGAACTGGGTGGTGCGCTGGAAGAGTTCGGCGACCCGGGTCAGCGTGGCCGCCTCGGTCGGCCGCTCGCAGGTGGTGACCACCTCAAGCGACGCCAGGAAATCGTCGCCGCCGGCGGCGCGCTGGCGCTCGCGGCCGAGCTGGGCCTTCACGAGGTCGGTGCGCCCGGCCGATTCCCCGGTGAGCTTCAATACCTGGAACCGCGGATCGGTAAGCAGGATGCGGCGCAAGGCGAAGGGGTCCTCGCCCAGCACGTCCACCGCCGGCAGGGCCTGGCGCACCCGCTCGCGCTCCACCGGGTGGTCGTCGATGAACACGAAGGCGTCCAGCGCGAAGCCCAGTTCCTCGGCGATCGCGGCGATGTTGGCGGGCTTGTCCTGCCAGTTGACCCGCCAGGTGACGAAGTCGTCGGGGGTCAGCAGGCGCTCGTGCGGATAGTGGTCCGGGTAGCGCCACAGCTCGCGCACCAGGGCTTCGTCGTTCTTGCTGACGCAGGCCAGCAGGATGCCCCGCCGCTTCAGCGCCTTCAGCGCCTCGTGGAGGCCGAAGTAGAGGCCGATGTAGGAGTTGTGCCCGCTGATCTCCGGGGTCCAGGCGAACGGCGCGCCGGTCTCGGCCAGCACGCCCGGCCACAGGGTGCCGTCAAGGTCGAGGATCACGCACTTCTTGCGGCCAAGCCCCATCACCACGGCCAGCAGGTCCATGTGCGCGCGGGCCACGACGGCCTCGCGTCGGTAGAGGTCCGGGCCGACCAGGGCGGCGAGGGGGGCGGCGTCGGGGAAGGCGTCGTGCACCGCGGCGCGCTCGCTGGCCGGGCGCTGCAGCATCCAGCCGGGCGAGCCGAAATGGGTGAAGCCCACCAGGCCGTCGTCCAGCAGCGCGCCCGAGCCCGCCATGGCCAGCGCCGCGGCCACGTCGACCACATAGACGCCACTGAACTGGTCGGCCAGCGCCTCCAGCCCCTGGTTCACGGCGCGGAAGCGGTTGCGGTGGGCGTGCGGGCCGCGCTCGGCCAGGCCCAGAGGCTGGACGGTGGGCTCGGGCAGGCCGTCGATCAGGATCGGCGCGTCGGAATGCGCCCGCAGGCCCTCGACGACGTGGCGGGCCTCGGCGAGGTAGACCGCCGCGGGGTCGCCGCCGTGGTCGGCCGCCGAGCCCTGCGCCACCAGATGCCGCGAGCGCAGCGCCCCGATGAAGATCGCCTGGTGCGGCTTCTCGCCGGCCAGCCGCAGGTCGTCGGGGAAGCTCGCCGCCACCCGCAGGTCGATGTCGCGGCCGGCGGCCTCGCGGCGCAGGAAGTCGGCCTCCATCTGCAGGTCGCAGTCGCCGAACAGCAACACGTCCCAGCGGTGGGCCTTGGCGCCGCCGAGGTCGCCCGCCCCCAGGGCGGTGGTCACCGACCAGTAGGGATTGGCGCCTTCGCCCGCCTGGCGGCGCAGCTGGTCCAGGGCCTCGCCCGGATCGCGGCCGTGCAGTTCGGCGAGCCGCTCGGCGACCGCGCGGGCCTCGCCGTCTGCGTCCTCGGCGGTCAGGACGCCGCGCTCCATCAGGCTCGCCAGGCAGCCGGACAGGGTGTCGGCGTCGATGGTCAGGGTTTCGCGCAGCGCGCCGATCTCGCCTGGCATGTCGCGCGGGGTGTCAAACCAGGCGACGATGCCCGCCACCTCCCGGTCGACCACCAGGCGCAGGTGGCTGATGGCGTGGACGATCAGCACGCGGTCGTCCGCCAACGGCGTCAGATGCACATAGGTCGAACGGCGAATCAGCATCGCGGGCGCGCTCCGGAGGGGTCGCCTTGACGCTAGCCGCCGAGGCCTGCAACTTGGTTAAGAGGCCTTGGCTTGTTGGCTTTCGGTCCAGGCCGTCAGCCGGGCCTGGGCGGCGGCGCTGCCCAGGAAGGACAAGAGCACATACCGGCTGCCCTTCAGCACCGGCGCGGCCTCGTGCAGCAGCGCCGCCGAGAACACGATCGCCCCGCCGGCCGGCGGGTTGTAGCGGTGGTCGTCGTATTCCGGGAACCTGAGCTCGCCGCCCTCGTAGGCGTGGGTGTTGAGGTTGAGCGAAAGGGCGAACTCGCGGAAGGCGGTGTGCGGGGCGGCGTTGTCGCGGTGGCGTTTGAAGTAGCCGCCGGTGTCGTCGTAGCGCGCGATCAGGATGCGGTCGGCGTTGGCCATGTCGGCCTGGAAAGCCCGCTTGATCTCGGGGACCACGCGCCCCGACAGCAGGCCCACCACCTCGGCGTAGAGCGGCGACTCGGGGGTGAGCTCGATGTCGCGGCGCCGCTTCTTGGATTCGTCGAGCTTGGCGTAGGCGCCGTCGTCGTTGAAGGCGGCCATGACGCCCTGGGCGTGCGGCGAGGCCTCGAAGTGCGCGATCAGCGCCTGGCAGAGCTCCGGCGAGGCGACGTTGGGGATCATCAGCACCGGCGCACAGGCGGCGCGGACTTGCGAGGCCGCGGCCGAAACGCGCGCGGCCGATCGGTCCAGCAGGGCGGACAGGTCGGTGTCTTCGGCGATCTCCGCCAGGTCCACGATGCGGCCGCCGCGATCGATCAGCACCGCGCCGCCGCGGCCCGCGACGTCCCACTGTTCCAGCCCGCCGGCGCCGGTCACATAGACCAGCAGGTCGGCGACGCTCGGATCGGCGGCGAAGCGCGCGGTGAAGGGCTGCAGCGGCGGGACCATGGGAACCAGGTCGACGCCGGCGGTGGCTAGGCCCGGCTGCGCCGCGCCGAGCCGGTCCAGGATGCGCGCCGCGCCCTCGGGCTCCAGCCCGCCCAGGGCCACGAGCAGCGCCGGCCGCCCGGCCTGGGTGTCGAGCGAGAAGAACCGCCCCGACGCCGTCGCGCCCAGCACGCCAGGCGCGCGATCTCCGATTGTAAGCGGCAACGCCATCGTCCCCCCATCCTGGAGCCCCATGTCCCGGAACATCCAGGCTGCGGATGAATTACGCCTTACCGATTTCGTCCAAGTTGCGATTATTGCGGCCAGGCGCCCGCCGCGAGGCGCGCCGGCCCCGCTATTTGCCCTGGGGCTCGATCTCCAGTTTGTAGGCCTTGTCCTGGCGCAGCACGAGTTCGGCCGCATGCTTGATGTCCGCGGCGGTGACCTGCTCGGTGCCCGGGATGATATGGCGGATGAAGGTCAGCCGCCGCGGGTCGGCCTGGGCGCCGGACAGTTCGGCCAGCCAGTATTGGTTGGTGACCTGGGATTTCTCGATCTTGTCGATGCGCGGTTTCTTGGCGCGGTTCAGTTCGTCGGGCGTCACGGTCTTGGTGCGCAGGTCGTTGGCGATCTTGCCCACGTCGCGGAAGAAGCCGTCGAGCTTGGCCGGCGGCACCTCGACGCTGGCGGCCAGATAGCCCCACCCGGTCCAGGTCAGGCTGTGGGCGTAGGTGACCGAGGGCGAATAGGTCACCCCTTGCGTCTCGCGCAGTTCGTCGATCAGCCGCAGGTCCATGATCTCGCCCAGCACGTCGGTCTCCAGCGCCTGCTGCGGATTGGCCCACAGGTCGTTGGTGGGCCACGCGACATAGCCGATCGCCTGGTCCCCGCGCCCCTTGTGGGTCAGCCGCAGGGGCTGGGTGTTGGCGGCGGGGAAGCCGACCGCGCGCTGTGCCGCCGGCACGGGCGCCGCGGCCCGGCGGGCGGGCAGGGCGCCAAAGGTGCGCGACACCGCGTCGATCGCCTTGTCCACGGTGATGTCGCCCACGATCACCACCTCGATCGGGTCGTTGGCCAGGTGCGGGGCAACCTGGGCCTGCAGGTCGCCGAGCTGGGCCTTGGCGATCTCATCGCGGCTCGGGAAGGTGAAGCGGCGGTCGCCGGCGTGCAGCAGGCCGGAGAGGTCGCGCCCCATCACCCCGCCGTCGGTGCCTTCCATCTGGTCGTGGACGGTCTTGCCGGCGTTCTGCTGGCGCTTGAACGCCTCGCTGCGCCAGCCTGGATCGGAAACATAGGCGGTCAGCACCTGCATCTCGGTCGGCAGGTCGGCGGTGCGGGTGGCCCCCGACAGCACGAAAGCGTCCTCGCCGATCGCGAAGCGGGCGCCATAGACCTTGGAGGCCAGCACCCGCTCGGTGTCCTCGTTGTCGATCTGCTTGAGGCCGCCTTCGATGAAGGCGTTGCCGAACCAGGCGAGGCTCTGGCGGTCCTTGGGCAGGTCCTGCAGGCCGTCGCCGACGTTGATCCGGACCAACACCTCGTCGTCGCGGAATTTGGTGGGCTTCACGGTCAGCCGCACGCCGTTCTCGAAGCGCACGAACACCGTGTCGAGGTCGGCGACCTCCTTGGTCTCGGCGACCTTGCCGGGCGCGCCGAAGCTCGAATAGGGCCAGGCGACCACGTGGGGCGCGCCCGGCGCGGCCACGGCGACCTTCTGGGCGGCGGCGTATTCCGCCAGGATCGCCGGTTCCGCCCCGGGCACCGGCTTGGGCGAGGCCATGAAGATCAGCGGGCCCTGGCCGGAGAAGGCCGCCTTCAGCGCGGCCGAAACCGTGTCGGCCTTCAGGCCCTTCACGGTGGATTCGAAGATGGCGAGGTCCTCGGCGGGGCTGGTGACCACCTCCTGGTCGCCCAGCGTGCCCTCGATCTCGTCGGCGATCTGGGCCGGCCGGCGGGTGGCGGCGCCGGCCACGGCGGCCTGCTCGGCGGCGCGGACCTCGGCGATCTCGCGGTCGAGCTCGTCCTGGCGCACGCCGTACTGTGCGGCGCGGCGCTCTTCCTCGTCGACGGCGGCCAGGGCTTCGCGCCAGCCGTCGGGCTGGGCCACCAGGTTCAGCATGGTGAGTTCGGCGGAATGGCCCTCGTCGGTCTTGAAGGCCACGGCGCCCAGGAACGGCGGCTGCGGCGAACGGGCCAGCGCAGAAAGTCGCCGGTTCAGCACGGCAAAGCCCAGGCGCTCGATCAGGTCGCTGCGGCGCTTGGCCATGCGGTCGGCGCGCAGGTCCGGCGGCCGCACCCAGGTAACCTGCAGGCTCAATGGCGCGCCGGGTTCGACCAGCAGCTTGGCCTCGGTCTTGCGGTCCCTGACCTGGCCGAGGTCCGGTTCGGGGCCGGCCGGGCCCACGGCCTTCCAGTCGCCGAACCGCGCGCGGATCTTGGCCTCCATCGCCGCGGGGTCGAAGTCGCCCACCGCCACCAGGGTGGCCCGCTCGGGCCGATAGTAGTGGTGGTAGAAGTCGGCGATCAGGCTGGCCTGCGCCTTTTGCAGGATGTCGACCTTGCCGATCGGCAGGCGGGTCGGCATGCGCTGGCCGCGCAGCAGGAAGCTCAGGCGCTGCTTGAACACACGATAGGCCGGGCTGTCGCTGGCGCGTTCCTCCGACAGCACCACGCCGCGCTCCCGATCCACCGCCGATTGGGCCAGGGTCAGGTTGGAGGCCGCTTCGCGCAGCAGCTTCAAGGACGTGTCGACGGTGTCGTCGTCGGTCTTCGGCAGGTCGAGCTTGTAGACCGTCTCGTCGAAATTGGTCGAGGCGTTGGTGTCGGCGCCGAAGGCCAGGCCGTGGCGTTCGAGGATCTTGACCATCTCGCCTTCCGGCACCGCCTTGGAACCGTTGAAGGCCATGTGCTCCAGGAAGTGGGCGAGGCCGGCTTGCGCGTCGGTCTCCATCAGCGAGCCGGCGTCGAAGCGCAGGCGCAGGGAGGCCTGGCCGGCGGGGATCGCCTGACGCTTGATCGCATAGCGCATGCCGTTGGGCAGGGCGCCGAAACGGACGTCGGGATCGGCCGGCACGTCGGACCTGGCCTGTGGCCACTCGCCGGGCGCCAGCTTCAGCAGCGCGGTAGGCGCACGCCCGCCGAACTTCGGCAGGTGCGGCAGTTCGATCGCCTGGGCGAGGCCGGAGGCCGTCAGCGAGAGTACGGCGGCGAGCGCTACGCCCGCGCGCAGGGAATGATTCATAGAAATGTCCTGAAGTCGTCCGGCAAGGCTCGCACCATCGCCATGTGAAGTGGCGGCCGCAAGGCGAGAAGGGGGCAGTGTCGCATCGACGGCAAACCACCTAAATGAGAGCGATGACTGAATCGCGTTTCGAAGAGACTCCGCCGAAACCGGAGCCACAGCCCTGGCCGGGCGGTTCCGAGCCCTTGCCCGGCGAGCGCCCGGCGCGCGAGCCCGTGTTCAATGCGCCCTGGCAGGCGGTGGCGGTCGTGGTGCTGATCATGGGTGGCTACGGCGTGCAGACGCTGTTCCCCGCCGACGCGGTGATCAACGCCTACGCCTTCACCCCGGCCAATCTGGTCCCCGGACGCTGGGAGACGGTGATCACCTCGATCTTCCTACACGGCAGCTGGTCGCACGCGATGATGAACGCCGGCCTGGCGCTGGCCTTCTCGGCGCCGCTGGCGCGGTTCTTCGGCCCGAAGCTGGAGGGCGGGCTGCTGTTCTTCGCCTTCTATGTGCTCTCAGGCGTGCTGGCCAACCTCGGCTTCGCGGCCGCCCACCTGGGAAGCCAGGCCGCCGTCGTCGGAGCCTCGGGCGCAGTGTCGGGCCTGGTCGGCGCGGTCGCGCGGCTGCTGGGCGGCGAGGACGGGCCGGGACCGATCTTCTCGCGCCCGGTGCTGGCCCTGGGCGGCGGCTGGTTGGTCATCAACCTGCTGATCGCCGTGTTCGGCGGCGCCTTCCTGCCCGGCGCCGGCGGCGCCGGCGTCGCCTGGGAGGCGCACATCGCGGGATTTGTCGTCGGCGTCCTGATGATCGGTCCGTTCGCCCGCATCACGCCGCGAAGGTGAGCTCCGGGGGGAAGCATCGCTCTCACGCGGCCGTGCGTTGAAGGCCCGCGCATTCTGCGCGACGCTGTTCGGCCAGATATAGAGAGAGCGAGGGATATCCGATGCTTGTCTCACAGATCCTGCGGTCGAAGGGCGACACGGTGTTCACGGTCGGCCCGGCCGAGACCATCGCTGCGGTGGCGGCGTTGCTGCATTCCAGACGGGTCGGCGCGTTGGTGGTGCTGGATGCCGAGCGTGTGGTGGGCATCGTCTCCGAGCGCGACGTGGTCCGCGCCCTGGCCGAGGGCGGCGCCGCGGCGCTCGGTCGGCCGGTCTCCGGCGTCATGACCCGGGACGTGCTCTTCGCCCAGCCCGGCGAGACAGTCGATTCGCTGCTCGGCCGCATGACCGACCGGCGGATCCGCCACCTGCCGGTCTGCCAGAAGGAGCGGCTGGTCGGCATCGTCTCCATCGGCGACCTGGTGAAGTCGAAGATCTCCGAGGTCGAAGCCGAGGCCGACGGGCTGAAGGCCTATATCGCCGCGAGTTGACCGGCCGAATCGCCGCCTCCGATGGCGGCCTCGGCCAGGGTGTAGGCTTCCAGAACGTCGGCCGCCGCATCGCGGGCGCGGAGCAGGGCTTCACGCAGGGTGCAGGCGTCGCGGTCCGGGCAGTCGTCGCATTTGCGGTAGCCGAGGCGCGGGCTGACGCAGGGCGCCAGCGCCAGGGGGCCGTCGACCACGCGGATCACCTCGGCGAAGCTGATCTCGGGGGCGGGACGGGCCAGGGTGTAGCCGCCGAACTTGCCGCGCCGGCTGGTGACCAGGCGGTTGCGCGAGAGCTCCAGGAGGATGGCCTCGAGGAACTTGCGCGGCGCGTCGGCGCGGATGGCGAGCTCGCCGGAGGTCAACTGGTCGCCCCCCGCGCGGGCCAGCTCGACCAGCGCCCGCAGCGCATATT
>JBIOED010000100.1:0-12187 GCA_044445675.1 Caulobacterales bacterium | reverse complement strand
GACCCGCGGCTCGGCCTTCCCGAGTTCGTAGGCCCGGTGCTCCAGCTCGACCGGATCGACCTCCAGATCGAGGGTTCCGGCGTCGGCGTCGATGGAGATGATGTCGCCGTCCTTGACCAGCGCGATGGGGCCGCCGGCCGCAGCCTCCGGGCCGACGTGACCGATGCACAGGCCCCGCGTGGCGCCGGAGAACCGGCCGTCGGTGATCAGCGCCACCTTGTCGCTGATCCCCTGGCCATAGATCGCCGCCGTGGTCGACAGCATCTCGCGCATGCCGGGGCCGCCGATCGGGCCTTCGTAGCGGATCACCAGCACGTCGCCTTCGCGGTAGTCGCGCGCCTCGACGGCGGCGAAGCAGGCCTCTTCCCCGTCGAACACCCGCGCCGGACCGCGATGCTGGCGATGCGACAAGCCGGCCACCTTGACGATGCCGCCATCGGGGGCGAGCGAGCCCCAGACGCCGACCACGCCGCCGGTCGGCGACAGCGGGTTGGAGACCGGCCGGATCACGTCCTGGTCCTCGCGCCAGACGACATCCTGCAGGTTTTCGGCGATGGTCCGGCCGGTGACGGTGATGCAGTCGCCGTGGATCAGACCGGCGTCCAGCAGGGTCTTCAGCAGCATCGGCACGCCGCCCGCCTCGCCCATCTTCTTGGCCGGATAGCGCCCGCCCGGCATCAGGTCGGCGAGGTAGGGCGTGCGCCGCATGATCTCGGCCACGTCGCGCAGGGTGAACTCGATGCCGGCTTCATGGGCCATGGCCGGCAGGTGCAGGCCGCCGTTGGTGGACCCGCCGGTGGCCGCCACCACCACCGCGGCGTTCTCGAACGCCTCGCGGGTGCAGATGTCGCGGGGTCGGATGTTGCGTTCCAACAGGGCCATGACCGCCTCGCCGGTCGCCTGCGCGTACTGGTCGCGGTCGAGGTAGGCGGCCGGCAGGGCCGACGATAGCGGCAGCGCCAGGCCGATGGCCTCCGATACGCAGGCCATGGTGTTGGCGGTGTACTGGCCGCCGCAGGCGCCCTCGCCGGGACAGGCGTGCTGCTCCAGGTCGCAGAGGTCCTCGAGGCTCATTTCCCCGGCCGAGTGCTTGCCGACGCCTTCGAAGACGTCCTGCACCGTGACCTCGCGGCCGTGCCAGTTTCCCGGCAGGATCGAGCCGCCGTAGATGAAGGCCGAGGGCACGTTCAACCGCAGCATCGCCATCATCATCCCCGGCAGGGACTTGTCGCAACCTGCGATGCCCACCAGGGCGTCATAGGAATGGCCGCGTATGGTCAGTTCGACCGAGTCGGCGATGACCTCGCGGCTGACCAGGGACGAGCGCATGCCCTCGTGTCCCATGGCGATGCCGTCGGTGACGGTGATGGTGCAGAACTCGCGCGGCGTGCCGCCAGCCCGCGTCACCCCTGCGGAGGCCGCCTGCGCCTGGCGCATCAGGGCGGTGTTGCAGGGGGCGGCCTGGTTCCAGCAGGACGCGACGCCCACGAACGGGGCCGCGATCTCCCGGCTGCCCAGGCCCATGGCGTAGTAATAGGACCGGTGCGGCGCGCGCGACGGCCCCTCGGTCACATGGCGGCTGGGAAGCCGCGCCTTGTCCCAGCTGCCGTCCGGCTTGCGGTGCATCGGAAAACGCCTCCCTGGTCGAGGAGCCCTTCCTTAAGCGTGCAGCGCAGCGTGGGGAAGGCCCCAGCAGTCCAACCGCTGGGCGCTCGGCGGAATGTGGCCAGGCTGCGCCGCGCAGCCGCGCGACCCTGTGTCCGCGCGAAACCTGAGCCGTTCCCCATGAAAGACCATAAAACACTGTTTTTTAACGGAAAATTTTCCATGTGAAGAAGATCAGGCATGACTAAAGGCCGAGGTGACGCCGCAATTGAAACCCCGCGGGACAAATGCTGAGGCTCCGATTAGACGCGCCAGAGAAGTATTGCAGTGCACCATTCCACTGAAAGTGGTGACATCGGCAACTAACCGCGGCCTGAAAACTGTGTCCCTAAAGCCAGCATAGGTGAGGCGTAGTTAGTTATCATCGATCACTTAAGCCAATGACATTGACGCCCTAGAGTTGCGGTTCCAGCCTCACCATGAAGCGCAGCAAATAGCGCTCATCAGAGCCTGGGAGGCGACTCAAATGCAGTGGAAACACGCTCTATTGGCGTCCAGCGCGGTGCTGGCCGCGACACTCGCGACGACGGCGCACGCACAGCAGCGCCCGGCGTCGGCGGCCGCGGCGACCAACACCATCGAGGAGCTCGTGGTCACCGCCGAGCGGCGCGCGGCCAACCTGCAGGACGTGCCCGTGGCGGTCACCGCGTTCAGCGCGCACCAGCGCGACCTCACCGGCATCACCACCGTCCAGGACATGACCAACTTCACGCCGGGCCTGACCTACTCCAGCCAGCTAGACCGCCCAGTGATGCGCGGCCTCGCCCGCAACAACAACATCTACCTCTCTGACTCGGCGGTCGCGGTCTACTACGACGATTTCTTCTCCAACTCGACCTTCCTGGTCGGGCGCGACGACATGCTGATCGACCAGGTGGAAGTCCTGCTGGGCCCGCAGGGCACGCTCTATGGCCGCAACGCGGTGGGCGGCCTGATCAACACCATTTCCAAGCGCCCGCAGGAAGACTTCGGCGGCGAGGTCCGCGCCGTCGTCGGGAACTTCGGCTACACCAAGATCGAGGGCACGGTCACCGGGCCGGTCCCGGGCGTCGAAGGCCTGACCTACCGGCTGAGCGCCTACGACCTCAATCAGACCCGCGGCTACTTCAGGAACCTTGTGGGCCCGACCGAGGGCGACGTGCGCCACGACCCCTATTTCGACGCCCAATTGCAATACAAGACCGACAAGGACGAGATCTGGCTGGACGCCTATATCCTGGGCTTCAACAAGGACCGCGGCGGACCGGGCGGCCTGCTGGGCATCCCCACGGCCGGCCACTATGACACCTCGGAGACCCAGCCCGGCCAGCTGGTCTTCAACCCGAACTTCCCGTTCGGCGGCGGGGCCGTGCCGGGATCGGTGGTCGGCATACCGCCCGGCCTCACCGACAACCCGGCCCTGCGCGACATCCGCACCTTCGCCCACGCGCAGCCGACGAACATCGTGCTGAACGCGACCTACACCGTCACGCTGCACTACACCCACCACTTCGATGGTTTCGACGTGAAGTACATCGGCGGCTACAGCCAGTATCACTACAACCTGCACACCGCCTATTTCAACAACGACAACTCTCCGGTCACGTCTTACCAGATCCCGCTGGCGCCAGGCGGGGTTTGCGCCTCGACGCCCGGTTGCACGCCGCTGACCGTGCGCCCCAGGCAGATCTTCCAGTACGAGGCCCATCCGGACTGGTCGAGCCACGAAATCGACGTCTCCTCCACCACCGACAACCGCCTGCAATGGATCGGCGGCCTCTATCGTTATGACGAATACGACAACAATCCCGAGACCTTCCAGGAGCCCGACCAGCCGCAGATCGCCACCCCGCTGGCGGCGTTGCCCTTGTTCGGCGCCGGTCAGTTCGTAGCTGCGCCAGCAAACCCGAGCCGCAACTACCTGGTGCTGAACTATCAGGACCATATCGAAAGCACCGGCATCTTCGGCCAGCTCGACTACAAGATCACCGACACCATCAAGCTCACCGGCGGGGTGCGCTACACCTTCGACCAGAAGCACGGCCAGGAGGAAGCGCGCTACATCGCCTTCCAGGACCTCTCCGCCGCGCTCAGCGCCGAAAACCTCGGAGCGGGCCTACCGGCCGTCGACATCACGCCGGTCCAGATCAGCATGGCGCCGGCGAAGGGCGTCTGTTCGACGCCCACCCTGCAGACCGCGGGCAAATACGCCGGCGACTTCGTCCGCTGCCTGAAGGACCACTCCAGCGCCTTCACCGGCACCATGGGCGTGTCCTGGACGCCGGACAGCGACACCCTGGTCTACGGCCGCTACAACCGCGGCTACAAGGCCTTCGGCTTCAACGCCGGCTTCATCGGCTCCAACGTCGAGGCGACGCCGGAATACGTCGACGACTTCGAGGGCGGCTTCAAGAAGACCATGGGCCGGTTCGTCCTCGACGCTGACGCCTTCTACTACAACTACACGGACGCGCAGATCCCGATCGGCGTGCCGGTGGGAGCCATCACCGTCACCGAATTCATCAACATCCCGAAGTCGGTCTCCAAGGGCATCGAGTTCACCGCCATCTGGAACCCGATCGACCACCTCAACCTCAGCCTGGTCTACGGCCTCGATGTCACCCGGATCAAATCGGGCTGCAGCCTGGTGAACGGCGTCGCGGTCGGCACCTGCCTGGTGGACATCGCCGACCCGCACGCCACCGCCGTCGGGGCCCGGCCGGTGGGGACGACGGGCGCCCAGGCGGTCAGCGGCGACGAGCTGCCGCAGGCGCCGCAGAACAAGGTCGCCTTCAACGCCAACTACACTTGGCAGTTCTCGCCAGGTGACCTGTCGTTGTCCGGCAGCTACATCTGGAAAGACAAGTCCTACGGCGGCGTCTTCCGCAGGGCCTACGACGAGGCGCCGAGCTGGGACCAGGTCGACTTGCGCCTGGTCTGGGCCGGCAACCACGACAAGTACGAGCTCGTGGCCTACGTGCGGAACCTGTTCGACAGCCTGGGCTACGACGCCGCGGCGGCCGCCTATCCGATCGCGGCGCCAGTGGGCGGCGGCGGCTTCACCCAGGCTCCGGCCTACGACCTGACGCCGCCCCGGACTTATGGCGTCGAGGTGCACTACAAGTTCTAGCGTCCGCGCTCCCAGCGGGGATCGAACTGGGCCACTCCCTCGCGGGAGTGGCCTTTTTCGTGGGACGTCATGACGGCGCCAGCCTGGCGATCTTCGCCAGCAGATCCGCCCAGGCCGCCTCGACCTCACCCGTCCAGGCCTCGCCCAGCAGGTCGCGGCAGGTCTGCGCCAGCAGCGGGAAGAAGCGGCCGAACACCTCGGGCGGCACGCCGAGGCCCTGGTGATTGACCCGCTCGGCGGCGATCAGGTTGGCCGCATAGGCGCCGGCCCCGCCGATATCGAGGATGCACTCGAAGGCCACCGCCAGCATCTCGCCGCGCACGGCGCCGGTGGTGTCGCGCACGAACAGCGCCTCCATCTCCGGATAGGCGCCGAACAGGCGGGCGTAGACCTGGGCGCGGGGATCCCCCACCCGCTCGGCCAGGAGCTCCAGGGAGGCCGCGACGATCTCCGGCGATGTCGCGGCGGCCGGCACGGCGCCTAGAGGGCCTTTTCGATCGCCGCGGTGATCTCGGGCGCCTCCGGCTCGGTGCGCGGCCCGAACGCCTGGATCGCCTCGCCGTCTCTGCCGACCAGGATCTTGTGGAAATTCCAGACCGGCACGGCGGCCTCGCCCAGTTCGCCTTCGGCCCACTTGTAGAACGGATGCGCGCCTTCGCCCTTCACGTCCGCCTTGGCGGTCAGCGGGAAGTCGACGTTGAAGCGGGTCTCGCAGAAGGCCTTGATCTCGGCTTCGGTCCCCGGCTCCTGGCCTGCGAACTGGTTGCAGGGCACGCCCAGCACAACCAGGCCCTTGGCCCGGTAGTCCGAGTAGAGTTTCTCCAGCCCGTCATACTGCGGCGTCAGCCCGCAGGCCGAAGCGGTGTTCACCACCAGCACCACCTTGTCCTTGAAGCTGGCCAGCGGCAGCGGCGCGCCGTCGATGGTCTTGAACTCATAGTCGTAGGCGCTGGTCATGGGGTCGCTCCGGAGGCTGTCCGGGGCGAAGCTAGCGCCTCAACGAGGGTCCGCCAACGCTTGCTCGATCGCCAGGGCGAGATCCAGCGCCGCGATGGCCTCTTCGGCGTTGACGACGGGCCTCGGCGCCTCGCCGCGGACGGCCGCCAGGAACCCCGCGACGCTGGCGCCCAGCGGGTCCTGGCCCGCCGGCGTGTCGGCATAGCCGGCATTCAGGCGGAACGGCGTGGTGTTGCGCAGGGTCCGCGCCACGAAGTCGACGTCCACTTCGCCGGACGGATAGACGATCCGCATGGTCCGCTTGCGCGCCGGCGCCTGGCGGGACACGTCGAACAGGGCGACGAAGCCGTCGTCGAAGCTGACCTCGGCGCGGGCCACGTCCCAGACTCCGTCTTCGCCCAAGGTCCCCTCGCCTTCCGCCGTGACGGGTTCGGCCGCGGAAAGCGCCAGCGCCAGATCGATGTCGTGGACCATCAGGTCCAGGATCGCCGAGACGTCGCGGCTGCGGTCCGACGGCGGACCGTGCCGCAGGGCCTCGAGCCTCAGGGGCTGCTCGGGGATGTCCAGCAGGCCCATGGCGCGGGACTGCACCCGCTCCTGGTGGCCGCAGGCCACCACCAGGCCCTTGGCGAACGCGGCCGCGCGCACCTTTTCGCCATCGGCGACCGAGGTGGCGATGGGTTTTTCGATATAGACCGGCTTTCCGGCCGCCAGCGCGGCCAGGGCGTGCTCGGCGTGGAACGTGGCGGGCGAGGCCACGGTGACCACGTCCACGGCGTCCAGGAACTCGGCCATGTCCGTGAAGCCGCGGCCGCCCAGGGGCATGGCGACGGCCGCCGCCCGATCCGGGTGGATATCCAGCACGCCGGAGAGCACGACCCCGGGCAGCCGGGCGTACTGGCTGGCGTGATAGCCGCCGAACACGCCTGCCCCGATCACACCGCCCCGCAAGAACTCAGGCATTGGGGGACTTGGGCATTGAAAAGCTCCGGCCAGGGTCCGCCGCCTAGCAGGTCACGGCTCTCGACGCCACCCGTCGAGCTGAGCTAAACATCTGTTTGAACGGGCCGCCGCGGTCCGAGGAGCCTTGAACGCCATGACCACTGTCCGCGAGATCCGCCTGAAGAGCCGCCCTTCCGGCCTGCCGACCCACGACAACTTCGAGTTGGCCAGCGTCGAGCTGCCCGCGCCCGGCCCCGGCGAGGTGCAGGTCAGGAACCTGTGGATGACGGTCGACCCCTACATGCGCGGCCGGATGAACGACGTGAAGAGCTACGCCCCGCCGTTCCAGCTCGGCAAGGTGATGGACGGCGGCGCGATCGGCGAGGTCATCGTCTCCAACGACCCTAGCCTGACGGCCGGCGACCTGGTGCAGTCGGGATTCGGCTGGCGCGAGGGGTTCAACGCGCCGGCCGCCTCGGTGCAGAAACTCAACCCGGGGAAGCTTCCCGTGCAGGCCTTCCTGGGCGCGGCCGGCATGCCGGGGCTGACGGCCTATGCGGGCCTCCTGAAAATCGCCGCCCTCAAGGAGGGCGACGTGGTGTTCGTCTCCGGCGCGGCCGGCGCGGTGGGCGCCATGGTCTGCCAGATCGCCAAGGCCAAGGGCCATAAGGTGATCGGCTCGGCCGGCGGCGCCGAGAAGGTCGCCTGGCTGAAGTCCGTCGGCGTCGATCAGGTCATCGACTACAAGGCGCAGACAGACCTGAACGCCGCCCTGGCCGCCGCCGCCCCCGATGGCATCGACGTCTATTTCGACAACGTCGGCGGCGCGCACCTGGAAGCCGCGCTGAACAGCGCCAGGATGTTCGCCCGCTTCGCCATCTGCGGGATGATATCGATCTACAACGCCACGCGGCCGGAGCCCGGCCCGCCGAACCTCGCCCAGCTGATCGGCAAGAACATCCGCATGGAGGGCTTCATCGTCTCGCACCACTTCGGGATTATGCCGCAATATATCGCCGACCTCTCCGCCTGGGTCGCCGAGGGCAAGGTCTCCTGGAAGGAGACCGTCTTCGAAGGGATCGACAAGGCGCCCGACGCCTTCATCGGCCTCTTCAAGGGCGAGAACCTCGGCAAGATGCTGGTGAAACTGGCCTGAGCTTCCCTTCCCAAAATAGGCAGGGAAAAGGAGCGTTGGCCCTTCGAGCGCCAGGGGCTAGAACCGCTCGTCCACCGTCCCGGAGCCCGCCTTGCCGCGCCTTTTCAGCGCCTATCTGATCGTCGACTGGAGCGCAGCCTCCAAGCCGACTACGGGGGCGGACTCCGTCTGGATCGGCGTGCTCAAGCGCGACGTGCGTTTCCGCTTGGCGTTCGAGAGTTTCAACGAGGCGACGCGGACGCAGGCCGAGGCGCGCCTGAACGCCATCCTCGCCGACCTCAAGAAACGGTCCGAACGGGCGCTGGTGGGCTTCGACTTCCCGCTGGGCTTCCCCCGCGGGTTCGCCGACGCCCTGAAACTGAAGGGCGAGCCCTGGCGCGCGGCCTGGGACGAGCTGGGCAAGCGGGTCGTCGACAAGCCCACCAACGTCAACAACCGTTTCAACGTGGCGGCGCAGCTCAACCGCCTCCTGACCGACGGCCCCTTCCCGTTCTGGGGCGCGCCACCGAAGGACGTTCAGACCACGCTGACCGCCACCAAGAGCCGGCCACACGGACCGGGCGACCTGCCGGAGTTCCGGCACGCCGAGCTGGCCGCCAAGGGCGCGGCCTCGATCTGGAAGACCTATTACAACGGCTCGGTGGGCGGCCAGGCGATCATGGGCATTCCGGTGGCCAGGCGACTGAAGACGGCGCGCGGCGATGCGGCGAAGGTCTGGCCCTTCGAAACCGGCTTCAAGGCGCTCACCGAGGCCGATCTCGCGGGCGTCGACGTGGTCCTGGCCGAGGTCTACCCCTCGCTGGTCAAGCCGCAGGGCGCCGCGGGCGAGACCAAGGACCTCATGCAGGTCCGCACGCTCGCCGAGCACTTCGCCAGGCTCGACGAGGCGAACAAGCTGGGCGAGCTGTTCGGACCGCCCAAGGGAACCGCCGCCGACGTCGTGCTGGACGCCGAGCGCGAAGAAGGCTGGATCCTGGGCGCCGGCTGAAACCCGTCCTCTGGGCAAGGGTAGATGAGCAGAGGTTTGGGGCGTTCCTTCCTCTCCATTTTTACCACCAAGACCACCAAGAGGCCCCGCCGCCCCGAGCGCAGCTCGCCCTCTTCCAGACGCCTCGCCTGTCGTTTGAAGGCCTGCGGCCGGCCGGCGCCCAGGCGCCTTGGTGGTCTTGGTGGTCTTGGTGGTCGATCTTCCCTTCCGGGGTCCGCCCCTAGCCATCCCGCCGGCTCAGCATCCAGAACCGGGCCAGCAGCAGGCCGGCCGAGACGACGCTGGCGATCACCACCGCCCAGACCAGGCCGATGATGCCCATGCCCCGGGGAATCGCCAGCCACCAGGCGAGCGGCATCATGATCACGATATAGCTGGTCAGGTGCGTGCCGGTCGGCAGCCAGACGTCGCCGCGCGCCCGCAGAGACTGGGCGGTCACCACCTGCAGGGAATCCGGGAAATACATCAGGCACGACAGCGCCAGCGCCGGGATCGCCATGGCCAGGGTCAGCGGGTTGGCGGTGTAGGCGCTGGCCAGCAGGGCCGCGTTCGGCCAGATCACCAGCGAGATCAGCGCCCCGAACACCCCGGTCACCGCAAAGGCGATCAGGCCGGCGCGCACCACGCCAACCGGATCGCGCGCGCCATAGGCGATGCCGACCCTCACCGCCGCCCCTGTCGAAAGCCCCAGCGGGACCATGAAGACGATGGCGGCGATATTCAGCACGATCGCCCACGCCGCCACCGCCAGGCCGCCGATCCAGCCGGCGATGATGTTCATGCTGGCGAAGGCGGCGACCTCGAAGAAGTTGGACGCCCCGGCGCCGAAGCCGATGCGCCGCTGCTCGGCCTCCGCGGCGCGGTCGCGCTCCGGCTTGTCGAAGACGCCCAGGTCGCGGGCTTCCGGCATCAGGGCGATGTAACCCAGCATGAAAACCGCCAGGAAGGTGCGCGCTCCGGTGGTGGCCCAAGCCCCGCCCATCGCCCCCAGCGCCGGCAGGCCGAAGTGGCCCGGCACCAGGATCAGGTCGAGCGCCAGGTTGATGCCGTTGGCGATCCACATGGCCCAGGCCCCCGGGCCGGGCCGCGACAGGCCCTCCATCCAGAAGCTGGCGCTGACGCTGAGCGCATAGCTGGGCAGCGAAAGGCAGAACACCAGCAGCACGCGGCTCGCCCCGTCGGCCAAGCTCCTCTCCAGCCCGATGACGTGCAGGAACCCAGGCCCCACCAGCGCCAGCACGCCGGCCGAGATCACTCCGATCCAAAGGCTGTAGGTCAGCCCGCGGCGCAGCACCGCGCCGGTGTCATGCCGCCGGCCGTCACCGATGGCGCGTGCGGCCATCACCTGCACGCCGGACAGGAGCCCGATGGCCATGGTCACCACCACGCTGGTCGGGGCCCAGCCCAGGGCGTGGTAGCCGAGCTGCGTCGCCGAATAGCGCCCGACCACGATGGCGTCCGACAGCCCCATGGCCATGATCCCCAGGCGCGAGATCACCACCGGCCCGGAGAGCTTCAACAGCTCGGCCAGTTCGGTGCGGATGGGACGCAGACGCCCTCCCGCGACGGAGGACGCCCGGGCCGCGGGGCGATCCATGACGGTGAAACCTGATTTTCAAAGAGCCGCGGACACTGGCGCCGGCAGCCCCCGCGGGCAAGCCGAGCTTGACCGGGGCGGAACCACCAGCGCGCGGCGTGACGCGGAAGGCACATCGTCAGTCTGAACGGCGGGCGAGCTGCGAGCCGCCTGCCGGGCCGAGCCTTGGAACCGGCCTGCGATTTCCTATCTAGGACCCTTGCACATCAGGACATCGGAGACGGCATGGCCGGCGGTTGGACACGCGATGGCGCGGTTCTGGATCAGATCGACGACACGATCACCGACGGCGTGCTGACCGCCCGCGCCCGCATGCCCGCCGGCGAGGGTACGGACCACTGCGTGGAATGCGGCGACGAGATCCCGGAGCGCCGCCGCCGCGCGCTGCCCGGCGCGCGCACCTGCGTGCATTGCCAATCCGGCCGCGACAGCCGCATCGTCATCGCCGGCATCAACCGCCGGGGCAGCAAGGACAGCCAACTGCGTTAGCCGGCGGCCTTGCGGGCCGGCCTTCGGTGCGGGTCGGAACTCGCGGAGCGCCCGCTACGCCGCCGCGGCCGCTGCGCCCCGCCGGCACAGAAGAAAGGCGGACGCTCGCGCGCCCGCCTCGTCAACTCAGGACTTGGAAACCGACGCCTAGGCGGCGACCGCCAGCGGCCGGCGGCGGCGGCGCAGAGCGGCGCCAGCCAGGCCGAAGCCGGTGATCATCAGGGCCCAGCTCGCGGGCTCCGGAACCCCCTGGACCACGATGTTGTCGATGGCGAAGTCATTGCCGCCCGCGAAGTCGGTGCCGCTGCCAATCTGCAGCCGCAGGGTGCCCGTTGTCGGCAGGACGAACGAGCCGCTGATCGAATGGAAGACGCCCGCGTCGCTCGGCGGCATTGTCAGCAAGACGCCGAGCGGGTTGAAGGTCGTGCCGCCGTCCGAGGAATACTGGAAGGTCAGCAGCGAGGGCAGGTTCGGCCCCGAATAGCTGGAATTGCAGCAGATGTTCGCGGCATCCATAGAGAAGTTATAGCCACCAGCTGCAGCGGCGACATCCTCACGCCAAACGAAGGGCAGCGGCGCCGTGGTGGCGCCGTTGACGATCAGGCGGTTGTTGCCGTCGTCGAGGTTGATCCAGGACGAGTGCACGGCGAACGGGTTGGGCCCCACCGTGTAGAGGCCTTCCGGGTGCATGTCCGTGGGATAGGGCACGAAGGTATAGCCGGAGGTGAAGCCGGTATTCCCCGCGCTGAAGTCCCCGTTCACGACGAGATTGGTGCTGGCGCTGGCCGCGCCGGCCACCAGCAGAGCCGCGGCGAAGGCCGCGCCAGTAAGAAGCATTTTCATGATGATCTACAAGCGCCCCGGTGACCCAAATGATTGACGAAAAGTTATCAAACAGCGCCGATTGTTCTAAGGCAATGGGATTCAACCACTGGGGGAACTCCAGAGATTACGGTGACCCTGTACGAACCTCTCCTCAACCGCGAGAAACCTCAGAAGGAGTCATTGAAAGGGGACACGGTCCTTCTGCAGGGAGGATGGGTTGGCGGCCGCGACGCTAGTGTGCTGGATCTGAAGTTCGCCTGCTCCACGGGCCGCGCGCGGAGCGAACTTCAGATCCAAGAAGCACACTAGAAACATAGGCTTGCTAGGTCGTGGTGACGATTTAGCTATTTGAGCCAGAGCATGATTGAGGCGAGGACGACGAAGCCCATGAAGGTCTCGGCGAGCTTGTCGTATCGGGTGGCGATACGTCGGCAGTGCTTGATGCGCTTGAAGAAGTTC
>JBIOED010000099.1:0-12224 GCA_044445675.1 Caulobacterales bacterium | reverse complement strand
CTCCAAGAAATCCGAACCGCGCATCCCCTTCGGCCAGATCGTCGAGGCGGGCCTGCTGCGCGCCGGCGACGTGCTCTACGACGACAAGGGCCGCCACGCCGCCCGCGTGCGCGCCGACGGCAGCCTGGTGGTGGGCGACCTGTCCGGCTCGATCCACAAGGTCGGCGCCATGGTCCAGGCCCAGCCCGCCTGCAACGGCTGGACCTACTGGCACTTCAAATCCGACAAGGGCCTGGCCCCCATCGACGTGCTGCGGGCCAAGGTGCGCCAGCAGCTCGCGGCCTAGGCCAAAAGGCTCCTCCCACGGCGGTCATAGACTTAGCGGAAGGGCCGCGCGGGGTCGTCGTGCCGACGTTTCCGCCCTGGCGCGCACATCCGTACGCCGCTATGCAATCGGCATCCCCCCTCAACTCAATGTGGGTCTGGCATTGCCCTTGCCCTCGCAGCGTCATTGCGCCCAGTATTTCCCGCGCCCGGTCTTGGTAGGATGAACGCAATTCAAGGATGAGCATGTCTGCGACCGCCAGAAACAATGTGAAGGTGCGCGGAAGCGGAGCGCGGGCGATGGTCTTCGCCCACGGCTTCGGCTGCGACCAGAACATGTGGCGCCACGTAGCCCCCGCCTTCGAAAATGCGTTTCAGACCGTTCTCTTCGACAACGTCGGCGCCGGGGCGTCCGACCTGTCGGCTTATAGTCCCGCGAAATACGCCAGCCTCTCCGGCTACGCCGATGACCTCGTCGAGATCGGCTCCGAGCTTGGGCTGCGGGACGCCGTTTTCGTCGGTCACTCCGTCAGCGCGATGATCGGTGTGCTGGCGTCGCTCAAGGCCCCGGAGTTGTTCGCCAGGCTCGTCCTGGTCGGGCCGTCGCCCCGCTACATAGACGACGAGGGCTATGTCGGAGGATTTGCCGGCGCTCAGATCGAGGAGCTCCTTGAGTTCCTCGGAGAAAACCCCACAGCCTGGTCCCAAGCCATGGCGCCGATGATCATGGGAAATGCTGAACGGCCCGACCTGAGCGAAGAGCTGGCGGAAAGCTTTTGCCGGACGGACCCGGCCATCGCCAAGGACTTCGCCCGCGCGACCTTCACCTCCGACAATCGCGCTGATCTGCCGAAAATCAGCAAGCCGACGCTGATCGTGCAATGCAGCGACGACATCATCGCGCCCGCCGCGGTAGGCGAATATGTCCGCCAGCACATTCCCGGCAGCACGCTCACGCAGCTTCGGGCGACTGGGCACTGCCCTAACCTGAGCGCTCCGGATGAGGTCATAGACGCGATCTGGGCCTTTGTCTGATACGACCGACCGCGAGATCCCGGTGTCCGGTGAGGATCTGGAAGATCTCTACGAAAACGCGCCCTGCGGGTACCTTTCCCTCTCGCCGAACGGCCGGATTATCAAGGTCAACAGCACCTTGTCCCGTTGGCTCGCCAGCAAGCCCGACGCCATCGTGGGCCAGCATCTGCGCGATATCCTCACTGTGCCTGGACGCATTTTCTACGAGACCAATTTCGTGCCGATGATGCGTCTTTCAGGCGGCTTCGAAGAGCTGGCCCTCGACTTCGTCACCGCTACGGGCGCGAAACTGCCGGTACTGGCCAACGCCACGGAACGGCGAGGCGACGACGGCGCGTCCCTGTCGGTTCGTATGGCGGTCTTCCGGGCCACGGATCGGCGAAGCTACGAACGTGACCTGAAGGTCCGAGAAGCCGCCGCCATTCACCGGTTGTCAGACGAACAGGCGACCTCCGAACTGCGCGAACAGTTCATCGCTGTCCTCGGCCATGACCTTCGCAATCCCCTCGCCTCGATCGTGGGCGCCGCCCGACTTCTTCGCCGCGAAGCGCATAGCGACAAGGCCCTGCGGGTGCTGGAGCTGATGGAGACCAGCGTCGACCGGATGGCGGGCCTGATCGACGACGTGATGGATTTTGCCCGGGGGCGTTTGGGTAGCGGCATCCCCGTCGCGAGAGCGCCAAGCGAGCTGGAGCCCGTCCTTCGCCAAGTGGTGATGGAGCTTGAATCCAGTCTCCCGAGCCGGGTCATCATCTGTGCGTTCGACCTGCCAGCACCGATCAACTTCGACCCGGGACGGATTGGCCAGCTGGTTTCAAACCTCTTGGGAAACGCGCTGACGCACGGCGATCCGCTGGCCCCGATCCGCCTTGACGCCCGGGTGGAAGGTGGCCGGCTTCGCCTGGCGGTGGCCAATACGGGGAAGTCGATCCCGCCTGCGGCGCTGGAGCGCCTGTTTCAGCCGTTCTTCCGCGGTGAGGTCCGGCCAAGCCAGCAGGGCCTCGGCCTTGGCCTCCACATCGCCTCGGAAATCGCCAAGGCGCACGACGGGAACCTCACCGTTGCCTCCACGGCGCAGGAGACCCGGTTCACTTTCGAGATGCCGGTGGAATAGCGGTGACGCTGTACGAATTGCGGGTCGGCGCGGAGCGGCCGTAGCGGCGCAGCTTGAGGGATTCATATGACCCTGGATCGACGCGCTCTGTTGGCCGCAACGCCCGCGCTGGCGGGCTGGCCGGCGCTGGCGGCGCAGGCGCCCGCCCCGCTGGCGGCATACGAGCAGGCCACCGGCGGCCGGATCGGCCTCTACGCAGAGAACCTGAACACCGGCGCGAAGCTCGCCTGGAGGGCGGATCAGCGCTTCGTCATGTGCAGCACCTTCAAGGCTTCCCTGGCCGCGCTCGTCCTCACGCGGGTCGATCGGGGCCGCGAGGCGCTGGAGCAGATGATCCCCTACGGCGCTGCGGACCTGCAGCCGTATGCGCCGGCCGCCAGGCAGAACCTGGCCAAGGGCGCCATGTCGGTGGGCGACATGTGCAAGGCGGCCGTCGAGCTCAGCGACAACACCTGCGCCAATCTCCTGCTGGCGCGGGCCGGCGGGCCGCCCGCCCTCACCGCGTTCTGGCGGGCGACGGGCGATCGCGTCACGCGGCTCGACCACAATGAGCCTCTCCTGAACCGCACCCCGCCCGGCGATCCGCACGACACCACCACGCCCGCCGCCATGGCCGGGAACCTTCGCCGCTTCGTGTTGGGCGATGTGCTGTCGCCGGACTCCCGCGAACGCCTAACCGGCTGGATGCTCCACTGCCAGACGGGCGACAATCGCTTGCGCGCCGGCCTGCCCAGGGCCTGGCGGATCGGCGACAAGACCGGCAACAACGGCAAGGACGCCGCCGGCGATATCGCGGTGGTCTGGCCGACATCGGGCAGCCGGCTGCTGATCTGCGCCTACACCCGCGGCGGCTCGCCCACGCCGTCCCAGCTCGACGCGGTTTTCGCGGGCATCGGCCGCCTGGTGGCCCAACGGCTGGGCTGACCCAGGTTTTCTCGCCGCGAAGCCCGCGGGGGAGAGTCGATCAGATCAGGCTCCCCAACCCTGTCCGCGCGGCTTTCAGGAACACGCTCGGCAAGGCGTCCAGACCGCGTCTGGGCGTCCAGATCACCTCGCAGCCGGCGCCGCCCTCGGCGCGCAGCAGCTGCAGGGTCAGGGTGAAGTGGGTGAAGCCGTGCTGCACTTCGCCGGCGCTGCGCCAGGCGGCGTTTGCCGGGGCGGCCGCCAGCGCCTCGGCGTCGCTCCAGCGTGTAGCGCGCCAATCGCTGGTGGGAAGCGCCAGCATGCCGCCCAGCAGCCCCTTCGGCGGCCGGCGCACCAAGGCCACCTCGTCGCCGCAGGTCAGAACGTAGGCCACGCCGTAGCGGTGCGGCCGCTCGGCCTTGCCGGTCTTGCGCGGATAGGTCTCCGGCGCGCCGGTGGCCAGGCCGGCGCAGTGGGCGGCGAGCGGGCAGCGCTCGCACAGCGGCTGCTTGGGCCGGCAGACCGTGGCGCCGAGGTCCATCAGCGCCTGCGCCCAGTCGCCGGGGCGCTCGTGGCGCACGAGGCCCGCCGCCAACCGCTTCAGCTCGGGCTTGGCGTCGGGCAGCGGCGCCTCGACCGCGAACAGCCGGGCCATCACCCGCTCGACATTGCCGTCGACCACGTTGGCGGGTTCGTCGAAGGCGATCGCGGCGACCGCGGCGGCGGTGTAGGGGCCCAGGCCCGGCAGGGCGCGCAGCCCCGCTTCGGCGCCAGGGAAGACCCCGCCATGCTCCCTGGCCACGGCGCGGGCGCAGGCCAGCAGGTTGCGGGCGCGGGCGTAGTAGCCGAGGCCCGCCCAGGCGGCCATGACCTCGCCGTCCGCCTCCGCCGCCAGCGCCCCGACGGCCGGCCAGCGGGCGGTGAACTTCAGGAAATAAGGCGTCGCGTGCGGCACGGTGGTCTGCTGCAGCATCACCTCGGAGAGCCAGACGCGGTAGGGATCGGCGCGCACCCCGGCCGCTCGCGCCTTCGGTCCCACCCGCCACGGCAGGTTGCGGGCGTGGGTATCGTACCAGGCGAGGAGCTGGGCGCGCAGCGCGTCGGCGTTCACGCATCCTCCTTATCGCCGCCACGCGATGGCGGTAAGGTGCTCCATGGCTCGCCGCGACCTGCCCAGCCCGCAAGAGGCGCTCCGCATCCTCAGCGCGAAGCGGACGCGGCCGCAGCGCCGTCCGCCGCCGCCGCTGGGCCGGGCGCTCAACAAGACGCTTCGCGAGCTCGACGCCAGGTTCGGCCAGGGCTCCGGCGCGCTGGAGGCCCGCTGGCGCGAAGTGGTGGGTGCGGAGATCGCCAAACGCACCGAGCCGGTGAAGCTGACCAAAGGCCGCAACGGCGGCCCGTCCTCGCTGGAGATCCGCGTCGCCGGGCCGGCCGCGGCGATCATCCAGCACCAGGCCCACGAGATCCTGGCCCGCGTGAACCTGTTCCTCGGCGCCGAGGCCGTGCAGAAGCTGCGCATCGTCCAGGGGCCGTTGCAGAAGAAACATGACCCGCCCGCCAAGAGCCGCCGGCGCCTGCCGCCCCTGGATGCCGCCGAAGAAGCCGGCCTGGAGCGCGATCTCGCCGCCGCGCCCGAGGGCAAGCTGAAGGCGGCGCTGCTGGCGCTTGGCCGCGGCGTCCTGCGGCAACGCGCACGCACCGATTGATAGCGCTGCGGCTCACGGCTGGCCGTTTCGGATTGGCGCCGCTAGGGTCGGCGCGATTCCGCACCCCTGTTCCAGAGTGATCGATGAAACAGCTTCTCCTGGGCGTCGCCGCCTGCGCCCTCGCCTCCACCGCCGTCGCCGCCGACGTCAAGTTCGACCCGGCGCTGCTCTCCGAGCACATCAAGGTGCTGTCGTCGGACGCCTTCGAAGGCCGCGGGCCGGCGACCCCCGGCGAGGTCAAGTCGGTCGCTTACATCACCAAGGAATTCAAGGCCGTGGGCCTGCAGCCGGGGGGCGACAAGACCAAGACCGGCCGCGCCTGGACCCAGAACGTGCCGCTGGCCGAGTTCGACATCAAGAGCCCGATCGTCTTCACGGTGAAGGCCGGCGGCCACACCCAGAACTGGAAGCAGGGCGACCAGATCGCCATCCGCGCGCCCCAGACCGGCGTGACCCGCATCGACGTCAAGAACGCCCCTGTGGTGTTCGTCGGCTATGGCGTCAAGGCGCCGGAGCGGCATTGGGACGACTTCAAGGGGGTCGATCTGCACGGCAAGATCGCGCTCGTGCTGGTCAACGACCCCGACTACGAGACCGGGAAAGGCGACTTCGGCGGCAAGGCCATGACCTATTACGGCCGCTGGACCTACAAATACGAGGAGGCCGCGCGCCAGGGCGCGATCGGCTTCATCGTGATCCACGAGACCGGGCCGGCCTCCTACGGCTGGAACACGGTCAAGAACTCCAACGACAACGCCGTGTTCGACATCATCCGCAAGGACCCCTCCAAGGTCCATGCGCCGATCGAGGCCTGGATTCAGCGCGACTCGACGGTGGCGCTGTTCAAGGCCGCCGGCCTCGACTTCGAGGCGCTGAAGAAGGAGGCCCAGACGCGCGCGTTCAAGCCGGTGACCCTGAAGGGGGTGACCTTCTCCACCGCCTTCGCGGTCGACGCCAAGCACGTGGTCTCGCACAATGTGGTGGGCGTCCTGCCCGGCGCGAAATACCCGAACGAGCGGATCATCTACACCGCGCACTGGGACCACCTGGGAGTCGGCCAGCCTGACGCTCGCGGCGACCGGATCTACAACGGCGCCGTGGACAACGCCTCCGGCGTCTCCGGCCTGATCGAGCTCGGCCGGGCCTTCGCCCACGCGCCGCGCACCCAGCGCAGCGTGCAGTTCATGGCGGTGACCGCCGAGGAAAAGGGCCTGCTGGGCTCGGAATACTACGCCACCAACCCGCTCTATCCATTGGCCACCACCGTCGCCGACATCAACATGGACGGCGCCGCCGTGAACGGCCCGGCCAGGGACATCTCCACCTCCGGCGACGCCGGGCTGACCCTGCAGGACGACCTGATCGCGGTCGCCAAGGCGCATGGCCGGTCGTTCACCCCGGACTCGCGGCCGGAGGCCGGCGGTTTCTTCCGCTCCGACCACTTCTCCTTCGCCAAGCAGGGCCTGCCGGCGCTGTCGTTCGGCTCCGGCCGCGACCTGGTGAAGGGCGGCGTGGCGGCCGGCAAGGCGGCCGAGGAGGCCTACGTCCGCGACAAATATCATCAGCCTGCCGACGAGTTCGATCCCAACTGGGACCTCTCAGGCATGGTCCAGGACCTGACCATCGCCTTCGATCTCGGGCAGAAGCTCGCCAACTCGCGCGAGTGGCCGCAGTGGAAGGCCGGCTCGGAATTCAAGGCGGCGCGGGATAAGACCGCGGGGATGCGGAAATAGGGCCATGGCGGCAGGACGCATCCGGGCCGGTATCGGCGGCTGGACCTTCGAGCCCTGGCGCGGGGTGTTCTATCCGCCGGGCCTGCGGCAGGCCGACGAACTCGCCTACGCCGCCGCCCGCCTGACCGCCATCGAGATCAACGGCACCTACTATTCCAGCTTCAAGCCGGACAGCTGGGCCAGGTGGCGCGCCGCCACGCCCGATGGGTTCAAGTTCGCGGTCAAGGCCTCGCGCTTCTGCACCAATCGCAAGGTCCTCGGCGAGATGGGCGAGAGCATGGGCAGGTTCCTCGGCCAGGGGCTCGTCGAGCTCGGCGACCGGCTGGGCCCGATCCTGTGGCAGTTCATGGGGACCAAGAAGTTCGATCCCGACGACTTCGAAGCCTTCCTCAAACTCCTCCCCAAGGCGCAGGACGGCGTGGCCCTGACCCACGTGGTGGAGCCGCGGCATGCCAGCTTCATGACCCCGCAGTTCATCGCGCTCGCCCGAAAATACGGCGTTGCGACCTGCCTCGCCGACCACGTCGACTATCCGCTGATCCCCGACGTCACCGGGCCGATCGTCTACGCCCGCCTGCAGACCGGCTCCGACGATATCGAGACGGCCTATGCCCCGGCCGACCTCGACCTCTGGGCGGGCCGGCTGAGGGCCTATGCCGAGGGCGGCCTGCCGCCGGACCTGCCGGCGGTGGACGCCGCGAACCCCGCGCCGCGGACCCCGCGGGACGTCTATGCCTTCGTCATCCACGAGGGGAAGATCCGCGCGCCGGCCGCCGCCATGGCGTTGATCGAGCGCGTCGGCGGCGCCTGAGGCCACACACGCAAACGGCGCCCCGAGGGGCGCCGCCGCGTGGTTCGACACGAGAAGACGTTTAGGCGAAGGCGACCGCCGTGCGGCGCTTGCGCATCATCGCGCCGACCCCGCCGAAGCCGATGATCATCATCGCCCAGGTCGCCGGTTCCGGCACGCCGGGCGTCGCGTAGGCGAAGGCCTGGTGATAGTTGCCGCGCTCGTCGAGGGCCGAGATGATGGTCGTCTGGACGCCGGTCGGCAGATTGCCCCCGAGCGCCTGGTTGATGTAGCCGGTCGTCAGAGGGTCCAGGCCATTGTGCGAGGAGACCGTATAGAGGGGGTTCTCGACCTCCCAGATCGCGCCTTGGATGGCGGCCAGGTTCGAGGCGTTCGAGGGATTTCCCTCAAGGCCGGAGGCCAGGGTCAACAGCTGGTTGATCTGCGTGAGCTGCGTGCCGCTCAGCGAGGTCCCCAGGTGCTGGCCATCGGTGTCGCGCGTGGTGGTCAGGGTCTCGGTCTGGTAGTTCAGGTTCGGGTTGAACGCTCCCAGGCCGATCTCGTCGAAGATGTCGACGCAGAACGCCGTGATCTGGTACGTGCCGATGTGGCTGGCATCCGAGACGGTGAAGGTCAGCGGGCCTTCATACACATCCTCCCCGCCGCCCGTGAACGGCGCGGTCGGGCCGGTGATCTGGGCCGTGTAGCTGGTGTTCATGCTGGAGCTGATCAGCGTCAGGTTTCCCGCCTGCGCCGGAGCCGCCATGCTCAATGCGGCGCTTGCGGCCGCCACGGCCACTACGCCGCCTAATTTTGTACCAATCCGAGACACATCGCACTCCCACAAATGTTGCCGGAAACAGGCCTGCAAACCGCGGGCCGAGCCGACTGCGAAAGGTGAATAACGTGTTACAGCGACGGTTGCATTTGGATTCTCCCCTGGCGGGAGTCGTCGCCCGGCGGGTGGATCCGCGGCGCATTCTCCCCGCAGGAACCGCCTCTTGACCGACCTCGCGTCAGGCGCCTTCGCTGGATGACCTGGAAGAGGAGACCGCGATGTCCGAGCTCGTCATGGACGACTTGATGTTCCGCCCCGGCCTGATGCAGGGCCAGCGGATCCTGATCACCGGCGGCGGCACCGGCCTGGGCAAGGTGATGGCTGAAGCCTGCCTGATGCTGGGCGCGGAGGTCTACATCTGCGGCCGGCGCGGGGGCGTGGTCGAGGCCACGGCCAGGGAGCTCACCGACGCGCATGGTGGTCAAGAGGGCGGCGGCAAATGCGTCGGCCTAGCCTGCGACATCCGCGTGCCGGAGGCCATCGCCGAGATGGTCGACACCGTCTGGGCCGACGGCGGGGCGCTCACCGGCCTGGTCAACAACGCGGCCGGCAACTTCATCAGCCGCACCGAGGACCTCTCGGCGCGCGGCTTCGACGCGATCTCCAACATCGTCTTTCGCGGCTCGTTCTTCGTCACCCTCGAATGCGGCAAGCGCTGGCTGGCGCAGGGCAAGCACGCCTCGGTGGTCTCGATCCTGACCACCTGGGTCTGGAACGGCGGGCCGTTCACGGTGCCCTCGGCGATGTCCAAGGCCGGGCTCAACGTCATGACCCAGTCCCTGGCCGTGGAGTGGGGCAACCGCGGCGTCCGCTTCAATGCCATCGCGCCCGGGCCTTTCCCGACCGAGGGCGCCTGGGCCCGGCTGAACCCCGGCGGCGGCACGGACTCCGCGCCGGCCGATCCCACCGTGCCGCTGGGTCGCAACGGCGAGATGCGCGAGCTCGCCAACCTGGCGGTCTATCTCCTCGATCCCGGCTCGGCCTATGTGAACGGCCAGACCATCGCCATCGACGGCGGCTCGCACCTTAAGACCGGCGGCGGCTTCAACCGCCTCTCCGAATGGGGCGACGCCGAGTGGGAGGCCGCCCGCAATTCGATCCGCTCCGCCAACGAAAAGGACCGGGCGCAACGCACCGTCTGATCCTTCCCTTCCCACTCGTGGGAAGGGGGGACCATCGGCCGACCCCGGCGGAGCCGGGGGAAGAGCCGATGGTGGGAAGGGAAAGCCGCAAGCTCGGCGCCTGCCTCATCCACCCATAGCTCAGCGCCTGAGGCTTGCCCTCTCCACCCCTCGCTCTTCGGCGAGCGGTCCCCCTCTCCCGCTGCGCGGGAAAGGCAAGATGTTGGCTTTCCCGGTCGATACCCCCTAGAGTGACGCACGTCACTTTTGAGTCCGCGTGCGGAGCGTCATGTCTGAGGTCGCGTATCTGAACGTTGGCAAGCGTGAGCAGACCAAGGTCGCCAACCGCCAGTCGATTCTCGACGCCGCGCGCGAGGTGTTCGGCGAGCTGGGCTACGAGACCGCCACCGTGCGCGACATCATCCGCCGCACCGGCCTCGCGGCAGGCACCTTCTACAACTACTACCGCTCCAAGGAGGAGGTGTTCGCGGCCCTGGCCGACGACGGCGCGCGACGGTTCGCCCCGATCCTGAAGGGTCTGCGGGGTCGCGGCCACTCCTTCGAGGAATTCGTGCGCCTGGCGATCAGCGCCTACTTCGCCTTCATCGCCGACGAGCACCGCAACTGGGCTGCGCGGCGCCCGGCGGGCGAGCCGCACCTGCACGTGCAGGGCGAGACCCCGGAGATGGCGGCCGTGTTCGCTGAGATCCGCGATGCGATGGGCGAGGACATCGCCGGGCGCCAAGGCCCCTTCGCCGACCCCGACTACATGGCCGCGGCCTGCATCGCCATCGCCCGCGACGTCGGCGACAAGATGCTGGAACGGCGGCCCATCGACACCGCCGGCGCCACGGATTTCGCAGTGACCATGATCCTCGGCGGCCTCAAGGGCCTGCCCAAGGCGTCGGCCTGACATGCCCAGTCCCACCACCCAGCGCTTGGTCGTCCGCAGCCTGCTGAGCCTGCCGACCCCGATGCTGCGGCTGATGTCAGGCGGCGGGGTGGTCTACCAGGGCGGGCGGACGCTGGATCCCCGGCTGCAATACCTGGCGGCCCAGTCGCGCAATGCGCCGCCGATGACGGCCCTGCCGCCCGACGAGGCCCGCCGCGCCGGAGCCGCGGCGTTCGCGACCATGACCGCCGACCCGGAACCCGGCGTCCGCATCGAGCCCCTGACGGTCCCCGGCCCGGCGGGCGCCATTCCCGCCCGCCTCTACCGGCCTGACAACCAGGACGCCCAGGCGCCGCTGATGGTCTTCGCTCACATGGGCGGCGGGGTGATCGGCGACCTGGACACCTGCCACGCCTTCTGTTCGATCCTGGCGAAGACCGGCCGCGGCCCGGTGCTGTCGGTGGACTACCGCCTGGCGCCGGAGCACCGCTTCCCCGCGGGGCTGGAGGACGTGCTGGCGGCCTACCGCTGGGGCCGCGACAACGCCGAGCGCTTCGGCGCGCCCTTGGCCCAGGCCGCCATCGGCGGGGATTCCATGGGCGGTAATTTCGCCGCGGTCGCCTGCCAGGAGCTGAAACGCAACGGGGAGCCGCAGCCCACCCTGCAGCTCCTGATCTACCCTTGCGTGGACGTGGCGTGCGAGAGCGCCTCCATGACCACCTACGCCGAGGCCTTCCCCCTGACGCGGGCGATGATGGGCTGGTTCATGGGTCACTACATGGGTCCCGGCGACGGCCCCGCCGACCCGCGCCTGTCGCCGCTGCGCGCCGCCGACCTGGCGGGCCTCGCGCCCGCCGTCGTGGTCACCGCCGGCTTCGACCCGCTGCTCGACCAGGGCGAAGCCTATGCGCGGCGCCTGAGGAGAGCCGGCGTTCCGACGATCTACCGTTGCTATGACGGCCTGGCGCACGGCTTCACCGCCTTCACCGGCGCGGTCCCCTGCGCCGACGTGGCCAGCCGCGAGGTGGCGGGCCTGGTTCGCGAGGGCTTCGAAGGCCGTATCGCCTGATGGGCGTGTCCTGATGCGGGCGCTCGTCGTCGAGGCGTTGGCGGCGGACTATGCGGGCTGCGCGGTCAAGGAGATCGCGACCCCCGAGCCGGCGCAGGGCGAGGTGCGCATCCGCGTGCGCGCCGCGGCGGTGAACTTCCCCGACCTGATGCAGACCCGCGGCGAGCACCAGCACAAGCCGCAGGTCCCCTTCGTGCCCGGCATGGAGCTGGCGGGCGAGGTGGACGCGCTCGGCCCCGGCGTCGGCGGCTTCCAGGTCGGCGACCCGGTCTGCGGCGGCGGCCGCGGCGGCATGGCCGAGTTCGCCGTCCTGCCGGCGGCGGGCCTTCGCAGGAAGCCCGACACGCTCACGTTCAGCCAGGCCGCCGGCTACGCCGTGGCCTACCTCACCGCCTATGTCGCGTTCGAACGCTGCGCCCGCCTGCTGCCCGGCGAGTGGGTGCTGGTCCACGGCGCGGCGGGCGGCGTCGGCCTCGCCGCCGTCGATCTGGCGAAGATCATGGGCGCCAAGGTGATCGCCGCCTCGGCCTCCGACCACAAGCTGGCGGTGATCGCCCGCGAGTACGCCCCCGACGCCACGGTCAACGTCACCGCAGGCTTCCGCGAGCGGGTGAAGGCGCTGACCGGCGGCCGCGGCGCCGACGTGATCTACGATCCGGTGGGCGGCGACGTCTTCGACGAGAGCCTGCGCTGCATCGCCTTCGGCGGCCGCATCCTGTCCATCGGCTTCACGTCCGGCCGCCTGCCGGTGCTGCCGGT
>JBIOED010000098.1:0-12374 GCA_044445675.1 Caulobacterales bacterium | reverse complement strand
TGATGGCCTCCGGCGCCGTGGCCGCCATCCAGGACATGGGCGCGGCCGGCCTCACCTCATCGTCGGTGGAGATGGCCGGCAAGGGCGGGGTCGGCGTCGAACTCGACCTCGACGCGGTGCCGCAGCGCGAAGAGGGCATGAGCGCCTACGAGATGATGCTCTCGGAGAGCCAGGAGCGGATGCTGGCCATCCTCAAGCCCGGCCGCGAAGCCGACGGCGAGCGCATCTTCGCCAAGTGGGGCCTCGACGCGGCCACCATCGGCGTCACCACCGACACCGGCCGCCTGGTCCTGAAGCACAAGGGCCAGACGGTCTGCGACGTGCCGCTGGCCCCTCTGTTCGACGACGCGCCGCTCTACGACCGGCCCTGGACGGCATCCCCGCCGCAGCCGCGCCTGGCCCCGCACGAGATCCCCGCGCCGGCCGACTACGCCCAGGCCATCCTGACGCTGATGGGCAGCCCCGACATGGCCTCCAAGCGCTGGCTTTGGGAGCAATACGACCGCCACGTCATGGCCGACACCCTGGAGGATTCAGCCACCGGCGCCGACGCCGGCATCGTGCGGGTGCATGGAAGCAGGAAGGCGCTGGCCATGACCTCCGACGTCACCCCACGCTACGTGCAAAACGACGCTTATGAGGGCGGCAAGCAGGCCGTCGCCGAGGCTTGGCGCAACCTCACCGCGGTGGGCGCCGATCCCATCGCCATCACCGACAATCTCAATTTCGGCAACCCTGAGCGGCCGGAAATCATGGGCCAGATCGTCCGCGCCATCGAGGGCATGGCCGAGGCCTGCCGGGCGCTGGACTTCCCGGTCGTGAGCGGCAACGTCAGCCTCTACAACGAGACCAACGGCTCGGCCATTCCGCCGACCCCCACGGTCGGCGCCGTGGGCCTGATCGCCGACTACACGCGGCGCGCCGACTTCTCCTCCATGAAGGCCGGCGACACCCTGGTCCTGATTGGCGAAACCGTCGGCGAGCTGGGCGCCTCGATGTATCTGCGCGAATGCCTCGGGCGCGAGGACGGCGCTCCGCCCCAAGTTGACCTGACGCTCGAGCGGCGCGCGGGGGACTTCATCCGAAACCTCATACAATCCAGTCAAGTTACCGTCGTACATGACCTTTCGGATGGCGGGCTGATCGCCGCGGTCGCCGAGATGGCGCTGGCCTCGCGCGTCGGCGCACGCCTGCGGATGAACTCTGGGGCCCACGCCCACATCCTGCTGTTCGGCGAGGACCAGGGCCGCTACCTGATCGCCACCGCCGACCCCGACGCCGTCCTGCGCGCCGCAGCCGCCGCCCAGGTCCACGCCTCCGTCATCGGCCACGCCGGCGGCGAGGCGCTGAGCGCGGCGGGCCTGTTCGACATCCCGCTCGAGGATCTCCGCACGGCCCACGAAGGCTGGCTGCCGGGCTTCATGGGCGGATGAACCCAGACCGCCCCCACCTCGCAGCCACCCGCGCGCTGATCGGCCAGCCGGGCTCTCGCGCGCGGATCCCGACGCCCGCCGCCGTCCTCGACCTCGACGCCTTCGACCGCAACCTGGCGAAGATGGCCGCGCGCGCCCGCGCCGCGGGCCTGGCGCTGCGGCCCCACGGCAAGTCCCACAAGTGCGCGGCTATCGCGCGCCGGCAGATCGCCGCCGGCGCGGTGGGGATCTGCTGCGCCAAGCTCGCCGAGGCCGAGGCCATGGCGGCCGCCGGTATCGGCGCGATCCTGGTCACCTCGCCCATCGCCGGCGCCGCCCAGGCCGGACGCGCGGCGCGCCTGGCGCAGGACCTCGCCGACTTCCGCATGGTCATCGACCATTCCGACGGCGCCGCCGAGATCGGCGCGGCCGCGCAAGGCCCGATCCAGGTGCTGATCGACGTCGATCCCGGCATGGGCCGCACCGGGGTCCACGACGCAGCCCAGGCCGTCGAGGTCTTCCGCGCCGTCGCCGCCCAGCCCAACCTGAGGCTGATCGGCGTGCAGTGCTACGGCGGCCACTGGCAGCACCTGGAAGGCGCCGACGCGCGGGCCGCCGCGGTCGCCGACGGCATGGCCCATCTCTCTCGCGTCGTCGCCGCCCTGCGCCAGGCGGGCGCCGACATCGACGTGGTCACCGGCGGCGGCACGGGCACGTTCGCCGCCGACGCCGCCCAGGGCGTGCTTACCGAAGTGCAGCCGGGGTCCTATCCCTTCATGGACCGCGAGTATCGCGAAGCGCTCAGGGCCGACCCCGACGGCGCCTTCGAGCATGCGCTGACCGTCACCGCCACGGTGATCAGCGCCAACCATCCGCAGTGGGTCACGCTCGACGCCGGCCTCAAGGCCTTTGCCACCGACGGCCCCCTGCCCGTCGCCCTCACCCCGAAGTTCGCCGACAGTCCCTACCGCTTCTTCGGCGACGAGCACGGCCGGCTGATGCGCCCGCCGGGCCAGCTGGTCGCCCGCGGCGAGCGCGTCGACTTCGTTCCGCCGCACGTGGACCCGACGCTCGACCGCTACGACGTCATCCACTTCGTCCGCGGCGAGGTCCTGGTGGAGATCGCCCCGGTCGAGGCGCGCGGCGCGGCGCAGTGACCGCGCTCAGTTCCCCGCGCCGCCCGCCGACCGGACGGGGGCGCTGACCAGTTCGATGTGCAGGTGCGGTCCCTGGCCGCCGTGCGCCCCCTCGGCCACCACGCGAGAGAAGGGCGCTCCGGCGCGCCTCAGCCTGGCCGCGGCGCTCGCCGCGGACATGCGCTCGACGACGGCGTCGTAGGCGCTGGGCGAGTCCCTATCGCCCAGCGAATGGCGGGAAACGCGGCCCGGCGCGACGGTTCCCGCGCCCTCCCGGCGCAGCGCATTCTCCTGCGCCGGCGTGCGATAGCCGCTGGTCTGGCGCCACCGGCCCGGACCGAACACCTGGTCCATGGTCGCCTGGAAACCCTTGGCCGCCGCCGGGGCGGCCCGCCGCGGATGGAACGTGGCGTACTCGTCGCCCGCGGAGACGACCTGGATCGGACCGGCGGCCGCTGCCGTCGCCAGGCCGAACGCCATCACGCCGCCTGCCAAGGCCACGCCCATCGCGAACCTCACGCCCCTTGATCCGCCGCGCACCACCGTCCCCCTCAGCCTCGAGCGACAACCGCGCCCACCTGCCGGCCACCCTAGCGAAAGGGGCTTTCCAGAACGTCACCCCAGGCGCGCGCCCCGGCGGTGGCGGCGCTTCGGGAACCTTGGCCTTGGCCGAAGCATTGGGTGGGGATTGATGTCAGCCGCCATGTGGCGCGACCGAAGGGGCCTTCAAAATGCTTGGAATTATCGCCATCGTACTGGTTGTCCTGTGGCTGCTCGGGTTCTTCGCGTTCCACGTGACGGCCGCGGCGATCCACATCCTGCTGATCATCGCCGTCGTCCTGATCGTCCTGCATTTCCTGCGCGGCCGACGCGGCGTCTAGCCAGGTTTCGATATTCGGCGCGCCAATGCCTACCTTCCCCCGGAACGGGGGAAGGTTCTTGGCCGGGCCGCGTGCCGGCCTACTTCGGCTTGCGGAAGCGCAGCAGGAACTGGTCGGTCTTCCCGCGAATGGCCGGATCGAACACGAACTTGGTGTGGTCATCCGCCGGGTTGGCCAGGATGGCGCTCTCGCCGTCCAGCTTGAAGCCCGCCGCCGTCACCTCGGACTTCACCGTCGCCTCGTCGATGCGGTGCCGCGTGTCGGTGTCCCGCAGGCCCGATCCGGGCTCGGCGGCGTGGTCCAGCACCACATAGGCCCCGCCGGGCTTGAGCGCCGCGAACACCGCGCGGTTGAACGCCGCCACGTCCGCCGGGCCCATGAACTTGTCGTGCAGGTCGTGGTAGTTCTGTCTGATGAACACCGCGTCCAGCCGGCCCGGCAGCGCAGGCGCGTCGATCGGCGGCGTGCTCAGTTCGACGTTGGCGTACTTCGGGTCGGCGGTGAGGTTCTTCAGGATCCCCACCACCTCCGGATGGGCCTTGACCACCTCGGCCGGCATCACCGCATAGAGCTTGCCCTTCGGCCCCACCGCGACGCTCAGCGCGCGCACGAACCGGCCGGCCACGATGTCCGCCACCCGATCGCCCGGTTTGACGCCGATGAAGGCCAGCACCTCGGCGCGCTTCATCGCCGGGTCGGTCAGGGCGTCGGCCTGGGCTTTCGGAGCCTGGGCGTGGACCGCGAAACCTACGGTGGCCAGAACCAGTCCGGCCGACAGCGCCGCGATTATCCGTTTCATCGTCAGTTTCCTCCCGCGTTCGACGCGAGCCTAGCAGAAGGCCGAGCTCGGCCATAGGCTGCGGCGCATGCCCCGCTACCGTTCCTGGACGCGCTCCGACCAGCCGGTGAGCGAGCGAGGCCGTGTCGCGCTGCAGGAAAGAGGAAGGGCGCGCCCGACGCGCCCTTCAGGGACCACGGCCGAACGGTGGGGGGCGTCCGGCGCCGCGGGGACTTGTCAGCGGCGCGCCAGGCGTAGGTCGTCCCTGGCCGCCATCGCCGCGTACCGCCGCCTCACGATCGGCGAATGGACATAGGTCAGTGCCGTTTCCAGGGCCTGGGCGCGGCACACTTGAAACTTGGCTGTGCGCGCGATCGTTAGCGCCGGGCCATCGACCGGGCGATCGTTGCAAGCGCGGTTCACGGCGTCGGTCAGCCGGCCGAGGAACTGGTCGGCGCCCGCATCGGTGGAGAGGTCGAGACCGTGGGAGCTGACGATCACCAGCACCTTGACCGGTCCATGCCCGCCCGGAACGCCGGGCAGGTTTGCGAGCGGTTGGGCGGACGCGACGCTCGCGAGGCATGTGGCAGCCAGCAGGGCTGCGATTTGGAGCAGCGCTTTCATGTGAGACGTTCCTTCCGGTGTTGGGGCTCGGATCAGTCGTTCCAGGCGCCCTCGGCAGTGGCGGTCCCGTCGGGCTTGTTCAGCTGGGAGAAGAGGCCGGTCTTGCCGGCGTAGCGGCCGGCCGTGCCGATCAGCACGCCCTGGCAGAACCCTGTGCGGGTCGCCGGGTCCGGCGTCAGGCAGTTCACGCGCATCGAATATTTGTCCTCACCGCTGGCGGCTTCGCAGACCGCGGTCTGCGGCGAGCCTTGGTTCGACCAGCCGATGCAGTGGAAGCTGGCATGTTCGACACGCCCGCCCTTGAAGGTGGCGGTCAGCTCACCCTTGTTGGCGCCGGCCCCAAACGCCGGGAAGCCGCCGACGGCGGGGGCCCGCGCAGACGTGATGGATTCGCTCTTGGACACGGACGTGAAGGGTTCCGCAGCCGCAGTCCCTGCAATGAACACGGTCGCCACGGCGGCGAGCTTGAGAATAGTCATCATGTTGGTTTCCCCTTGGGCGGCGCACCTGGCCGACGTCCAGAAACCCAACACGCTTCGGAGATGGCCGCCTGGAGCAGAACCGAAGCGGGGCCCGAGGAATGACCGAGCAGACGCCGAGAATCTCGCTCGACGAACGCTGGTCAGAACCCGTGCCTGTGCTAGCCTGCAACCGGATGGGCGCCTTCAGGGAGTCGTCGCGTCCTGGTGGTTTCGAGTTGTGGGGGGCCCCGCTCGATGCAATTGGCGCACGAGTCTGCGCGCGTCCTGGGTTCGCTTCAGGTCCGTCCGGCCACCCGCGAGGTCGAATGGCCGGGCGGGCGCGAGGTGCTGCAGCCGCGGGTGATGCAGGTGCTGGTCGTTCTGGCCCAGGCCAGCGGCGCCGTGGTCAGCCGTGACGACCTGATCGCCGCCTGCTGGGACGGGCGCATCGTCAGCGAAGACGCCATCAACTTCGTGGTGGCCCGGCTGCGGAAGCTCGCCCAGCGCACCGGCGCGTTCCGGCTGGAGACGATCTCGCGCGTGGGCTACCGGCTGGTGGCGGACAGCGGCGCCGGGCCGGCGGCGACCGAGGTCGAAGCCGCCCTGCCGCTGACGGCCAATCGCCGAGGGGCGCTGCACCTCGCCGCCGCCACGGCGATTCTCGCGGTGGCGGGTGGAGCAGGCTGGGCGACCTGGCGGGCGACCCGGCCGGGGCAGGCCGCGCCGGTCACCATCGCCGTGCTGCCGTTCGACGACCTGGCGCCGGGCGAGCAGACCCGCTTCCTCGCCGTCGGCCTGGCGCGCGAGGTGCGCAATTCGCTGTCCCGCATCGCGGGCCTCTCCGTGGTCGCCGACGCGTCGTCCTTCGCCCTGTCGGCGCAGCGCCTGTCCGACCGCGAAATCGGACGGCGGCTGGGCGCCGACTTCCTGCTCAAGGGCGGCGTCGAGCAGGGGGCCGACGAGATTCGGATCAGCACAGAACTGGTCAACCCGGCGTCGGGACTGCAGGTCTGGACCCAGACCCAGGAGAGCCGCGGCGGCGACCTCTTCAAGCTACAGGACCAGATGGCCGGCGCCGTGATCCAGGAGCTGATCGCCCGCATCGGCCCCGGCAAGCTCCGCGAGCCTCCGCCGCCCCGTCGCCGCGATCCGGAGGTGTTCCGCATCATGCTGGGCGCGAACGAGCTGATCGAGCAGACGCGCGCCTTGGGCATGGTCAACCGCGCGGACGCGGCCAGCGATGCGGCCGACGAAACCCAGGATATGGTCAGCCGGGCGCTGGCCATCGATCCGCAGGACCCGGGCGCTTTGGTCGTGCAGGCGGCGCTGGTGCGCAACGGCTGGACGCGGGAACTGGCGCGCCAGCCGTTGAGCGGGGCCCAGCGGGCCGGGGCGGCGGCGGAATTCCTGCGCCAGGCGCTGACCGCCGATCCGAACGATCCGTCGGCGCTGGCGGCGCTGGGCGACTATTACCGGCGCTTCGAGTGGCTGTGGGACGACGCCGAGACCCTGTTCCAGCGGGCGTTGGCGATTGATCCGAACCACCTGGAGGCGCACTGGGCCTACGGCCACCAACTCGGCACGCTGGGGCGCGTGCTCGAACACCTGGAGCATGCCCGGGCCATAATGCGGCTCGATCCAGAGACGGTGTGGCGTAGGCTCGACATGCCGCGGGCCCTCTACCAGCTGGGCGACCATGCGGGCGCCATGGCGCTCTACGAGAACGAGCTGGCGGCCAATCCCGACAACCTCTTCCTGCTGCGCGAGCTCTACTTCATTCCCCTGACCGAGTCCGACGCCCCGGGCCTGGCGGCGCGGATCCGGCGCGTGCGGGACGATATCTGGAAAGGGCGACCGCCACCGGCCGTGCAAGCATTGCTCGCCCGCGCCGCGGCCGGGCTGGAGGCATTGCAGGGGCGGCCAGCGGCGCTGATCGCCATGCTGGACAAGGACGTCGCCGCCTACGACGCCGGCGGGGCGCTGGCCGGCACCAGCCAGGGCCGCGCCAGCGTGGACTTTCTGTTCATCTACGCCATGGAGTACGCCTGGGCCGGGGCGGTCGGCCCGGCCATCCGCATGCTGGACCGGGCGCTCGCCGGCCGTTCGCTGTACTGGCCGGCCTGTCTGCCTTTCGGCTACGCGCATTTCCCCGCGGCCATGCGCGCGGACCCGCGCTATGCGGCGCTCTGGCGGACTGATCCTAAGCGCCAGGAACTCGTCAAGCTTCGATTGCTGGCCGTGCGACGCCGACAGATGGCGGGCTACCTGCCCGATGGCCGGCGCGTAACGCCCAAAATCCCGGCGGCGCCGCAGCGTGGGGCCGCCTGACGCCGACGGGCGTCGTCGCGAACTGTGCCCTCGGCGACGAAATATCCAGACTTGCTCGTCCCCTTGCCCTTCCCGGCGGGCACAAGCGCACAACGCTCACGGGGGTTTACACCGTGCTTCGCGATGTCCCGTGGGAGTGCGTAGACCTGTTCATGCTCACACAGATATTCGATGGCTTGCGCTTCCGTATCGCACGGCTCGTGACGCGGGTTGTTGAGAAGGAGAAAGATGCGGCCGATAGGAACCGGGTTCGTGTTTTTCCGCAGTTCTTCTTCCCGCCCCTTACGCTACCGCCCGTTTCAAGAGATCCAGCGCCGCCGCGGCGAAGGCGGTCATGTTGGCGGCCCGGTCGGTCTCGCCGGTCTCCACCGTGACGCTCATCTCCATCGGCCCGGATATCGCGATGCAGGTATGACCCGCCGCGTCGCCGTAGCCGTTGCCGGTGGGTCCCGCCGCGCCGGTCTCCGAAAGCCCCCAGGTCGCGCCGAACCGCTCGCGGGCGGTGCGCGCCAGCAGGAGCGCATAGGGCTCGCTGGCCGACCGCATCCCGGCCACCGCCTCGCGCGGCAGGTCCATCAGCACCATGCGCGCCTTGCCGGTGTAGACCACCGCCCCGCCGAGGTAATATTTCGACGCGCCCGCCACGCCCAGCAACGCCGCCGAGATCAGGCCGCCGGACGAGCTCTCGGCCACCGCCACGGTCTCGCCACACGTCTTCAGGCGCTCGCCCAGCTCGGCCGCCCGTTCGTCCAGTTCCCCCACGCCCAATCTCCTTATGGCTTGGCGAGCGGCGCCTTGCGCGCTCATGATGTCCGCCGATTAGACCAGAGACGGCATTTCCCCGGGAGGATATTTCAATGGACGCCCAATCGCAGTGGACCGGCCTCGACGCGACCCGCCTTGAGCGGATCGGCGCGCATCTGGAACGAAATTATATCTCGAACGGCAAGATCGCCGGCTGCCAGGTCAGCGTCGCGCGCCACGGTCACCTCGCCTACTTCAGGTCCTTCGGCCAGATGGATGCCGAACGCGCCAAGCCGACCACCGACGACACCATCTACCGCATCTATTCCATGACCAAGCCGATCACCTCGGTGGCGCTGATGACCCTCTACGAGCAGGGCTATTTCCAGCTCAACGACCCGGTCAGCCGCTATGTGCCATCGTGGAAGAACCACCGCGTCTGGGTCGCGGGCGAAGGCGCGGACATGCAGACCGAGGCGCCCGTGCGACCCGTCTCGTTCCGCGACGTGCTGTCCCACACCGCCGGATTCACCTACGGCGGCGGCCTGCCGGGCGTCGGCATCCAGCACCCCATCGACAAGATCTACCGCGAGCTGAAGGTCCGCTCGGCGGGCGGCGACGACACCATGCAACAATTCCTCGACAAGCTGGGCCAGGTGCCCCTGCGCTACCAGCCGGGCACGGCCTGGATGTATTCCCTGGCGACCGACGTCTGCGGCGCGCTTGTGGAGGTGATCTCCGGCGTACCCTTCGCGCAATATCTGCAGGACAACGTCTTCGCGCCGCTGGGCATGAAGGACACGGCGTTCTTCGTGGCTCCGGACAAGGTCGACCGCTTCGCCGCCAACTATCAGCGCGGCCCCGACAAGCGCCTGAAGTTGATCGACGACCCGGCGACCAGCGACTTCACCCGCGATCCCGGCTTCAAGTCCGGCGGCGGCGGGCTCACCGGCACGTCGGCCGACTACATGCGCTTTTGCGAGATGCTGCGCCGGGGCGGCGAGCTCGACGGCGCCCGCATCCTGGGGCCACGGACCGTCGAGATCATGCACATGAACCATCTGCCCGGCGGCAAGGACCTGACGCAGCTGGCCATCGGCGGCTTCTCGGAGACCGCCAACGAGGGCGTGGGCTTCGGCCTGGGGTTCGCCTCCACCATGGGCCAGGTGCAGACCGGGACCCTGGGCGCGGGCGACTACTACTGGGGCGGCGCGGCCTCGACCATCTTCTGGGTGGATCCCAAGGAGGACCTCTCGGTGGTGTTCATGACCCAGTTGATGCCCTCGGGGACCTTCAACTTCCGCGGCCAGCTCAAGAGCATCGTCTATTCGTCGATCATCGACTGAGCCTGCTGACACGCCCTGTCAGCAGCGGGGCGTTAAGCGGAGCCATGAGCAGCCATCTCCTCTCCCTCGGCTCGCTGGCTTTGATCAGCGCCGCCACCGCCGCCGTGCCGGGACCGAACAATTTCCTGATTATGCGGCTCGGCATGCGCCGCGGCCGGGGTCCCGCGCTGGCAGCCGGCCTCGGCACGGTGCTGGCGTGCATCCTGTGGTGCGCGCTGGCCGCGCTCGGCCTCGCCGCCGTGCTGGTGGCCGCGCCCTGGCTCTACAAGGCGCTGCGGATCGGCGGCGGGCTCTATCTGCTCTACTTCGCCGTCGCCCTGTGGCGCTCGAGGCCGCAGCCCGGAGCGGCCGAGCCGCCGGCCGACGGCGGCCGCACCGCCTTGTGGCAGGGGTTCGCCATCTGCATGACCAATCCCAAATCGGTGCTGTTCTTCGCCGCGATCTTCGCCGCTTACGTGGGTCCGGACAAGCCGCTGTGGGTGCATGCAGCGGCGGTCGCCATCGTCGTGGTCACCTGCGCGATCTGGCAGGTCTCCATCGCGCTGGTGTTCTCGACACCCCGCGCGGCGGCGACCTACGCCCGCGCCCGGCAGCCCCTGGACCGCGGCGCCTCGGCCTTGATGGCCGCGTTCGGCGTCAGCCTGCTCTGGGTCTTCGATTGAGCCGGTGGTATGAGGCCGCATGCCCATCGCCCAAGCCGACCTCGAAGCCGTCCTGCGCCAAGGCTTCCCCGACGCCGAGATCGCGGTCGAGGACCTGGCCGGGGACGGCGACCACTACAAGGCGCGTATCGTCTCGGCCGCCTTCGCCGGCCTGCCCCGCGTGCGCCAGCACCAGCTCGTCTACGCCGCCCTGAAGGGCCGGATGGGCGGCGAACTGCACGCCCTGGCGCTGGAGACCGCTTCGCCGGCTTGACCCGGGGACGCCGGCTCCCTAGCTCTGGGGCAACAGTTTTGCGCCGAAGGGCCATCCGATGACCGCCACCGCCACCGCCGACCCGACCCACGATTTCATCGCCAACGCGGTGGCCGAGCACCCGGTGGTGCTGTTCATGAAGGGCGTGCCCGAGCAGCCTCAGTGCGGCTTCTCCGCGGTCTGCGTGCAGATCCTCGACCACCTCGGCGCCGACTTCGTGGGCGTCAACGTCCTGCAGAGCGAGGAGCTGCGGCAGGGCATCAAGGCCTTCTCCGACTGGCCGACTATCCCGCAGCTCTATGTGAAGGGCGAGTTCGTCGGCGGCGCCGACATCGTGCGCGAGATGTTCCAGTCGGGGGAACTGAAGACCATGCTGACCGACCAGGGCGTACTCACCGCTTGAGCCTGCTGCTCGAGCCGCCGCCCGGCCGCAAGGTCTTCCGGCTCGCCTTCGAGCCTGCGCCAGCCGACATCGACGAGAACGGCCACGTCAACAACGTCGTCTATCTGCGCTGGGCGCAGGACCTGGGCGTGGCCCACTGGCGCAGCCTGGCGCCGGCCGAGGCGCAGGCCACCTGGGCCTGGGTGGCGTTGCGCCACGAGATCGACTACCGCCGCGCCCTGCTGCCCGCAGAGACCGCCCACGGCCGCACCTGGGTCGCCGACGCCACCGAAGGCGCCCGCTTCACCCGGTTCATCCGGCTGGACGCCGCCGACGGCGCCATGTGCGCCCAGGTCCAGACCATCTGGGTGCTCATCGACCAGGTTACCGGGCGTCCCCGGCGCGTGCCGCCCTGGATGCTGGAGATGTTCGCCTAGGTCCCCGGCCGGAGCTTGCGGTTGAAGAAGTCGAGCGTCGCCTCCGTGCGGTGCATCAGCGGCTTGGAGGTCCAGCCCGTCCGGTGCCGCAGGCCGGGGTAGGTCATCATCTCGAAGGCCGTGCCCTGTGCCTGCAACCTGGCGATCACCCGCGTCGAGTTCTCGAAGACCACGTTGTCGTCGGCCATGCCGTGCACCAGCAGCAGCGAACCCGGCCGGAGGTCGCCCAGCCGGCCGGTCACCTGCGACAACCGATAGCCCTCCGCGTTGTCCGCCGGCGTGCCCATGTAACGCTCGGTGTAGGCGGTGTCGTAGAGCGTCCAGTCGGTCACCGGCGCGCCGGCGACGCCCGCCGCAAACGGCGATTGGGGGACGGTCAGCAGCATCAGGGTCATGTAGCCGCCGTTCGAGTACCCGGTGACGCCCAGCCGCGCCGGATCGACGAAGGGCAGCGACTTCAGATAGGCCGCCCCCGCCAGTTGGTCCTCCACGTCGGGGCCGCCGGTGCGCCGGTCGATGGCGGTCTTGAAGGCCACGGAGCGGTTGGGCGTGCCGCGATTGTCCAGGCTGAACAGGATGTAGCCCGCGTCGAGCAGCAGCTGGTCGGCCGGCGCGGCCCAGTGCTTCTCCACCAGCGCGGAGGCCGGGCCGCCGTAGACCTGGACGATCACCGGATAGCGTTTCTTGGGATCGAAACCGAAGGGCGTCCGCATCGACCAGTGCAGGGTCTGGCCGTCGGAGGCCTTGATCGTCCCGAACTCGGGGATCCGCAGATGATCTAGGGCCTGTCCTCAATTGAGCAAGATGAGGCTGGCGGCGGCGTAGATGCCGGCGAGGAAGTAGGTGGCGCGCTTGTCATAGCGGGTGGCGATGGCTCGGAAGTGCTTGAGCCGGCAGAAGAAGTTCTCGATGAGATGGCGTCGCTTGTAG
>JBIOED010000097.1:0-12482 GCA_044445675.1 Caulobacterales bacterium | reverse complement strand
TGCAGCCACAGGACGAATATCGGGGGAGACGGGACATGACCTTCGCGCACAGGACGCGCCTCGCGACGCTGATGGCGACCACCGGCCTGGCCTTGGCGTGGGCGGGCGGGAGCTACGCGGCGGCTCCCGACTCGACGAAGGGCACCACGGTTGGCGAGATCATCGTGACCGGCTCCGCCCTGCCGACCACGCCCGACCGGATTGTCGCCCCCGTGAGCATCGTCGACCAGCACAAGATCGATATCGCCGGCGTCGACAGCAGCCCGCTGGAGATCCTGCGCAAGACGCTGCCGGCCTTCCAGGGCCGCGGCAACATCGGGGCCAGCAACGCCAACAACACCAACCAGAACACCGGCGGCGGCGCGCAGGTCAGGTTGCGGGACCTCGACACGCTGGTGTTGATCAACGGCCGCCGCGTCGCGGTGGACGCCATCGCCGGGGTTGGCGGCAAGATCTTCGTCGATGTCGACCAGATCCCGCCCAGCGCCATCGAGCGGGTGGAGGTGTTGGCGGACGGCGCCTCGGCGATCTATGGCTCCGACGCGATCGGCGGCGTGGTCAACTTCGTCCTGAAGCGGAAGTTCGACGGGCTGGAGGTCGGCGGCCGCTACGCCGGCGGCGAGAGGGGCTACAGCGAGCGCTCGGCCTACTTCACGGCCGGCAGGAGCTTCGGCGACCGGGTGGACGTGGTGCTCAACGGGTCCTACACGAACACCGACCCCCTGTTCCAGAAGGACCGCGGCTTCACCCATCCGTTCATCGTCTCGACGACGGCCGTGCCGGGCGCGGTGGGCACGAACCTCCTCAACCTCAACCTCAATTCGCCTAGCCAGGCCACGCCCGTGGGGCTGGCGGCCACCGCCTCGGGGATCGCCAGCCTGATTCCCGGCGTCTACACGGCCTCGAACGCGGCGGGCATCGGCGCCACCTACGACCTGTCGCCGTTCCAGACGCTGCTGATGCAGCAGAAGGTCAGCGCGCTGGGCGGCAACCTGACGGCCCGGCTGACCGACGACGGCCGCGTCGAGGCGTTCGGCGATTTCGAATACGCCCACGTCACCAGTTTCACCCAGTTCCTGCCGCGCATCAGCGCCGTGACCGTGCCGGCCGGCGCGCCGTTCAACCCGACCACGGCGAGCGTGGGCGGCGTGCAGTTCGGCGACCCTTCGCTGCCCAAGCAATATTTCAACACGTCGGACAAGTTCCGCATCACCGGCGGCCTGAGGGGCGATTTCGACCTGGTCGGCAAGATGTGGCGCTGGGAGGCGGCCTATACCCACAGCGAGGACAAGCTCGATCAGCGCCAGAAGAATGTCATCTATGGCCCGAACCTGCCGCTCGCCATCGCCGGGGGGTTCAACGCCAGCGGCGTCGCCACGCCGGGCGGGGCGTTCTCCAAGGTCTTCAGCAATTTCGACACCGGCTCGGCGCTGGTGCTCACGCCGGCGCTCGATCCCTTCGCGCGCGGCGGCCGCGACCCCGCCTCCCTGGCCAACATCTTCGGAACCGAGTTCATCAACGGCAAGAGCACGCTCGACAGCGGCGACCTCCAGGTCAACACCACCGAACTCTTCGCACTGCCCGGCGGCAAGGTGGGCCTGGCCCTGGGGGCGGCCTGGCGGCGCGAGGCGCTCTCGGCCGGCGCCGACCTGAACGGCCGCAACACCGGTCCCACAGCCCAGCGCTGGATCGGCGGCCAGTTCTTCGATCCCTTCTCCCGGAGCCGCACCATCGAGGCCGGATTCGGCGAGGTCCGCATACCGATCACCGGCGACGGCTGGAGCCCGACCGGCTTCCATTCGCTGGATCTGGTGGGCGCCGTCCGCTGGGAGCACTACAGCGACGCAGGCGACTCGACCGTGCCGAAGGTGGGCTTTCGCTGGGAGCCGGTGGACAACCAGCTGGTCATCCGCGGCACCTATTCAAAGTCGTTCACGGCGCCGTCGCTCTTCGCGGAGTACGGGCCCACCGACACTCGCCAGGCTGGCGGCGCGATCATCCAGGGCGCCTTCCCTGGGCAGCCGAGCAGCCCGTTCAACGCGGAGGACGGCAACAATCCGAACCTGCTACCGGCGACCGCCGACATCTATTCGACGGGCTTCGTCGTGCAGCCGAACGCCATTCCCGGGTTGCGGGTCTCGCTGCAGTATACCGCCATCGACCAGCGCAACATCGCCGGAGGCATCGGCTTCAACAACATCCTGGTGGACGTGAACCGGCTGGGCTCCGCCTCGATCTTCTTTGCCAACGCCTCGAAGAACAACTTCGTCGGCCTTCCCGGAGCCGTGCAGTTCCAGAACCCCGGCGACCTGCTGGCCTTCCTCAACGCCGCCCCGGGCGTGAACAACAACAACCTCTATGTGATCGACCAATTCCGGAACTTGGGCGGCATCAAGCTCCGGACCGTCGACCTCACCGTCGACTATGCGTTTCACACCGAGAGCCACGGCGACTTCACCTTCAGCACCGCGGCGACCTACCTCGACTCCTACCAATACCAGGCCCTGCCTTCGCAACCGTTCTTCGAGTTCGCCGGAGCCGTCAGCAACAGCCCGCAGGCGGGCGGCACCCAGCCCCGATGGCGCGCCTACTCGACCGTGGAATGGAGCTATGGCCCCTGGGACGCGGTGCTCGCCAACAACTTCATCGACAGCGTCAAGGACGAGGGCGCGGGCGGCTTCACCTTCGCCAACTCGAACGTCGCGCCGGTGGGCGTCAGCACCTATTCCACCTTCGACGCCAGGGTGGCCTACAAGTTCGGTTCCGCGGGGCTGCCGGCGCTGCAGGAGGCCCGCTTGGCCGTCGGCGTGAACAACATGGGCGATCGTCGCCCGCCGGCCGCCTTCAAGGCGTTTCCGGACAACGGGGCGGATGTCTCCACGTACTCGCCCATTGGGCGGCTCTGGTACGTGCAGCTGATGACCAAATTCTAGGGGGCGGAGCGCCACCGGACGCCTATCTGGGCAACATGGGCCGCCCTTCGTGCGCGACGAGCAGGTCGTGCATGTCGTCGGCGTGCTCCTCCTCCACGGACAGGATCCACTCCAGCATTCGTTTGGTGCTCGGATCGTCGTCGCCGAAAAACCGGATCAGCTCCCGGTAGTGGTCCACGGCGATACGCTCGGCGATCAAGTTCTCCTTGATCATGTCGACCAGGCTTGGCCCGGTGGAATATTGCGAGACCGACCGGCTGGCCAACCCCTCGGGATTGAAATCGGGTTCGCCGCCGAGTTGGGTGATGCGCTCGGCCACGGCCATCATGTGCTCCTGCTCCTCCTTGGCGTGCTCGGCGAACTCCGCCTTGACGCTGTCGCTGGCCAGCCCCGCAGCGCTGACGGCGTGCATCGTATAGCGCAGGACACAGACGATTTCCGTGGCCAGCACCGACTGGAGGATCTGGACGGACTGCTTGGGATCGCCTCCGTAGGTCCAGGTCATCGCCCCGTCGGCGATGTTCTTTCGGGCTCGATCCCGGAGGGTTTTCACGTCGGTGAGGAACGGCTTGGCGGTCTTTACAGGCGCGCCTGTCTTTGAGGTGGTGTCCGGCATGATCCCTCCGATGCGAGTCTGGTGGGGAGGCGCTGACGCAGGCGGCATTCGTCCCGGCGGCGACCCCTCAACGCGAAGCGCTGCGGACGGAGGAATGTTCCCCTCGAATTTCGGCGCCCGCAGTGGATCTCCCGTGCGCCACTTGCGCGGCCGGGACGAGGTGCCGTTGCAGGAATTCCAGCTCGGCCGCGACAGCCTCCTCGTGCGCTTCCAGGAAGCTGGCGTAGTGGCCTCCGGGCAGACGGATCAGCTCGCCGCGCGGCGCCTGTCCGGCGGCGCGGGCCGCGGGGGCCGCAAGGGCGGACTGATCCTGATCGCAGACGACGACCAGCAGCGGGCACGCGACGCGGGCCGCATAGCGGCCCGGCCGGTAGGCGCAGCTCAGCAGCGCGGAGCCCGCAGCGACGTTTTGCGGCCAGGCCGGATACCTGTTGCCGGGATTTAGGGCGTGGTCCCCGTCGAGGGCGTCAGGCGTCGTCAACACCGCGACGGTCCCCGGCGCGCCAGCGAGCGGGGTGAGCAACGGCTGGCGGCCGAAGAGGCTGCCGAGTCCGTCAGCAATGGCCCGCCCGGTAAACCGCAGGAGCGCCACCGGCGTCTGGTGGCGCGCCGCGTTACGCGCGGCGGCCTGGCCATCGGCGTTCGGCGTCTGGGCGATCGCCGCCGCCAACCCTGGGGTCCGCGCCGCGACCCGGAAGACGTGACCGCCGGAAAGCGAGAAGCCCCAGATGGCGAGCCGAGCGGGATCGACGGACGGCAGGCCCGGCGCGAAGTCGATCGCCGCCTGCCAATCGGCCAGCTGCTCGCCGACGCGCACAACCTGCCGCGGCGCGCCTCCGCTCTCCCCAAGATGCCGATAGTCGAAGGCGAGGACGGAGAAGCCCGCGTCGTGGAACCGCCTGGCGAACAGGTCGGTCCCAGGCTCCTTGGTCACCGCGAACCCCCCGGCCATGATCACGCAGGCGCCGTTTGTCCCCGGATAGTGCCAGGCGGCGCACTCCGTATCTCCGCTGACAAATCGGACCTTCCGCCGTTCCGCAGACCCTTGCACGCCGACCTCCGAGCGGACCAGAACGGTCCGTCGACAAAGTGAACCACGTGGATCACAACTTGTCCATGCGAAGCATCGGCGTGCTAAGGATGCTCAGGGCTCAGCGATCGCCGGGCGGCGGCTCGCCGGCGGCCTCTTCTCTGTCCAACGCCCGGCCGAGGGCCCGAAGCCCGGCGTCGACGTTTGCCGCCTCCCCGCGGGTCAGCCGGTCCACCAGGAAGCCCCGCATCGCCGCCAGGATCATTTCGGCGACCTCGAGCTTGCGGGGCTCGGTCCAGTGCTGCGGGCAGATGTACAGGAGCGAGGGCAGATACTGCTGCGACGCCTCGCGCCCGAGGTCTGCATATCGCGCCGGATCGTACATCGCCAATCCAATGGCCTGGTCGAGGACCCTTAACCCGGACGCGTCACGGACGAGGATGGGCCAGATGGCGCGCACCCGCGCCGACAGCGCCAGGCGGTCCGGTCCCTGGGTGGCGGCCGCCAATGCGTTTTCGATGCGCCGCTCGCGCAGGCGAAGGATCGCCTGCCTGAGCAGGTCGTCGGCTCCGTCGAAGTAGTAGAGAAGCACCTTGTGCGTCGAGCCCGCCGCCCGCGCCGCGCGCCTCAGCGAGAAGTCCACCAAGCCGTTGGCGGCAAGATCGTCCGTGACACGAGCAAGCAAGTCCTGGCGTCTGGCCTCGCCTCGCTTCGACCCTGTCGCTCGCCGATAGCCTGCCGGCTCTGGCGGACCACCAGGCCCTGGAGCGTTCACGTCGATCGCATCCATGGCCAATACTCATCTCCTCCATGCGCCGGCATCGCCTCCGAGGGTCGTTTCCCGGACCCTCGACAGCGGCCAGTCGGATCGACGTCGCCGACAAGGCTATATCAAGCTCAGGAGGGCCGTCGCGACGATGATAGCCGCCATCGCGACGTTCATGAGCCGCTCGCGCCGCGGGTTCAGGTCGATACGACCGAGGGCCGCACCCGCCCAAAGCCACAACATATCCACGACGACCATGACGAGCACGCAGCAAAGCCATTTCAGGCTGAGATCCGCCCGCGCGCCCTGGACGAGGACGGGATAGGCCCCAAACAGCGACGCGAAAGCCATGTAGGACTTGGGATTGCTGGCGCCGAGGAGAAACCCTCCCCTGACGGTCGCAGCCTGGGGCGAGGCGCCGCCCAGGCCCTTCCCCACGTCGGCCGTCGCGATCTTGAAGGCCAGCCAAAGAAGGTAGGCGGTCGCAATCGCGGTGAGGACGAGGTGCGCCAAGGGGATCGCGGAGACGAGCGAAAACAGGCCGACGGCGGTCAGTCCCGCAGCAAGGGCCAGGCCCGCCTGCAGTCCCCAGAAGAATCGTTGACCGGCGGTGAAACCCCCCTGCCGTCCGACCGCGATCAACGCCCCGATTCCGGGGCCCGGGGACCCGAGGAGCACGGTCGCGGCGCCGACAAAGAGGACGGTTCGCTCAAAATCCATGGGCCGGCGAGCCTTTCGCGCCTTTGCGGATGATTTCGGGTTCGACGTCGCCAGTGAAGGAGGCGCAGGGGAACGGCCCTTAGCATCGGGCCGACGCCGTTAGGTTCGGTCTCGACCGAAGCATCGGCGACCACGCGCCCCGAAGATCGCCGATGAGAAGCGCTTTCGGGCTGCGAGCCCCCATCGATTTCCCCGGATCGCCGCGCCCGCCCCCAAGCTCCCGCACGCACGTCTAAGCTCGCCGCCGGCAATCCGAGTGCGCGGATCATCGGGGACCGCGGCCGCAGCTCTTTCCGCGCCACGGCAATCCAGAATGACCTAAGTTTAATTGGGGAGTGGGTTCGACGAATGGCACTTTCGTCAGATGTCACCCGTCCGCGTCGCGTTCCTCCTCGCCGCCTTGTTTCTTGCGGCCCCCCTCAGTTCCAAAGCCGCGGATTGTTCAGCGGGCGCTCCAACGGGAGAATTTCGCGGCGTGGGCGCTGGCGGCGCGAAGGCGCAGGGCCAGATCACGCTCAATCTGGTCTGCACTGGCGGGCGGTACGTCGCGCAGTTTTTCACCAATCAAAACGACTACACCTCAATCACAGCGACGGGCGCGGAGGGTCATGCCGCCCTGACCTTCCGGGACGGGACGGGCCTCGGGAGAGCCGATCTGGCGTTGAACGGCAAGACGCTCGCAGGCTCCTTCGACCTCGAGGACGACCGGGGCACAATCAGGCTGGAGCGGGTCGGGCCCGCGCTGGGACTTGAGGACATGCAGCCCCGGCTGGACCTGACGCCCGCCCAGTGGCGACAGGACCTGAAGGTGTTCGCCGCGGAGCTGCCGGCTCGTCACGCCAAGGCGTTCGCAACGCTCTCGCGGGCGGCGTTCGCGGCGCAAGTCGCCGCGCTCGATCGGCGGCTCCCAAGGTTGAACGGCGACGAGGCCTATGTCGGTCTTGATCGGATCGCGAACCTGATCGGCGACGGCCATACCAACGTGGCGCCCCCGCGCGACCTCCGGCGTTTGCCCTTGAAGCTTGCGCGGTTTGGCGGCGACGTGCGCATCGTCGCGGCGGGACCAGGCCTTGAAGCCGGCCTGGGCGCCAGGGTCTTGAGGATCGGCAAGCTCAGCACCGAAGAGGCTTATCGCCGGGCGCTCACCCTGACCCCGGCGCAGGAGTTCATGCCGCTTCGTGAGGGTCGCGCCCTCACCTACCTGGCGGCGGGCGCGTTGCTGCACGGCTTGGACATCACGGCCGACCGGACGCATGCGCCGTTCACCGTGCAGACCGACGACCGCCGGACCCTGACGGTGGACGTGCGCGGCCAGGCCCCCGGCGAGACCGCTTCACTGGAGTCCGTCGCCAAGACCATCCCCCTTTGGAAAACGCATCGGGAGAAGACCTTCTGGTGTCAGGACCTTCCGGCGGAGCGGACCGTCTATTGCGCGTTCCACGCCTATCCCGACCTGCAGGCCCGCGCCGCTGAAATGTTCGCGCTCCTCGACAAGGTCCATCCGCAGAAGCTGATCATCGACATGCGCGACAACGGGGGCGGCAACTATCTCGAAGGCCACAAATGGCTGATCAAGCCGATCTCGGAGCGGCCTGACCTCAACCGGAAAGGGCGGCTTTTCGTGCTGGTCGGGGCGACCACCTTTTCCGCGGCGATGAACAACGCAGCCCAGTTCCAGGACGAGACCAAGGCGATCCTGGTCGGCCAGACGATCGGCGAGCGGCCGAACTCTTACCAGGAGCCCCGGCAGTTTCGGCTCCCCAATTCACACCTCATCGTCCGCGCCTCGACGCTCTTCTATCGCTTCCGCAAGACCGGCGAAAACGCCGTGCGGCCCGACAAGGAGATCGTTCCATCTTGGGCCGACGCCAAGGCCGGCCGCGATCCCGTCGTCGATTGGGTGCTGGCGCAGCCCTGAGGCCGCCGCCGAGGCCGGGTAAATCGGAGGTCCCACTCCGACGGCGCTCCGACAGCTGGATCGGATCGCGGCGCACGCTCTTGCGGCGCGGCCGGGCGCGAGCCTTCACACGTCCGATCGGGCGATGGCGAGGAGGTTTAGCGCTGCGCGGGGATCACTATTTCGCAGGGATCTCAGCTGCCGAATGTTGGGAATAGATCGCGTGCCAGCGCCCGGCCACGTAGATCAACACATCGGAGGATCTGACACCCTTTTGAGGCCCGCGCGCCGGATCATAGAACGATGCGATGGCGACATTCTTGTAGAGCGCGACGGAGGTCTCGTAAGGATGCTCCTTCCGGTAGGCGGTGATCTTTCGGGTCGCCGTCTCGATGTCCGTGCCCGTGTGCTTGGCCGCGCCCGCCACGATTTGAGCCTTCGAAATCGCCGAGCCATCGGCGTTGACGGAGCGGTATTTCGGAAGCAGCAACTGGTCGAGATAGGCCGTGTCGCCGGTCAATTCGGCCAGACTCCAGTGTTCATCGGTGGCGATCACGCCGGCCTCGGTCGGCTGGCCTTCGGTCGCGACATTCGGCAACGCCGTCTGGGCCCACGCCGGCGCCGAGTGGCACCCCACCGCGAGCGCGACCGCCACCCAGCCCAATCGGATCTGGCTGGAAATGTGGGACCGGCGAGCGACATGAGCCATGGGTGTGTTCCTTCGAATCTCGTGATCGATGACTACGCGAGCCTCACGCCGAGCCGGCCCGAGATGATCGCAACAGGTCCGCGCCGGCCGCAAGGCTTCGTCCTTCGGCCCGACGCGGATCGGTGTTCGCCGCGCCTCTTCGGAGGCCTCAGCGACGGACATCATGCTTTCGAGCATTCGGGCGATGTCGGCAGACGCGAGGCGATGATAGTGGTTACGCCCTTGGCGCTCGACCGTGATCAGTCGTGCGGCGATCAACTTGGCCAGGTGTCCGCTGGCGGTCTGCGGCGTGACGCCGGCCGACGCGGCGAGTTCCTTGGCGGTCAGCGCACGTCCGTCGAGCAGCGCGGACATCATGTTCGCCCGTCCTGGATCGCCGACAAGGGCGCCGATTTCGGCCAATACGCCAATGCGAGCCATGGTTCACCTATTCCTGTTCGTCCGGAGCCACGGCTGAGGGTTCGGCGGCCGGGCCGCGACGGGCGCCGCCTGCAGCCTCCAGGCGGAGGCCGCCGGTCCGTCCGGTGCGCGGGGCCTGGGTCAGAGGGGCGCCACCTCGTTCAGGAAGGCGACGGCGCCGGCCATGCTTTGCATGCCCACACTCCAGTCAGGCTGTCGGCCCTAAAGGCCGCGTCAGCACGCAGCGTTCCTGAGGCGCCGACGTTCAGAGGATCTCGTCGAACTCGATCACGTTGCGATCGGGATCGCGGATGAAGCACACCTTGCGGCGGCCGTGGCCGAAGACCGAGGGGCCCTCGGTGATGGCGATGCCCCGCTGGCCCAGCCACGCCACCAGTTCGTCGATGCTCTCCACCAGGAAGGCCGCGTGCGTGTAGCCGGACCATTTGTCCGGGATATCCATCAGGACGTTGTCGCCGCGCTCGGTGGGTTGGGCGTTGTAGATGAGGTTGATCCGCGCGCCGGCGTCGTTGACCAGGCCGATCGACTTGCCTCGCGGTGAATCCTCCTGGGGGTCGAACACGAACCCCAGGGCCTCATAGAATGCTCGCGCGCGGTCCCGATCCGTGACCCGGATACCGATGTGATCGATCTGACCAACCTTGTACATGTCAGGCCTCCAGGCGCTCAGGCGGGCGCGGTGGGATGATGTGGGCGTAGGCGGAGGAGTGGTCCCCGTCGAAGTCGGACCCTCCCGCCGATGTCAGAAGGATACGGACCGGGGGGTCGAGATAGCCGATCGAACGGTCGCTCGGGCCTTCGTACCAGCGGATGTTGAACGCTGCCTGCGTGCGGAAGAACTGCACCTGGGCGTAGTGCTCGACATTGTCGCGGATCCACCAGGCCAGCGGCGCCCAGTCGCGCGTTCTCTCGTAGTGGTCGAGATAGCCGGGGATCACGACGGTCGCGACCGCGCCGCAAAAGCCCTTCTCATCACGCCGATCCCAAATGTGATGGGCGTAATTGTCTGCATTGCAGGCGCACCAGGCGTCGGCGACGCCCTGTTTGTGGAGTTCATGGCAGTACGCGTTGAGCGTCGGCGAGCGGTAGGCGCTGCGGATGCTGACGTGGCCGAAGGCGTGTCGCAGGGGCTCCAGGACGAGCTCGCAGAGCTTCTGGCCAGCGGCGACCGCCGCGTCGGGATTTTCAGGGATGTTCTGAATTCCGCAGACGTTGGCGACTTCGCTGTACAGCATCTCGCGCATGAAGAAGTGCTCGGACAGCCTTACGCGGCCCAGGGCTGTCAGATCGGCGATCGATCGTGAAGGGTCGGAAACTGGCATCGGGCTCGTTGGTTTCGTGCGGCTCAGCCAGCACCAAGCGCCACAGGGGTGCTTTTCTCAAACGACTACGGTTGCGGGTCAGGTTACAAATTGTCGCGCAACAAAAAGGGAAGCGCCGTTGGACACCGCGGATGGATCGGCCTTGCGCAGCGCGCCGCTCAATGCGCTCCGCAGCTTCGAATCGGCCGCCCGGCATCTGAGTTTCGCCGTGGCGGCCGAAGAGCTTGGCGTGACCGCATCGGCCGTCAGCGTCCAGATCAAGCGCCTGGAGGCGCGCATCGGGCGGCCGCTGTTCCTGAGGGGGCACCGCAGCGTGGCGTTGTCGGAGACCGGAGCCAAGCTCGCCGGTCCGCTCAGCGCCATCCTGCTGGACCTCGATCGGCTGTTGTCCGAGGTCCTGGCGCCGGCGACCGACACGATCCAGGTCAGCGCGATGCCGTCGTTCGCCACCAAATGGCTTGCGCCGCGCCTGGCCGCGTTCGCCGCGCAGCGGCCCGGCTATGCCGTGCGCGTCGCGGGCGCAGACAATCTCGTGGACTTCGATCGCGACGGCGTCGACGTCGGCCTGCGCTACGGTCCGGGCGGCTACGAGCCCCTGCACTTCGAGCGCCTGGCCGAGGCGCGGGCCTTTCCGGTCTGCAGTCCGGCCTTCCTGGCCGCCCATCAGGCCGAACTGGCGACGCCCGAGGGCCTCTTGCGCCTATCGCTGTTGCGCGATGAGACCTCCCTGCCCTCGGATGACTTGCCGACCTGGCGCAGCTGGCTCGACCGCGCCGGCGTCAAAGGTCGCCTTGACGCTCGCCGGGGGCTGCTCTTCGAAAGCCTGCACATGGCCCTCGCCGGCGCGGCGGCTGGGCAGGGCGTCGCGCTCGGACTTTCGCCACTGGTGGATGACGATCTTCGGTCCGGCGTCCTGGCGCGCCCCTTCGAGATCGACCTGCCGAGTCCCTACGCCTTCTGGTTCGTCTGCCGCAAAGACCGCCTTCGGGAACGCAAGATCCGCGCGTTCCGCGATTGGATCGTGGACGCCGCCGGCGGGAAAGAAGGCCGCTGATCGCCTGCCAGGACATCGTCGAGGGCCGGTTTGGCATCCGACAGGAACGCTGAGACCCTGGCCACCAGGTCCGCAAGCGCGGGGAACAGCTGCGCCTGGTCTTGCACCGCCATTTCAAGAACAAGCTGCGGAAGCGCCTCGGTCGTCGACAGCTCGGCAAGTCTCCCCGACGCGAAATCGTCGAGCGCTGCATAGGTCGGGATGACGCCCAGCGAACCGCCGGCGAGCACGCTGCGCTTCAGACCATCGAGGCTGCCGGCCGATTCGAACTTCACGGCCCGGCCGTCCGCCCCAAACCAAGCCCTGAGTTCCCGATTCAAGATCCCCTCCGGGTCGGGAAGCAGGAGGCCGCGGCGGAGGAGTTCACTGCGCGCCATGACGGCGCGCGCCGCGAGGTCTGCGGGGGAGGCGATCAGGCTCAGCGTGACGTCGGCCAGCCGCCACGCGTCATAGGCCGCTCCGGCTTGGCTCGTCGCCGGGTCCCCTGGAGCCTGCAGGGTGAGCGCGGCGTCCAACTCGCCGCGTTCGAGAAGGTCCCGCAGATCTGCGCAAAGCCCGACCGTGACCTGCACCTCCACAAGCGGCCGTTCCGCGCGAAGGGCCACAAGGACGCGGGGCAGGAGGAAGGAGCTGATCGACTCGCTCGCGCCCAGGCGGACAACGGTGCGCTGCGCGCCCGAAACCGCAGCACGGGCGGCCTCGGAGGACGAGACCAGCCGGCGCGCGAACGGCAACAGCACCTTGCCCGCGGGCGTCAGCGTGACCTCCAGGCCGGGACGCCGAACGGTCACCGTCGCCCCCACCGCGCGTTCGAGGGCGTGCAGGCTCTCGGACACGGTCGATTGCGCAAGACCAAGCGTCCGCGCGGCCGCGGAGATGCCGCCACAGTCTGCGACCGCAATGAGGGTTCGGCAGTGCCTGATCTCGAGGTCTGCGCTCATGTTGCTTTTTACCCATCGGAATCGCCGATGTCCAACACGCAGCTTTGGAGGGGTGGGCCGGGTCGTGCAGAACT
>JBIOED010000096.1:0-12685 GCA_044445675.1 Caulobacterales bacterium | reverse complement strand
GTCCGACAGCCCGCCGGAGCGGGACACCCAGTGGAGCACCGGCGGGGTGCAGGGGGCCTGGCGCTTCGTCAACCGCGTCTGGGAAGAGTTCGACAGCCACGCTCCGGCCGCCGAGGCCGGCGGCGAGGACGCCGCGGCGACCGCCCTGCGCCGCGCGACGCACCGGCTGACCCGGCAGGTGACCGAGGCCATCGACAGCTTCCGCTTCAATTCCGGCATCGCCCGGCTCTATGAGTTCCTGAACCTGCTGAAGGCGAACCCGGCGGCTGGGGCCTCGCCGGCCCTGCTGGTGGCCCGCCAGGAGGCGCTGTCGGCCTTCGCGCGCCTGATCGCGCCCTTCACGCCGCACCTGGCGGAAGAATGCTGGGTGCGGGTGGGCGGTGAGGGCATGGTGGCGATGGCGGCATGGCCGGCCTTCGATCCGGCGCTCACCGAGGACGCTGTGCGGGTGCTGCCGGTGCAGGTGAACGGCAAGCGGCGGGGCGAAATCTCGGCGCCGGCGGGCGCTTCGGCGGCGGACGTGGAGAAGATCGTGCTTGACGACCCCGAGATCGCACGGCGCCTTGAGGGCCTGACCATTCGCAAGGTGATCGTAGTGCCCGACCGCATCGTCAACATCGTGGCCGCCTAGGTGAAGCGGCTCCTGGCTCTTTCGGCGGTCGCCGCCAGCCTGGCGCTCGGCGGCTGCGGCTTCACGCCGCTCTACGCCGCGCCGGGCGTGGTGCCGAAGCTGGCGTCGATCGACGTGATCACCCCGGAAGGGCGCACCGGCTTCCTGCTGCGCCAGCACCTGGACGATGCGTTTGGCAAGAACCGCGACGCTCCCGCCGCCTATTCCATGCGCCTGGCGCTGTCCGAGGCCCGCTACCCGCGCGGCATCCGCACCGACAACGTCGCTACCCGCTACGAATATGTGCTGACCGCCGACTACACCTTGGCCAACCTGCCAGGCGGGGACATCGCCAAGCACGGCCGGGTGCGGGTGGAGTTGACCTACGACTCCGCCGACCAGCCCTACGCCTCGATCGCCGCGGCGCAGGACGCCCAGGACCGGGCCGCCGAGGAGGCCGCGCGGCGCATCCAGCTGGAGCTTGCCGCCTGGCTGGCCACCGGCGAGCCGCACGCCAAGACCGCGGCCCCCATCCTGCCGCCCAAGTCCAGCGGGAATCCGAAGCGGAGCTGAGGCGATGATCCTCGGCAAACGGCCCGACATCGAGCGGTTCCTGACACGGCCCGACGCCGGCGTCCGCGCCGCCCTGATCTACGGCCGCGACCTGGGCGTGGTGCGCGAACGCGGCCAGCAGCTCGCGGCGAAGATCGCCAAGGACCCCAACGACCCCTTCGACGTCGCCCAGCTCACCGACGGCGACCTGGACGGCGACGCCGCGCGCCTGGAGGGCGAGCTGGCCGCCCAGTCGCTGATGGGCGGGCGCCGGCTGGTGCGCCTGCGGTTCGGGACCGAGAAGGCCGGCCTCGACAAGCTGGCGGCCGAGGCCCTCACCCGCCACGCGGCCGGCGAGCTCAACCCCGACGCCTTCCTGTTGATCGAGGCCGGAGCGCTCGGCCGCGACTCCGCCCTGCGCAAGGCCGCCGAGAAGGCGCCGGGGGCCGCGGCCATCCCCTGCTACGAGGACGAACCCGGCGACGTGGCCCGCCAGGTGCGCGAGGCGCTGGCCCGGGACAACCTGTCGCTCAGCGCCGAGGCGTTGCAGCTTTTCGTCGCCCGCATGCCAAAGGAGCGCGGCGTGGCGCGCCAGGAGATCGAGCGACTGGCGCTGTTCCTGGGGCCGGGCAGCGGCGCGGTGGCGAGCCCCGCCGACCTGGAGCCGTTCCTGGGCGTCGAGCCCGAGGCCTCGCTGTCCGACGCCGCGGTCGACGCGTTCGGCGGCCGCATCGGCGAGGCGCAGGCGGGCCTGCGGCGAGCCGCCCAGGAGGGCGAGGGCGGCCCCGCGGCCGTCCGCGCCATGGGGATGCACCTGGGCCGCCTGCGCCGCGCCCTGACGCTGGCCAAGGGCGGCGCCGGCCTTCAGGAGGCGGCCAAAGCCGCAGGCGTGTTCTGGAAGCAGGAACGCGAATTCCTGCGCCAGGCCCGCGCCTGGGACCTGGAGGAGCTCGACCGCATCCAGCCGGAGATTCTTTCCGCCGACCGGCTGTGCAAGACGGCGGGTTCCCCCGACCAGCTGATCGCCGAACGCCTGGCGCTGGCGGTGGCCGCCCGGGCGCGCCGGCTGGGCCTCTAGGGCGGTCTTGCCCCCGCATGGCGCCCCGGATACTCCCTTCGGTGGCTGCGAAGACTTGAGGTTTGAACGTGAGTGACGAAGCCTGGCCCGCGATGTCCGTCGCCGAAGCGCACGCGCGGCTGACCGCCAAGGGCGAACGGTTCGAGATCGAGGAAATCCCCATCCGCGGGATCATGACCAGGGTCTGGAAGAACGCGCCGGCCACCCTGCGCGAGGTGTTTCGGAACGCGCGCGGGTTCCCGGACCGCGAGTTCCTGGTCTACGACGATGAGCGCGCGACCTACGAAGCCTTCGCTCGCGCCACCCTGGTCCTCGCCCGGCAGCTGCAGGCCGACGGGGTGCGCAAGGGCGACCGGGTCGCGGTGATCATGCGCAACCTGCCCGAATGGCCGGTGGCCTTCTTCGCGGCCATCCTGGCCGGCGCCATCGTCACCCCGCTGAACGCCTGGTGGACCGGCCCCGAGCTGGATTACGGCCTGGCCGATTCCGGAACCAAGGTCGCCATCGTCGACAACGAACGCCTGGGCCGGATCGACGAGTACCTGGACGGCCTGGGGGACCTGCGGAAGGTCTATGTCTCACGGCTTGCCGCGGCCCCGCCGCATCCCAAGGTCCATCGGCTGGAGGACGTGCTCGGCCCGGTGAACGGCTGGGCCGGCCTGCCGGACCTGCCGCTGCCCGACGTGGACCTGGGGCCGGAGGACGAGGCCACCATCCTCTACACCTCCGGCACCACGGGCCGGCCGAAGGGCGCGCTCGGCACCCATCGCAACATGACCTCCAACATCGGCGCCGGCGGCATCTCGGCGACGCGCAACTTCCTGCGCGCCGGCCAGCCGTTGCCGCAGAGCGATCCGCACAAGCTGCCGCAGCGGGTGACCCTGCTGGTGGTGCCGTTCTTCCACGCCACCGGCCTCTCGGCGACGCTCGGCCCCTTGATGAACGCCGGCGGCAAGATCGTGCTGATGCGCCGCTGGGACGCGGAGCCGGCCATGCGGCTGATCGAGCGCGAGAAGGTCACCTCCACCGGAGGGGTGCCGACCATCGCCTGGCAGCTGATCGAGCACCCGGCCCGCGGCAAGTACGACCTCTCGTCCCTGATGGCGGTCACCTATGGCGGCGCGCCCTCGGCGCCGGAGCTGGTGCGCCGGATCGCCGAGACCTTCCCCGGATCGCAGCCCGGCAACGGCTGGGGCATGACGGAGACCACCGCCACCTTCAGCTCTCACCTGGGCCGCGACTACGAAAACCGCCCCGACAGCGCCGGTCCCGCCGCGCCGGTCGGCGAGATGCAGATCCGCGACCCCGCCGACGGCGTGACCCTGCTGGCGCCCGCCGCCGTGGGCGAGCTGTGGGTCAAGGGTCCGCAGGTGGTGAAAGGCTACTGGAACAAGCCGCAGGCCACCGCCGAGACCTTCGTGGACGGCTGGCTGCGCACCGGCGACCTGGCGCGGATCGACCAGGAAGGCTTCCTGGTCATCGTCGACCGGGCCAAGGACATGCTGATCCGCGGCGGCGAGAACATCTACTGCGTGGAGGTGGAGAACGTGCTCTATGGCCACCCCGCGGTGATGGACGCGGCCCTGGTCGGCATCCCGCACAAGACGCTGGGCGAAGAGCCGGCCGCGGTGGTCCACCTGAAGCCGGGCGCCGTCGCCACCGAAAGCGAACTGCGCGCCCTGGTCCGCGCGCGGCTGGCGGGCTTCAAGGTGCCGGTGAAAATCGTCTTCTGGCCGCAGATGCTGCCGCGCAACGCCAACGGCAAGATCATCAAGCCCGAGCTGAAAGCGGTGTTCGCGCCGCGCACAGAACCCGAGTCCGAGACCGCATGAGCGGGCCCCCAACAGGTCCGGTGATCGTCGGCGTCGGCGGCACGCCGCGCCCCGGCTCGGCGACCGAGCGGGCCCTGGCGCTCGCGCTGCGTCACGCCGAGACGGCCGGCGCGCGCACCCGGCTGTTCGGCGGCGAGTTCCTGGAGCGCCTGCCGCACTTCAATCCCGGTCCGGCGGGCCCCAGCCCCGAGCAGGCCGAGCTCGCCGCCGCCGTGCGCGACGCCGACGGGATCATCCTGGCCACCCCGGGCTACCACGGCTCGCTCTCCGGCGTGGTCAAGAACGCGCTCGACACGCTGGAGCTGACCCGCGGCGATGAGCGGCCCTATTTCGAGGGCAAGCCGGTGGGGATCATCATCACCGCCGACGGCGCCCAGGCCGGCGGCACGACCTTGATGGCGGTGCGCGGCATCATACATGCCATGCGTGGCTGGCCGACGCCCTACGGCGCCGCGCTGAACGCCACGAACCTGTTCGACGCGACCGGCGAGTGCCGGGAGCCGAAGGACGCCTGGCAGATCACTACCGTCGCGGACCAGGTGATGGAGTTCGCCACAATGAGGGCCGCCCGATGAAACGCCCCTATCTCGTACCCCCCGGCGAAGGCCCTACGCAGGACGCTGACGCCTTCACCTCGGCGATCTCGCCCATCGAGGACATCCTCGAGGACGCCCGCAACGGCCGGCCCTACATCCTGGTCGACGCCGAGGACCGCGAGAACGAAGGCGACGTGATCATCCCGGCGCAGTTCGCCACGCCCGAGCAGATCAACTTCATGGCCAAGCACGCCCGCGGCCTGATCTGCCTGTCGATCACCGCCGAGCGCGCCCGGCAATTGCGCCTGCCGCCCATGGCCAGCGACAACCAGTCCGGCCACGGCACGGCCTTTACCGTCTCCATCGAGGCGCGCGAGGGGGTGACCACCGGCATCTCCGCCCACGACCGCGCCCACACCGTCGCCGTCGCCATCGATCCGACCAAGGGCATGGACGACATCGTCTCACCCGGCCACGTGTTCCCGCTGGTGGCCAAGGACGGCGGCGTCCTGGTCCGCGCCGGCCACACAGAGGCGGCGGTGGATATCTCCCGCATGGCCGGCCTCAACCCCGCCGGCGTGATCTGCGAGATCATGAAGGACGACGGGTCCATGGCCCGCCTGCCGGACCTCGTGGCCTTCGCCCAGCTGCACGGCCTGAAGATCGGCGCCATCGCCGACCTGATCGCCTACCGCCGCCGCACCGAGCGCCAGGTGGAGCGGGTGCTGGAGACGCCTTTCGATTCCGCCTACGGCGGCCGCTTCCGGATGGTGATCTACCGCAACATCATCGACGGCGCCGAACACGTCGCGCTGACCAAGGGCAAGATCGATCCGGCCAAGCCGACCCTGGTGCGCATGCACCGGGTGGACATGGCCGCCGACATGCTGGGGCACGTGGAAGCCCGCCGGGACTATGTGCCCAAGGCGCTTCAGGCTATCGCCGACTATGACGGCGCGGGCGTCGCGGTGTTCATCCGCGATCCCAACCCATCCTGGCTGTCGGAGCGCTATGGCCAGCCCGACGTCAGCCAGACCGAGAACGTGCTGCGCGACTATGGTGTCGGCGCCCAGATCCTCATCGACCTGGGCGTCCGCGACATGAAGCTGCTGACGTCCTCGAAGACGGTGCTGCCGGGTTCCGGCGGCTACGGCCTGCACATCCTGGGCCGCGAGCCGCTCTGAGGGCCAGGCGCGGGAGCGCGCCGCAACTTCCGCCGCTGTGCTGACTTAGGGGAGGGTCAACGCTCTCGGAGGCGCCATGGCGGGCTTGTGCGCCCGCGGACTGGATGTCTTCGCCTACTTCGGCAACGACATCAAAAGCGCCGCCCCGTTCGACGCGCAGGCGCTGATGGGCCTCTTGGGCGAGACGGCCTACGGCGAGGCTGGCCCCGCGTGCGCCGTTGCGCCGCAATCCCGAAGATTGTGAACCGGTGGCCATTCTCGTAAGGAATTGAAAGGGATGGGTTTGGTAGAGAGGCTCCGATGCCGTCCGACTCCTATCCCATGCAAGAGACGACCGTGGCGGGCGGCGGCGGCCCGGAGTTCTTCCTCAACGCCGACGCGCGCAGCGGGATCGCCGCGGACGGCAAGCCCAGCGACACCATCGACCAGGCGGCCAACCAGCTGATCCGCGGCGAGCCGGGCTGGTCCGGGGCGCTCGGCGTCGGCTTCACGGTGACCTATGCCTACCGCGCCGACGCGCCCGCCGCCATGCCCGACGACTCCGGCGGTTTCCAGGAATTCAACCCGGCCCAGATCGCCCAGGCGGAGCTGGCGCTGAAGGCCTGGTCCGACGTCGCCAACATCCATTTCCTGCGCGTCGGAGCCGGCGTATCGGGCGCCGCGGCCTATTCCGACAATGCCGCGATCCTGTTCGGCGACTACACCACCGGGGTCGGCGGCGCGGCGGCGTTCGGGGAGTTCCCAGGCAGCACCAGCGCGAGCTCGCCGGCCGGTGACGTGTGGATCAACTCGACGCTGGGCTACAACGCCAGTCCCACGGTCGGGAACTACGGCGGCCAGGTGCTGGTGCACGAGCTGGGCCACGCCATCGGCCTGGATCACCCCAGCGACTACAACGCCGGCGCCAACGTCACCATCAGCTATGCGAGCGACGCCAGTTATTACGAGGACAGCCGGCAATACACGGTGATGAGCTATTTCAGCGAGACGGCCACGGGCGGCGCCGATGGCGGCCAGTTCTCGGCCGCGCCTTTGCTGGACGATATCGCCGCGGCCCAGCTGGAGTACGGGGCCAACATGGCGACCCGCATCGGGGATACGGTCTATGGGTTCAATTCCAACGCCGGCGAGCCCTGGTACGCCATCGGCTCCGGCGCCGCCAAGGCGGTGTTTGCGGTGTGGGACGCCGGCGGCAACGACACCCTCGACTTCTCCGGCTATTCGCAGGCCCAGACTATCGACCTGCGCCCAGGCTTCTTTTCCAGCGTCGGCGGTCTGACCGGCAACGTCACCATCGCCCAGGGCGCGACCATCGAGAACGCCATCGGCGGCTCCGGCGCGGATTCCATCACCGGCAACGCCGCGAACAACTCGATCCTCGGCAACGCCGGCGCCGACACCATCGACGGCGGGGAGGGCGTGAGCTACCTGCGCGGCGAGGACGGCGACGACTCGATCACCGGCGGCGGCCAGTTCGACGACATCAACGGCAATGCGGGCAATGACACCCTGCATGGCGGAGCCGGTGACGACTGGGTGGTCGGCGGCAAGGACAACGACGTCCAGTTCGGCGACGCCGGAAACGACATCGTCTGGGGCAACCTCGGCAATGACACACTCGACGGCGGCGATGGCAATGACCAGGTGCGCGGCGGCCAGGGTGACGACAGCCTCTCCGGCGGGGCGGGCGACGACTTCATCTCCGGCGACCGGGGGAACGACACCGAGACCGGCGGCCCGGGCGCCGACGTCTTCCACAGCTCGCAGGACGCCGGCGTCGACAAGGTTTTGGACTTCAACCTGGCCGAGGGCGACCGGGTGATGCTCGATCCCGGGACCACCTACACGGTCAGCCAGGTCGGGGCCGACACGGTGGTCGACATGGGCGGCGGCAACCAGGTGATCCTGGCCGGCGTGCAGATGTCGAGCCTGACGCCCGGCTGGATCTTCGAGGGCTGAGAACGCGCCGTCCATAACCCCTGCGGCGACAATCGCCGTTTCCACATTCGCGGAACCGGCCTATAGATCGCGCCTCAACCGCCCGGCCGAAAGGCCGGGCGCCTTCATTTCCGACGCACGGAAAAGCCGTCGAACAGAGAAGACCATGACCACTGACATCCTGATGCCGAAGGCGACCGCCGTCTGGCTGGTGGACAACACCTCGCTGACCTTCGAACAGATCGCCGATTTCTGCGGCCTGCACCCGCTGGAGGTGAAGGGCATCGCCGACGGCGAGGTCGCGCGCGACATCCGCGGCGCGGACCCGATCGCCAACGGCCAGCTCAGCCGCGAGGAGCTCGACCTCGCGGAGAAGAACGACAAGCACAAGCTGGTGGCGCTCAAGAGCCGCCACGCCGAGTACCTGAAGCCGCAGAAGAAGGCCCCGCGCTACACGCCGGTGTCACGGCGCCAGGACCGCCCGGACGCCATCGCCTGGTTCCTGCGCAACCATCCCGAGGTGGCCGACGCGCAATTGGCGCGCATCCTCGGCACCACCAAGGCCACCATCGACCAGGTGCGCAACCGCACCCATTGGAATTCGGCCAACATCAAGCCGGTCGACCCGGTGACGCTGGGCCTTTCCACCCAGCTCGAACTGGACGCGGTGGTGCGTAAGGCGGCCGACAAGAAGGCCAAGGACGACAAGCGCAAAGGCATCGTCGAGCCCGAGGGCGCGACCCTGTTGCCGGCGTCTGAGACCGGTGTGGTCGAGGAGGACGATCACATCGCGGGTCACACCGCGGAATCGGTCTTCGCGGACGAGCACGAGCACGAGCACGAAGACGACGAAGTCTAGGATCCGAAGCGCAGAACGGGTGGGAGGCCTCCGGCGCTCCCACCCTCGCCGGCTGGCCGCCGGCTTCAGCTCTCCCAGCTACGGGAGGGATCTATGTCCGGAAGCTAGTGCGGCTGTCCGCGCAGGGCTTCCATCTGTTCCTTGAGCTTGAGTTTCTGTCGTTTGAGTTCCTTGAGCCTGATGTCGTCTGCGGCCGGCCTGCGCAGTTCGTCCTGAATGGCATCTTCAAGGGACTGGTGGCGGGATCCGAGTTCCCGGATCCGGGCTTCCAACGCCATACGAGTGGCCTCCTTGCTGTTGGAGGCGCTAGTGAACACCCGCTATGCGCGGCTGTCAGATCACATATGTTTGCAACCGGCGCAGCTGAGACCAAGTCCGCCGCCGCGCGTTAGGGACCGCTTCTCATGGCGAAGGGCGAGCAGCCAAGGCTGGTGGTGGGGATTTCCGGCGCCTCGGGGATCGCCTACGGCCTGCGCGCGCTCGACGCCTGCCGCGAACTGGGCGTCGAATCCCACCTGGTGATGAGCCGGGCCGCGGCGCTGACGCTGGCCCAGGAGACCAGCCTGTCGCCCGCCGACGTGGAGGCCCGGGCCGGCGTGGTCCACAAGGTCTCCGACATCGGCGCGGCCATCGCCTCGGGCTCGTTCGGAACCCTGGGGATGATCGTCGCGCCCTGCTCGGTGCGCACCATGAGCGAGATCTCCACCGGGGTGACGTCCAGCCTGCTGACCCGGGCCGCCGACGTGGCGCTGAAGGAGCGCCGGCCACTGGTCCTGATGGTGCGCGAGACGCCGTTGCACCTGGGGCATCTGCGAACCCTGGTGAAGCTCGCCGAGATGGGGGCGGTGATCGCCCCGCCGTTGCCGGCCTTCTATGCCCGGCCCGCGACCCTGGAGGCCATGGTCGACCAGTCGGTGGGCCGCGCGCTCGACCTCTTCGGCCTGTCATGGAGCCCGGTTAAACGCTGGGGCCTGGACATCGGCCCGCTGAAGACGGAGGCCTGACGGCATGGCGCTGTGGGACTGGACCCTGAAGGCCTATGGCCAAGCCGGCGTGCCCCAAGCCTGCCTGGCGCTGCAGGACGCGCACGGCCAGAACACCTCGCTGCTGCTCTGGGCGGTCTGGGCGGAGGCGGCCGATCCGGCGCTGCTGGCGCGGACCGCCGGCGTGGCGCGTCGCTGGGAGGCGGCGACGCTGACCCCGATCCGCGGCGTGCGGCGTGCGCTGAAGCCGGCGTTCGACGGCGTGGACGACGCCGGGCGCGTGGCCTTGCGCGACGATGTGAAGGCCGTCGAACTTCGGGCGGAGCGCGTGCTGATGGAGGCCTTGGAGGCGATGACTGGCGATCCCGGCGGCGCCCGCGCGCTGGACGCCCTCGAAGCCGCGTCCCGGGCCTGGGGCCGGCCGGCTCCAGCCGATGCGCTGGCTGCGCTCGCCGCGGCCTTGGGCTAGGGTTCCGCCGCTCATGAACGACGACCTTTCAGACGCGGCCCTGGAGGCCAGGCTCGCGGAGCTTCGGCAGGATCACGCCGACCTCGACGCCGCGGTCCAGGCCCTCTCGCTCTCCCCCTTGCCCGACATGCTGCTGATCGCCCGGCTCAAGCGCAAGAAGCTGAAGCTGAAGGACGAGATCGCCGGCATCGAGGACCAGCTGAACCCCGACATCATCGCCTGAAGGTCAGGCGGGCCGCCGCGCGCGCTTGTTGGCGTACATGGCCGCGTCGGCCTGGGCGACCAGGGTGTCAGGGTCGGCGTCCTGGGTGATCTCGCGCACCCCCCAGGAGATGTGCAGCGGCGCCGACCAGTCGCCGAACTTCACGGGCGCGGCCTCGATGGCGCGGGCCAGGGCGGCGGCCTTGGCCTCAGCGGTCGCCTGGTCGGCCTGCACCAGGATCACCGCGAATTCGTCGCCGCCCATACGCCCCACGATGTCGCTTTCCCGGACGTTGGCCAGGAGGCGCGCGGCGATCGCCTTCAGGGCCGCGTCGCCCGCCGCATGGCCCAGCCGGTCGTTGACCCCCTTCAGATCGTCGAGATCGAAATAGACCACGCTGGCCGGCGCGCCGTAGCGCTGGGCAAAGGTGCGGATGCGGCCCAGCTCGCGCAGCAGGGCGCGGCGGTTGAGCAGCGGCGTCAGCGCATCTCGGTCGGCGAGGTCCTCCGCTTCCGCCAGGCGGCCCTTCAGGCGGCCGACCTCGCCGCGCAGGTCGTCGACCTCGGTGAGCAGCGTCTGGATCGCAGCGCTGACCGCCGGCGTCATCTCGGCCGCGGTGACGCCGAGGAATTCAGTGGTGTCGACGGGCGCCGCGGGACGCACCTGCGCGCCGGCCTGCGCGAGCGCGCGCCGCCGCATGGCCGAGAAGGTTTCGTTGCGTGCTCCGGTGATCTTCATGGCTGGTTCCCGGCGGGGCAGAGGGAATCAAGGACCCGGCAAGCTCAAGTTGGGGAATCTACCCATCCTTGGTTGCCCCTGCAAAGTCGGCGCCTATACTCCGCGCCCTTCGAGGTAGGGGCCCGTCACGACATGAGCGCCACGACAGCGCCCGTCGCCATCATCATGGGCAGCCGATCCGACTGGCCGATCCTGCGTCACGCCGCTGAGATGCTGGAGAGCCTGGGCGTCCCCTACGACGCCAAGGTGGTCTCGGCCCACCGCACGCCGGAGCGCATGTTCGCCTTCGCCAAGGGCGCCAAGGCGGCGGGTTTCCGGGTGATCATCGCCGGGGCCGGCGGCGCCGCGCACCTGCCCGGCATGACCGCCTCGCTCACCGCGCTGCCGGTGCTGGGCGTGCCGATCGAGACCAAGGCGCTGAAGGGCATGGATTCCCTGCTCTCCATCGTCCAGATGCCGGCCGGCATCCCGGTGGGGACCCTGGCCATCGGCGAGGCGGGGGCCAAGAACGCCGGGCTGATGGCGGCCAAGATCCTGGCGCTCTCGGATGACGGCCTCGCCCAGCGGCTCGAGGCGTTCACCGCCCGCCAGACCGACAGCATCCCCGAGACCGTCGAGGACGCGTGAGCACCACCTTTCCGCTTCCGCCCGGTTCGGCCATCGGCATCCTCGGCGGCGGGCAGCTCGGCCGCATGCTGGCGATGGCTGGTGCGCGCCTGGGCTTCGACGTGGTGGTGCTGGAACGCGAGGCCGACAGCCCCGCCGGCCGGACAGCCGCCCGGCTGATCGTCGCCGACTATGGGGACGAGGCGGCCCTGGCCGAACTCGCCGGCCTGACCGGCCTCGTCACCTACGAGTTCGAGAACGTGCCGGCCGCCTCCGTGGCCTGGCTGGCGGCGCGCGGCGTCGAGGTGGCGCCGGGCTCCGTGGCGCTGGCCGTGGCCCAAGACCGCTTCGAGGAGAAGACTTTCCTCAACGCCCACGGCGCGCCGACCGTCGCCTTCGCTGCGGCCAATACGGCGGCCGACGCCACGGACGCCGTGGCCGCCATCGGCGTTCCGGCGCTGATGAAGACCCGCCGCGAGGGCTATGACGGCAAGGGCCAGCGCTGGGTCGAGCACGCCGCCGACGCCGCCTCGGCGTTCGAAGCGCTTGGCGGCGTTCCGGTCATCATCGAGGCGGCCGCCGACTTCGTGCGCGAGCTGTCGATCATCGCCGCCCGCGGCCGCGACGGCGCGACCGCCGTCTATCCCCTGGCCGAGAACCACCACGAGCAGGGCATCCTGCGCCGTTCCCTGGCGCCGGCCCGCGCCGACCCGGCGCTGAGCGACCAGGCCGAACGGATCGCCGCGCGCGTGCTGGCCGGCCTCGACTACGTGGGCGTGATCGGCATCGAGCTCTTCGAGATGGTCGATGGCCGCCTGCTGGTAAACGAGATCGCGCCCCGGGTGCACAACACCGGCCACTGGACGCAGGACGGCTGCGAGGTCGATCAGTTCGAGCAGCACATCCGCGCCATCGCCGGCTGGCCGCTTGGGCCGACCCGCGCCATCGCCCAGGTCGAGATGCTGAACCTGCTGGGCGACGAGGCCGACGCCTGGGCGCGCTACGCCGCCGAGCCGGAGACCCGCCTGCACCTCTACGGCAAGCGGGGCGCCACGCCCGGCCGCAAGATGGGCCATATCAACCGGGTGAAGCCGCTGT
>JBIOED010000095.1:0-13009 GCA_044445675.1 Caulobacterales bacterium | reverse complement strand
TCGCCGGGCGCATGCAGACCGCGCAGGACCAGGCCGCCCAGGCCGGCGCGCCGCGCTAGGCCGGGAGGGTCGCGGCCAGGGTGACCTTTTCCTCGGCCGCGTCGGCGAACAGCCGGCCGCCGGCGTCGGTGACGAACAGGTGGACGTAGCGGGCCTGGACCCAGTGGCCGTGCAGGCCCTCGCCAGGGCCTTCCCCCTGCAAACCGGCCAGCACTTCCGGCCTCAGGCGGGCGCGGGGGCCGGTGGCGTCCACGGCGATGGCCACGGAGGCGCCCTCCTCCACCGCGCGGACCCGGGCGGTCCCGCCGGTGGGCAGCGCGGCGCCCGCGATCTGGGCGAGGTTGAGCAGGGTGCGCGCGGCGGGCTTGGTCACCGATGGCGTCTCCACCTGCCAGTCGAGATCGGCGCGCATGTGGCCGAAGACGCCCTGCGCCAGCTTTTCGAGTTCGCGAGCGTCGAAGCTCTCCGCCGAGGCCGATGCGCCGAACGCCACCCGGCTGAACAACAGGAGGTCCGTAAGCTTGCGGGCCGAGGCCGCGATCAACTCCATGGCGTCGTCGCGCATGTCCTGGGCGGTCGGGTCCTCCAGCAGGTCGAGGCCCGAGACGATGGCGCTCGCCGGGCTGATGAAGTCGTGGCACATCCGCGCGGCCAGATAGGCGGCAAGCTCGGCCGGTCGGATGGGTGCGCCTTCGGCGGCGGCGGGCGTGGGGGTTTCGATCATGGGCGCGGACCTTGCGGTGATTTGAGCCTTTGGAAAACACTCGGCGGCCCATAAGACGGCCCGCCTGACAACGAGGTGGGCATGAACGACATCGGCGCCGAGCTGGCGGAAATCTGCGAAGCGGCGGCGGCGCTGATCCTGCCGCTGTGGCGTTCGGGCCTGGCCGTCACGCACAAGGCCGACGAGAGCCCGGTCACCGAAGCCGACCGGGCCGGCGAGGCTCTGATCCTCAAGGCGCTGGCGGCGCGGTTTCCGGACATCCCCGTGGTCTCCGAGGAAGACGCCAGCGAGTTCGGCGCGCCGGAGGCGATCGGGCCCCGGTTCTTCCTGGTCGATCCGCTCGACGGCACCAAGGCCTTCGTCCGCGGCGATCCGCACTTCACGGTCAACATCGGCCTGGTCGAGGACGGCCGCCCGGTGGCCGGCGCCGTGGCCGCGCCGCCATCCGGCGAAGTCTGGTACACAGCGGGCGCAGGCGCAATGAAGCGGCTGGCCGGCGCCGCCGCCCGGCCGGTGCGCGCCCGGCCCTGGCCGCCGGGCGAGGCGCTGGCCCTGATCAGCCACACCATGAGGGCCGAGACCGCGGACAAGCTGGCGGCGGAATACGGCTTCGACCTGCGCGAACCGATGGACAGCTCCATCAAGCTTTGCCGCATCGCCGAAGGCATGGCCGACATCTATCCGCGCCACGGCCCGACCATGGAATGGGACACCGCCGCGGGCCACGCGGTGCTGCTGGCCGCCGGCGGGCGGCTGACTACCCCGGACGGCCAGCCCTTCGTCTATGGCAAGGCGCACGAAGGTTTCCGCAACGGCTGGTTCGTGGCGCGAGGGGCCTAAGGCCTGCACCCGGCCGAATTCACAGCTGGCTTCAATGGCTGGATTGCGAATTCACCCCAGCAATCTCAGGTCGCCTTCGGGACGTTCCAATCGGCCGACATCGGTCCGGAGACCGCGATCGGCTGCGGGCGATCCTGCACGGCCGCGACAGTGGGGCGCCCGAACATCAGGTAGCCGGCGAAACCCAGCACGAACGCCATGCTGGCCAGCCAGAGCAGCGGCCGGGCGATGGCGAGGAGGTCGTTGGGCGGGGCGGCGGGCATCTGCGGGCTCCTGCTGGGCTCTATGAACAGGAACACCGTCGAGGGCGTCGGGTTGCCGGGCGCGCAGATGCAGGCTGAGGATTCGACGCCCGTCCGGATCGGCGCGATGCTGCCGCGAACAGACGTTGAAGGATTGGCCATGGCCCACGAGACTGCCGCCTACCAGACCCTGATTCTGGAGCGCCGCGGCCACGTGGCGATCCTGACCCTCAACCGCCCCGATCGGCTGAACGCCATCGACCGGACGGTGATGCGCGAACTGCCGGCGGCGGTCGCGGCGCTGAAGGCCGACGACGAGGTCCGCGCCCTGGTGCTGACGGGCGCCGGCCGGGGCTTTTGCGCAGGCGCAGACCTGATGGGCGCCGGCCCGGTCGCCACCGGCCGCGCGCCGGAGCCCACGAACCAGGGCGAGCGCATCGACGAAATCGGCTGGGTCGGCCGCTGGGCGATGATGTGGACGGCCTTCGACAAGCCGGTGGTGGGCGCGATCAACGGGGTCGCCGCGGGCGCCGGCATGTCCACGGCGCTGGCCTGCGACGTCCGCATCGGCTCCGAGCATGCCCGCTTCAAGACCGTCTTCATCGAACGCTCGCTCTCGCCGGACTCGGGCATGAGCTTCTTCCTGCCGCGCATCGTCGGCTACGCCGTCGCCGCCGACCTGATCTTCACCTCTCGCGCACTCGGCGCGGAGGAGGCGCTCAAATTGGGGCTGTTAAATCGTTTGGTCCCGGCCGCCGAACTGGTCGACGCCGCCGTGGCCTACGCCGACGAGATGACCCGCTGGCCGCCGGTGGCGCTCAGGACCTCCAAGCGCGTCCTGCAGCACAACACCGACGCCGAGCTGGAGGCTGCCCTCCGCTACGAGACCGCCGGCCTACACTACGCCCGCCGCGCGCCCAACGACGTCAAGGAATCCCGCGACTCGTTCCTCGAGAAGCGTGAAGGCGTCTACACGGGAACCTGATTTCCGGTCATAAGGCCCCGCATTGTTTCAGGAGACATTTCCATGCCCCTCGACACCGCCGCGAGCCAGAAGACCTTCCGCTGGGACGACCCGCTGGACCTGGCCTCCCGGCTCTCGGAAGAGGAACGCATGGTCTGGGCGGCGGCGCGCGCCTACGCCCGCGACAAGCTCTTGCCGCGGGTGGTCTCGGCCTACGCCGAGGAGCGCTTCGACCGCGAGATCATGACCGAGATGGGCGCCTTGGGCTTCCTCGGCCCGACGCTGCCGGAAAAGTACGGCTGCGCCGGGGTCAATCACGTCGCCTATGGCCTGATCGCCCGGGAGATCGAGGCGGTGGATAGCGGCTATCGCTCGGCGATGAGCGTGCAGTCCTCGCTGGTGATGTACCCGATCTTCGCCTTCGGCTCGGAAGAGCAACGGATGAAGTACCTGCCCGGCATGGCCAGGGGCGAGATCATCGGCTGCTTTGGCCTGACCGAGGCCGACGGCGGGTCCGATCCGGCTTCCATGCGTACGGTGGCCAGGAAGGTCGACGGCGGCTACGCGCTGTCGGGCTCGAAGATGTGGATCACCAACGCGCCGGTCGCCGACGTGGCGCTGGTCTGGGCCAAGCTCGACGGCGTGATCCGCGGCTTCCTGGTGGACCGCGGTTCGGACGGCTTCACGACGCCGAAGATCATGAACAAGCTCAGCCTCCGCGCCTCGGTGACCGGCGAGATCGCGCTCAGCGATGTCTTCGTGCCCGAAGACATGATGCTGCCCAACGTCTCGGGCCTGCGCGGCCCGTTCTCCTGCCTCAACAAGGCGCGCTACGGCATCGCCTGGGGCGCCATGGGGGCCGCCGAGTTCTGCCTGCACGCCAGCCGCGACTACACCCTGACCCGCAAGGTGTTCGGCAAGCCCCTGGCCGCGCGCCAGCTGGTGCAGAAGAAGCTCGCCGACATGCAGACCGAGATCGCGCTGGGCTTCGAGGGCGCGCTGGCGCTCGGCCGCCTGATCGACGAGGGCGCCTGGGTCCCGGAGGCTATCAGCCTGATGAAGCGCAACAACTGCGGCAAGGCGCTGGCGATCGCCCGGGAGGCGCGCGACATCCACGGCGGCAACGGGATTTCCGGCGAATATCACGTGATGCGCCACGCCGCGAACCTGGAGACGGTGAACACCTACGAAGGCGCCCACGACGTCCACGCCCTGATCCTCGGCCGTGCGATCACCGGCGAAAACGCCTTCTAGGCCGAGGTTCGAGCCGGGCCGACGGATAAAACTCCGCGCACGCCTGCGGCCTTGGGCCGCCGGGAGCGACCAACGTTACGTTTACGACTAGCCCCTATGGTCCCTCCCGCTATCGGGGGGCGACACGTCCATGGCCGGAAAAAGCGCGCCAGGCGCGGCCAACAAGTCCGAGATGATCCGCTGGCTGTTCGAGAACAGCCGCGACCTCATGCAGGTCATCGGCGCCGACGGCCGCTTCAAGCTCGTCAACCGGGCCTGGAAGCCGCTCACCGGCTGGGACGAAGGCAACCTCATCGGCGAACCCGCCCTGAACTTCTTCCATCCGGAAGACATCGCCGGCGTGCGCGACGGTATCCGCGCGCTGACGCCCGGCGCGGTCACCGAGAACCATATGCGGGTCAGGCGGCGCGACGGCGAATGGGGCTGGTTCGCCTCGCGCACCCAGAAAACGCCGGACGGCGACCTCATCGTAACCATGCGCGACGCCACGGAGGAACGGGCCCGGGCCGAAGAGCTTGAGGAAACCCGCCGCACGCGGCGCCTGCTGAGCGAATCCGCCGGTATCGGGACGTGGGTCTTCGAGCCGGCCGGCAACCGTATCGAGTGGTCGCGGGACCTGTTGGCGCTCACCGGCTACGCGGCCCAGGATGTCGGCAGTCCCGAGCAGTTCTACGCCGTGGTCCACCCAGCCGACCGCAAACGGACCAAGGCCCTGATGACCGCCGCCGTCGTCAGCGGGGTCGGTGCGACCCTGGAGCACCGCCTGAAGGTGGGCGGCCGCTGGACGTCCTGGCGGGCCACCTTCCGCCCCGAGCCCCGGGCCGACGGCCTATTCGCCCTGCGCGGCATCTCGGAGAACATCACCGAACTCGCCAGGGCCCGCGACGCGGCCCGGCGCGGCGAGCTGAAGATGAAAAAGGCCCAGCGCGAGGCTACCGCCAGCGCCCAGCGCCTGGCCGTGGCCCTCGAAGCCGCCGAAGCCGGCGTCTACGAGATCGACCATGTGTCGAAGACCTTCTGGGCCTCGCCGGAGTTCGTGAAGATCACCGGCCAGGGCGACGCCAGCTACACCCAGGCGACTCAGCTGCGGTTTCCGGGTTTCCACCCCGACGACCTGAACCACGTGCGGGAGTCCTTTCGCTCACTGCATGCCGGCTCCAGTCGCGCGGGCGCCTTCGACGCACGGATCGTTCGGGCCGACGGCGAGACCCGCTGGATCCGGGTGTCCCATCACCTGCGGGTGGGCCGCAACGGTCGCTGGCTGAAGGCCGTCGGCCTGATGCAGGACCTCGACGAGCGCAAGCGCCAGGAGATCGCCCTCTTGGAGGCCCAGCAGGCGGCCGAGGCGGCCGGTGAGGCCAAGTCCGCCTTCCTGGCCAATATGAGCCACGAGATCCGCACGCCCATGAACGGCGTCATGGGGGTCTTGCACCTCCTCAAGGGCGAGAAGCTCAGCGAGGAGGGCCGGCGCATGCTGGACGACGCGCTGTCCTGCGGCCAGATGCTGGCCGAACTGCTCAACGACGTGATCGACTTCTCGAAGATCGAGGCCGGCCGCCTGGAGCTCTCCGACGAGCCGGTCGATCCGCGCGCCCTGCTGGACGGCGTGATGCGCCTGCTGCGGCCCCAGGCCGACGCCAAGGGCTTGCTGCTGCGCCTCGACGCCGACCCCAACCTGGGCTGGGTGCGTTCCGACCCGGTGCGCCTGCGCCAGGCGCTGTTCAACCTGGTGGGCAATGCGGTGAAGTTCACCGAGCGCGGCTCGGTGACCGTGCGCTGCACCACGCCTCGCCCCGGCTATCTGCGCTTCGAAGTGATCGACACCGGAGTCGGCGTTCCGGCCGATGTCCAGGACCGCATCTTTCAGCGTTTCGACCAGGGCGACGCCTCCACCACCCGCAAGTTCGGCGGCTCCGGCCTGGGCCTGGCGATCACCAGGAAGCTTGCCGAGATGATGTCGGGCGCGGTCGGCTTCAGCTCCGAAGAGGGCCTGGGGTCGAATTTCTGGCTGGAAGTGGGCGCGCAGCCCACGGAAGCCGTCGCCAGTTCCTCCGAGGCCTTGGAGCCGGTGCTGGACGGCCTGCGCATTCTCGTCGTGGAGGACAACGCCACAAACCGCATGATCGCCACCAAGCTGCTGGAAAGTCTCGGCGCCGAGGTCGACACCGCAGCCGACGGCTACCTGGGCGTCGAGGCCGCCGAGCGCGGCGACCATCATCTGATCCTGATGGACGTGCAGATGCCCGGCATCGACGGCCTGGAGGCCGCCCGCCGCATCCGCGCCCTGGGCGGCGCGGCGGCCCGGACGCCGATCGTCGCGCTGACCGCCAATGTGCTGGCCCACCAGCGCCACGCCTATCTCGACGCCGGCATGGACGGTGTGGTCGGAAAGCCGATCTCGCCCGGCGTTCTGCTGCGCGAAATCGCCCGCCTCAGCGCGCCGCCGGCCGAGGGAGAAGCCGAGGAGACCGCGGCGGCCTGACGCCGGTATCCGACCGGTCTTCCGCCACGCGCCGAACCGATGTTACTGCTGCCCTGAGGAACCCTTCAGGAGCTCAAATGACCTTCGACCCCACGCCGCGGCGCCGCCGTCTCGCCGCCGCGGCCGCCGTCACGGCCGCCGCCCTCGCCACGGCCGCGCTGGCCCACCCTCCCGTCCCCGCCGGGACGGCCGCCCAGGCGCCCGCCGCCGCGCAGGTTCCTGCGCCCGCCGCGGCGACGACTGCGCCGCCGGCCGAGTTCGCCATCTGCGCGGCGTGCCATGAGAGCACCGCCAACGCGCGCGCCTCGCTCGGCCCCAACCTCTTCAACGTCGGCGGCCGCAAGGCAGGCGCCGTGACGGACTACGACTATTCGCCGGCCATGAAGGCCTCCGGGATCACCTGGACGGCCGACACCCTGCAGGCCTTCGTCCTCGATCCCGCGAAGACCGTACCCGGCAACAAGATGGACTATCCGGGCGCCGGCGACGCCGCGAGCGCCAAGGCCATCGCCGACTACCTGCTGACGCTGAAAGGCTGACGCCTCCGCTCGAAAGACCGGTACGCCGATGACGGCTAAGCCTTGCCACTTGTCGGCCCGGTGCGCGCGCGGTAGGTCGGTCGCAGGGGATCAGAACACTCTGGAGCTTGGGATGACGCGTTCTCGGACTTTCGCATGGAGCGCCGTCGCCGGCGTCGGCTTGGCGCTGGGGATGACCTGCGTCGCGGTCTCGGCCGGCAATCCGGTGGAGGCGCGGCAGGCCGCCATGAAGCAGGTGGGCCAGACGATGAAGCAGGCCAGCGCCTACACCTCCGCCCAGACGCCCTTCGACGCGGCCAAGGTGGAGGGCCTGATGGACGGCGTCGCCGCCAACGCCAAGAAGCTCAAGGGCCTCTATCCGGCCGGCAGCGGAACGGACCCGAAGACCTCCGCCGACCCCAAGATCTGGCAAAACAAGGCCGACTTCGACAAGCGCCTGACCGAGATGGCCAGCCTCGCCGCCGCGGCCGGGAATGCCAAGGACACCAACGCCTTCAAACCGGCGTTCAAGGCGCTCGGGGAGACCTGCAAGTCCTGCCACGACGTCTATCGCATGAAGAAGAAGACCTGACGCGCCAGACCCGTCGAAAGCTTCAGGGGGCGTTGTAGCAGGTGTCGGCTTCCCACGATGGTTAGGCGCGGTTTGATCGACCTGGGCCTGCTGGCGCTTGTGGCGCTGGTCGCGCTCTGGGCCCTGACGGCGCCGCGCAGGCTGCCAGCTTCGGCGTTGGCGGCCGGCTATCGTCCGAACCTCGCCAACGGGGAGGTCATGTTCATCGCCGGCAACTGCTCGGCCTGCCACGCGACGCCCGGGCAGGACGACCGGACCCGGCTCGCCGGCGGGCTGAAACTCAGTTCGCCCTTCGGCGTCTTCGTCACGCCGAACATCACGCCCGATCCGAAGGAGGGTATCGGCGGCTGGAGCGAGCTCGCCTTCGTCAATGCGATGAAACGTGGCGTCGACGACCAGGGCGCGCACCTCTATCCGGCGTTCCCCTACTCCGCCTACAGCCTGATGAAGACCTCCGACGTCCGCGACCTGTTCGCCTATCTGAACACCTTGCCGGCGGCGGCGACGCCATCGGCGCCGCATCAGCTGCGGTTCCCCTTCAGCATCCGGCGCGCGGTGGGAGTCTGGAAGCTGCTCTATTTCAAGCCGCATGAGTTCGCGCCAAATCCCGGGCGCTCGGCCGCCTGGAACCGCGGCGCCTACCTGGCCGAAGGGCCGGCCCACTGCGCGGAGTGCCATACCGCGCGCGGCCCGCTCGGCGGCCCGGAGCTCGATAAGCTCTACGCCGGCGCGCCGAACCTGGAAGCCGGCGGCCGCTTCGCCAGCAACATCACGCCGCATCGGGACGGGATCGGCGACTGGAGCGAGCAGGACATCGCCGACTTCCTGAAGTCCGGCCAGGACAAGTGCTTCAACGAGCCCACCGGCATGAAGGACGTCGTCGCCAGCACCAGCAAGCTGAGCGATGCGGACGTTGCGGCGCTCGCCACCTACATCCACGCCCTGCCGCCGATCGCCGGCAACCCCAAGCACAAGACCTGCTAGGGCCGCCCCGCGCCTTCCAACCTTTCGCGAAGCGGTGTTACAGCTTGGCCCTGGACGGGGAGGAGTTGCGCATGGCGGAGATCGCCGCGGAGGGGATGCAGGCGCCGGCGAAGGCGGCCAACCTGCGCACGGTGGTGGCGGCCTCCTCTGCCGGGACCACCTTCGAGTGGTACGACTTCTTCGTCTTCGGCAGCCTGACCGGCGTCATCCAGAAGACCTTCTTTTCTGGCCTGCCGGAGACCGCCGGGATCGCCGCGGCGCTGGCGTTGTTCGGCGCGGGCTTCCTGTTCCGTCCTATCGGTGCGCTGGTGTTCGGCCGGATCGGCGACCGCGCCGGGCGCAAGGGCGCTTTCCTGGTGACCGTCGTCCTGATGGGCGGCGCCACCGTGGCGATCGGTCTCTTGCCGAGCTATGGGCAGGTGGGCCTGCTGAGCCCGGTCCTGCTGCTGGTCATGCGCATCGTGCAAGGCTTCGCGCTCGGCGGGGAATATGGCGGCGCGGCGATCTACGTCGCCGAGCATGCGCCGGCGGGCGCGCGCGGCCGCTCCACCGGCTGGGTGCAGACTTCCGCGGCGTTCGGCCTGTTCGCCGCGTTGCTGGTGATCCTCTTGACCCGCCTGGCGCTCGGCAAGGCATTCGGCCCGGCCGCCTTCGACAGCTGGGGCTGGCGCATCCCGTTCCTGTTCTCGGCAGGCCTGCTGGCGATCTCGATCTACATGCGCCTGAAGCTCGCCGAGAGCCCGGCCTTCGCCGCCATGAAGGCGCAGGACGGCGGGTCGAAAGCGCCCTTCGCCGAGTCCTTCGGCCAGTGGAAGAACCTGAAGATCGTCCTGCTGGCGCTGTTCGCCATCATGTCGGCGCAGGGGGCCGTCTGGTACACCACCTTCTTCTACGTGCAGACCTTCATGGAGAAATTCCTGAAGGTCGACCCTGCAACCATCAACGGCCTGATGATGGCCGCCGCGGCGGCCAGCGCGGTCGGCTATGTGCTGTTCGGCTGGCTGTCCGACAGGGTCGGCCGCAAGCCGGTGATGCTGTTCGGCATGACCCTGATGCTGATCGCCTATTTCCCCGGGGTCCATGAGCTGGCGGCGACGCTCAACCCGGCGCTCGCGGAGGCCGAGCGGCGCACACCCGTGACGGTGATCGCCGATCCCGCCGACTGCTCCTTGCAGTTCGATCCCATCGGCAAGGCGGCCTTCACCTCGTCGTGCGACATCGCCAAGAGCGCCCTGGCCAACGCCGGGGTCACCTACCTGAACCAGGCCGCGCCGGCCGGCCAGGCGGCCATGGTGCGGGTCGGCATGGCCACCATCGAATCGCTCGACGCGCGCGGCGCGCCGAGGCCGGTCGCCAAGGCGATCAAGGCCAGCGTGGAGGGCAAGATCAAGCAAGGCCTGGCGCGCGCCGGCTATCCTGCCAAGGCCGACCCCGGGCGCATGAACATCGCCGGCGCGTTCGGCGTGCTGCTGGTGTTCGTGATCGCCGCCACCGCGCTCTATGGCCCCATCGCCGCCTGTCTGGTCGAACTCTTCCCGACCCGAATCCGCTACACCGCGATGTCGCTGCCCTACAACATCGGCACCGGGTGGATCGGCGGCTTCGTCCCCTTCACCGCCTTCGCCATCGTCGCCGCGGTGGGCAACATCTACGCGGGGCTCTGGTATCCCTTCGCCTTCACCCTGGTGTCGGTGGTGACCTGCCTCTTCCTGCTGCCGGAAACCAAGGCGCGGTCGCTGCTGACCTAGGCGGCCAGGCAATCCAGCGCCGCTGCGCCGGCAGGATCGCGCAGGCCGGCGAGCGCCGCAGCCAGGCGCGCCTTGCCGTAGGCGACCCGGTTCTCCCAGGCCATGAGGTCCAAGTCGCCGGTCCTGAGGCCCGCGTGCAGGGCGGCGAGGTCCGGGCCCGCCAGGGTGCGATCCTTCAGGCGGCCGGGCCGTTCAGCCATGGCCCCGTTCAGGAAGATCGCCCCCGTGAAGACGTGATTCATCAGGCGCATCAGGTCGAACCGCGCGCGCTGCTTGGAGGCCGGCGCCTGGCCGAAGTAGGTGGCGAGCAGCACCGCTTCCCCGGCGGCGTCGTGGGTGAACCAGTTGGCGACGGTCGCCAAGTCGATGTAGCGGTCCGCCAGGAAGGCCGCGTCCCAATCAACCAACCACAGGCGCGCGCCGTCATAGAGCACATTTCCGGGATTGAGGTCGTTATGGCTGGAGACCAGATCCTGCGGCCGGGTGCGATAGCCGGCGCGGACTTCGTCGTAGCGGGCGAAAAGCTCCGCGGTCGCGGCGCCGTCTAGGATGTCCATCGCCCGGTGCTGGGCGATCAGCCCGTTCATGGCCGCAAGCCCGTCGACCAGCGACGGGAACGCCGGGGTCTCGTGCAGCACGCGCACGGCCCGGGCCAGCTCGGTGACCAGGGCCTTGCCGTCGCCCGGATAGTCGAGCGCCAGGCTGTGCGGCGGTACGAAGTCCAGGATCACCACGCCATCGACCGGGTCCGCGTAGCGCACCCGCGGCGCCAGGCAGGCCGCCGCGGCGATCCGAAGGCAGCCATAGGCGTGCGCGGGGTCGCGGGTGGCGTCCCGCGCCGCCTCGACCTTCAGCACATAGGCGATGCCCCCGACGCGGATGCGCCACAGCCCCGCGCCGCTGAGGCCGCCGCAGACCGGCTGCGCCCCGTCGAGCTCGGCTGTGCCGAACGCCGCCATCAGGGCGCGCTCGACCGCCGCGCGCCGCGCTTCCGGAAAGGGACTGGACATGGGCGCACTCCGTAGGAGGCGTTTTTTTACCCGGATATATTGTTGGAGTAAATATTGCCCGGGTAGAATTATCCGGCGATCGGCAGCACCTCGGTCTCGACGCCGGCGGCCTCCAGCGCGGCCAGTTCGGTGCGCCAGGCGGGTCCGGTGACCAGCCGCGCCACCCGCAGGCCCTGCGCCGCCAGCTCCGCCAGCCGCTGCGGCGCCTGTGGCCCGGCGCGCTCGGCGTCGCGGCGAGCCAGCGCCAGGATCTCGGTGTGAGCGCCCTCATCGCAGACCAGCACGTCGGCGGCGGCGAGCGCCCGGGCGGCGCGCAGGGTCAGGAGGTCGGCCGGCCCGCGCGCATCGATGAACTGCACCGCGCCGGCGTCCGGCGCGTCGCGCGCCAGCGCCTCGCGGAACAGCCGGATGGCGCCGGCCTGATCGCCGCGCAGAGCCGCCTCGGCGGCCGGGCCGCCGAGCGCGGCGCGCAGGAACGCGCGGCGACGATGCGGTTCGGGCAGCGCCTGGCGCACCTCGTCCTGCAGGCCCGCGAACAACGCCGCCACCCGCCCCGCGCCTTCCGGCACGCGGGCCTCGATGTCGTGGCGCAGCAAGGTGGCCAGCATCGGCGAGGCGCCGCCGGTGCCGATGGCCGCCACCACCGCGCCCCGGTCGATCACTGCCGGCGTGGTGAAGTCGCAGAGCGCCGGGCGGTCAACGGCATTGACCGGCACATGCGCCGCCCGGGCAGCGCCGGCGGCCGCTTCGGCGAAGGCGGCGTCGGGCGAGGCGATGAAGGCCAGGGCCGCGCCCTCATAGGCCTGGGGCTTGAGCGCCGCCTCGCCGTCCAGGCGCAGAATCGTCGCCGGCGAACCCTCGAACAGCCGGACCTTCGCCTCCGCGGCCTCGCCCACGCCTGCGATCACAATGGTCTTGCCGGCGAGCGGGAAGAAGGCGGGGAAGGCGTCCATGGCAGCCTGAATAGCGGAGGGCGACGGCACGCGCCACGAACGACGGCCGGCCCTGCGCCGTTTGAAAGGCGGGGCAAACCGGCTAGGTAAGGCTCAGTCTGAGCATATGGGGCGCGAATGGACGACGCGGGCGCGAGCTTGCCGGCGCAGATGAGCGCGATGGGACGCGCCGGCCGCGACGCCGCGGTGGCCCTGCGCCTGGCCGACGCCGCCACGCGCACGCGGGCTATCGCCGCCATCGCGCGGGCCGTACGCGCCGAGGCCGCTGCGATCCTCGCCGCCAACGCCCGTGACGTCGCCGGCGCCCGAGCCTCCGGTATGGCCCCGGCGATGATCGACCGGCTGCTGCTGGACGAGGCGCGGGTCGAGGCCATGGCCGACGGCATCGAGACGGTCGCCGCCCTCCGCGACCCGCTGGGCGCCGAGCTGGACCGCTGGGACCGCCCCAACGGCCTGGACATCGCCCGGGTGCGCACCCCGATCGGGGTCATCGCCATCATCTACGAGAGCCGGCCGGGCGTGACCGCCGACGCCGCCGCGCTGTGCGTCCGCTCGGGAAACGCCGCCATCCTGCGCGGCGGATCGGAATGCCTGGCGTCCAACCTCGCCATCCACGCCGCGGTGGCGATGGGCCTGACGGCGGCCGGATTGCCGCCCGCCTGCGTCCAGATGGTCGGCACGACCGACCGCGCCGCGGT